>CAZJGS010000161.1:0-5110 GCA_964545735.1 uncultured Spirochaetaceae bacterium
GTCGTTTTGCTTCGCCCCATCGGCGATTTTTCTGAAACTTCTTCAACAGGTCAAAGACTGGAGGTGTATCCTTCCGTCTCCTGTCCTTTCCCATGGCGATAAGATATTCGCCCTCCGTACCTGGAACCCGTTCCATCAGGTAGGGGGGCGGGGTATTCCGTATGCCCGAAAGGGGTGCCCAGTCCATGAAGGGGAGGAATACGACGTCGAATTCCAGTCCCTTGGCCCTGTGTATGGTCATAATCTCGACGGGAGAGCGCGAGGCGGCGGGATCGGCCGGTTCGTACAGGGAACCTATCGTGGCCTTTACCTGCCTGAGGGTTTCAAGGGGCGTACCTTCGTTTGCGTCTCCCAATATTTCGAAAAAGCGCATACAGTTCGCGACACCTGCCATGCCGTAGCGCGATGCCGTCCTGCGTGGCCCGCCCAAGTTTTCCCAAAAGGTTCTGACGGTTACCCCCAAGGGATCGCGTCCAACCCGGCGTGAGGCGTTTTCTATCGCCTTGGTGAGGGGTTCCATGTCGGGATGGGAGTGGGAGGTCAGATATATTTTTTCAATCCAGCTTTTTGGCTCCTGTAGGGCGGTCTCATAGAGAAGATTCATGTCGAACCACGACCAGGGCGAACGCAAAACAGACGCCCATGCTAGATCGTCGTGAGGGTTTGCCAGTAGTTCGGCAATCTTCATGAGGTGCATCACCTCCGGGCGCTGCATAAGGCCGAGACCTTCCCGCACCTGAACGGGGATGCCCTGCTCCTTGAAGGCGCTCAGATAGCGGCTGATCCGATTCCTGGTGAAGAGGAGAACCGCGATGGATATGTCATCGCCGGCCGTTCGCATGACCTCCTTGACCTTTCCGGCAAGCCATGCGGCCTCGGTGTCCTTCGCCTTCTGGCTGTCGCTGTCGGTAAAGAGACTGAGCGATATTGCGCCTCCGTCCTTGTCTTCGTACGTCTCAGAGGGGCTGAAGGGAACCTCGTCGGCAGTGGGATCCGGGTTCTTCATCACCACTTCGCCGAAGAGGCCATTGATCCATTCGATAAGCTTCATATCGGAACGGAAATTTGTTGTCAGGAGGTGCGCGTCGAGGGGGATCGTAGCACCTCCGGGGATGGGGATTCCACCCTTTGCCTCCATGAAGAGGCTCACCTCCGCGTTTCTGAAGGAATAGATGGACTGCTTGGGATCTCCCACGATAAAGACTGTTCGCCCGTCTCCGGGAGACCAACCGCCGCAAAGTCGGCTTACGAGTTCCCACTGGGCGCGGTTGGTGTCCTGGAATTCATCGACCAGGAGATGCTGTATCCGGTGATCGAGATAGAGCTGAACCTCTGAAGGGTCGCTGCCCTCGAGCGCCCGGAGCGCTGCCTGCTCCAG
Organism: uncultured Spirochaetaceae bacterium; assembly: GCA_964545735.1. GTDB lineage: Bacteria > Spirochaetota > Spirochaetia > Sphaerochaetales > Sphaerochaetaceae > Pleomorphochaeta. The sequence goes on from CAZJGS010000161.1 coordinate 1,379, forward strand.
ACCGGCAAAGTCAACGACGCGCCTCTGATTGCATGCGGTCTCGTATTGGTTAATGAGATCCGCCGCAGTGACGATAAAGTCCGAGAGGAGATCCATATCCGACTCAATATTGTGAGGGGAGGGGAGGACCTTGATCTCGGCGAGGGCGGCGGCGCAGGGCTCGCCCATGGATGTTATCATTTTCCCCCATTTTGTCTTGCTGAAATTGCTGTAGAAGCCGCCTGCTGGGCCCAATCTTTTTAGAGCCGTTCCCTTCTTTGTAGTCAGGGCATTTGCGACTGTCTGCCAGGAAGGAAGGTCTTCCCAGGAGTCCCCCGGCAGAGTCGCGGGCAGAAGTGCCTCCAACGGCGCCCCCTGGTCTGAGAGATGGCTGATAAGCTCTTTCCAGTGTGATCCTAACTCTGTTTCCTTAAAGCAGTTTATAAGGGTATAGAGATGGCCTTCGACGTAGGTACGAAGGCGTCCTTCCAGGATTTCCGGAAGCTCCGAGAGCCCCCGTCCGCCGGCCTGCCGGATGATCTTTATCAGGTCTCTGAACCGTCCCCTGGTTTTTATGATGCCGCTGAATTCCTCGGAGATTCCGTTCCAGTTATTGTTGTGGTAGAGGAGCCTGTTCTCAAATGCCTTCCTTCTGTTGTCTGTCGCTGGATAGGCAAAAAAGCCCTTCAAAGCGGCTTGGACCGTTTCCTCTATTAGTATGGTCTGATCGTCGTTGTCGATGATCTCAAAATCGGGTGCGACTCCCGCTTCAAGTGGCGCTCGCCTGGCGATATAACTACAGAATCCGTGGAATGTCATTATGTTGAGTGTGTCGGACGAGGCAAGAAAATGCGCCTTGTCCTTGTGTACCCGAAGGGCCTTTTCGGCGAGGGCTGCCATCTCCCCGTCGGGATCACTCGCGGATGCGTTGCCGTTCAGAAAGCCTGTTATGCGCTGGCGCATCTCCCCGGCAGCCTTTTCTGTAAAGGTGATGGCCAGTATCTCGGAGGGATCGCGAACCTCTCCGAGGAGCTTGAGAAAACGCTTTGTAAGGAGGAGGGTCTTGCCGGACCCCGCGGGGGATTCCACGTGGTGCGACCGGCTCGTATCAAGAGCGGCGGTGCGCTGTCCGTCGTCATTTGGTTTCTTCATGGGTCTCCTCTTCCGCTTCCTCGCTCAGCGTACCCCGTACTCCTGTTCTGCACAGTGTTATGACCGGACATCTCTCGCAGGTCTTGTAGCGGTCACTCACCTCTGAGACGGGGAAGGGTTCGGCGCGAAATTCGCCAGACCCCAGCAACTCGCCCAGCTTCGCCATGGCGGCTTTCCAGTCTTCCAGGGATGTCTCGATCCCCTTGATTGGAAATATCCTGATATCGCCTGATGATTTAAGGCGTATGTATCCGGCCGAATAGGGCGTATCCGAATCAATATATCTATCAAGGGCGGGGACCTGTCCGCTCAAAAGGGCCAGGAGATAGACGACAAGCTGGGGTTCTTTCAGACGTATAACAATATCTGTCGTTGAGGGCGTCTCGCCTGTCTTGTAGTCCCATAGTAGAACACCGCCATCCTTGCTGAAATCTACACGGTCTATACGCCCCTTAAGCGTAAAGGGGAGACCCGCTATCGTGAGGGTGTCGAACGAGCACTCCTCCGCGACGCATTTCCAACCTTCCCGGCAGCGTTCAATTTCACGGTCCAGCCAATCGGTAAGCATCCCGGCTTCTTCGCTGTCATCGAGACCGATCCAGCGCCTCCGCTCGACCTGCCAGTGTGGCTTTTCTGCAACATTGTGAAGCTCTTCGTTCACACATTCTATAAGTAGCGCCCGTGCCTGGGAGAGTATGCCTTCTCTACCCAGATCCATGCCTTCGTCCCTCAACCTCTGAGTGAAGAGCGCCAAGACATTATGAATCCGGTTTCCCTTCTCCCGCGGGGAGACGTCCGGCTCTATATCCTGCAATAATTCCATCTTCAGAATGGCTTCGACAAAGAAGCGGTACGGGCAGGTGACTGCCTTCTGAAACTGGCTTACCGAGACGGTTCCTGGAATAGCGCCAGGGGCTACAAACGTTTCTCCCGGAGGATCAAGCGACATTTCTTCATGTAATCCTTTATAAGCAAAACGCAGCCATCCGGCTCTCAGCCATGCTGCGTCGGGGGTGTTCCAGATGTCGATGGATCGCTTCTCCTCGGTGTCTGGCCAGAAAGGGGAAGGGGCGACGGGTTTAAGCTCTTCCTGCTCCGCCCGAAGGAGCGTGATGTCCGGCGCGAGTGTCATGATATGGCCAAAGGCCCGCTTGGCAAATTCGTACTGGCTCTCCGCCGTGCCTCCCAGCACAAGCTTTCTCTCAGTGGAATCGAGGAAGGGAAGGGGGCGCACTGGTTTCGGAAGCGACCGGTCGTCCATGCCGAGGACATACAACTTGTCGAAATCGAGGCCACGCGATTCGATTGTTCCCATGATCTGTATCCCGGCATCTTCCGCGGCGGCGATCTGTACTACCTTGAGGGACGCGAGATGCGTCAGCCATGCCGAAAAATCGCGTCCGTCCATCCATGTCTCGGACAGGTGCCGGTCGATCTCCTCCATGATCGCATCAAGACCCCTTTTATCGACGGTATCCTTTTCATCCGATACTACAGGAAAACCAAGGTGGGCCCAGACCTCTTGGATCTGCCCCGTCCAGAAGGCGCCCTTCTTTTTCTCTGATGTATTCGTTGTATGGCAGAAGGTTGAGAGGTGTTTAAGGGTCTCCGGTGGGATCAGATCGTACGTCCGGCGATCTTCGTTCTTTAGTACCCGAAGCAGATCTTCAAACCCGGAGTCAATAGATTTCTTCCTCCAGATTATATCGGCCCGGGCAATCTGATGGCGTTTCCCCCGCCAGCATCCATAGTAGGGGGACAGAAAGAGTGAGAGGAGCAGCTCGCGGGATTGCCCCTCCAGCAAAAAGCGCAGGGGAAGCAGGGCCGCATTCATAAGATGTGTTTCAAGGAGTGGAATCCCTTTGGTCATATTGAACCAGTGCAGACCGTGGGGCGCGGCATCGGCCGTCACGTCCCTGAGGCTGCGCTCCAGCGACTTCGCGTACCGGTTCATGTCTGGAACAATAACCCCTATCCGGTGCAGAGGCACTTTCAGGGCGTCCCCGGCAAGGCGATGGACCAGGTAGGTGACCTCCTGCTCGGGTGAGGGGAGCGCAAGCGCCTCGATCTTCTCCGGCCTTCGCGCCGGGAGATCCATGTATTCGACATCGGATTGTTCCTCAAGCGTTACAAACAGTTCGCGCTCCAGTGGGGCGGGTGATTCAAAGCCTGCCAGTGTAATCCTCTCCGGAAGAACTATTCTGCCATCTTTTACGGCCCGGCGCAGGAGGGAGGGATAACCGGACGGATGAAAGAGACCGCCTGATTTGAGTTTCTTCGCGAAGGCCGCGCTTATCCATCTTCTCCATTCGACGAGGGGCGTAGAAGGGAAGCCGGAGGCGGGATCAAGACCGTGGCGAACCATGATTTTGTAGGTTTCGTCGAGGGCGGCGCACAGGTTTGTGTCCACGGTCAGGGGGGAAGGAGGGACGATCCGCTCTGTCAGATCCTTCCAGAGGCTCATACAGTAGAGATCCGCGGCGGGCATCTCCTCGGGCCACGCTTCGGACCATGTCCGTTCAAGCCAGACTTTCAGACTCATCGCCTGCAGGGATTCCCATCCCCGTTTTCCCTCATGAAGACACCGCAGGCGGAAATGCC
>CAZJGS010000162.1:0-5102 GCA_964545735.1 uncultured Spirochaetaceae bacterium
AGCTAGGACCTTGGGCATCACCTGATGAAAAAGGCTACGGAGTTGGTCCTCAATTTTCTGAATATATAGTATTTCAATATGGTATTATTGTTGATCCTGATACAGGAAAACGTTTTGTAAATGAACTTGCCGATCGGAAAATTCTCTCCGATCAACTGCTTTCTATTGGTCATCCATGCATAGGAATTGCTGATTCAAAAGCAGTAAAAGAGTCTGGCTGGAGTATCGATGCAGGTATAAAGAAAAAAGTAGTCAAAGAGTTTGATACCCTTACAGAACTCGCAAGTTTCTACAAAATACCTCTTAAAGATCTTGAAACCACTCTTAATAATTTTAATGAAAATTTCTCAGAAGGTGTGGATAAATATTTTGGAAAACCTCTGATTGAAAACTCCTCTCCAATTGCTAGTTCCCCATATTATGCAATGAGGTTATGGCCCAAGGTTCATTTTACTATGGGCGGAATAAGAATAGACTCGAAGGCACGAGTAATTGATATAGATGGAAATGCTATAGAGAACTTGTACGCAGCAGGAGAGGTAACAGGTGGAGTACATGGAGCGTCCAGGTTGGGTAGTTGTGCTATCACTGAGTGCTTGGTATTTGGAAGAATTGCCGGTAAAAATATAGTGAATAGTTTTAAAGCTTAGAAGTTTTCCTAATCTCTAATTAGGCCACTAAATAAAACTTTTACTATTATTTGTAGAAATAGCTCCAAGATAAATCTTCACCTTACCAAGGTCAATGTCTCAAAAATTATAGTATTTTTGAGACATATATTTATAACAATCAATTATCATTTTATTACTTTCCCAAGTAACTTTTAATAAATAAGTTATATGTGCAGTTCGACTATTATATCCAAATGGCAAAATCTTTATACTCAAAGGTTCCACTACTGTGATTGAGGTTAACTTCATTTTTCAACTGCTGAAATGCGTCCTTCATCCTATTTAGTATTTCAGGCTCTATATCCAAGCTATGATGTGCTGGAAAAACTCTCTTTACAGGAAGTTCAGCAACTCGTTTAATTGATTCTTTATTATCATAAAAGAATTTCCATATAATTAGATATTTGAGATTCTAATTTTAACTGTTTTGAATATTTATATAATTTATTAATATTTCTAGAGGGTGAGGTAATATAACTTTTCATTGCTGCGTTAACAATTGAAATATCGCAATCACTATTTTTCTTAACAATATCACACAAGGTCCTCTCAATATCATAAACTTTGATAATATTATTACAAGGTGATTTCAACTCGATTTGCCCTAGTTGATAATTATCCTTATTTACAATCTTGGATACTACATTATTTATTTTAGCCGCGCTAATATTATATCCTTTTGGAAAAGTCATTGTGTAGCGAAGTGGTGTTCTATCTGATAAACCATGTAAGTAAAGTACAGTTCCATACGAAAAGATTCCTTTAGGATATTTATATTGTAAAATAAACATTTCGTCTTCACAAACCGAAGGTAAGACATAGACACCACGACTCACTTTTTGTAAGATTTCTTTATTTACACACTCTGTTAAACAACGCCTAGGAATTGAAGACTCTGATACCTGTGTCGCGGTTATCATACCATTTGATTTTTTAGCTATTTTTTCAATCTTCTCAATATAATTCATTAAATCTTTCCTCTATCTGGAAAATTTGATAACTATACAAATATATTAAAGAAAGAAAAAAAATATACTCGTACTTTTATGATATCTATCATAATACTAGTTATCACAAAAGTACACAAAAAACACTGTAAAATACAAACATATATATAAATTTATTGTTATAAATAAACAAATATAATAGAATAAAGAATCACTTTATATAGTTAATGAACCTCGAAAACCTCTTGAGCTATAATAAGATTCTGCACCATTGTGATAGGTAAAAAAGGTATCATACCGGCAATCACAGAAAATGGCTCCCCAAAATTTTCTAATATTATCAGGAGTCTTTACCCAACTAGATGTCTTAGTATCGAAATTTCCTAATTGCTGAAGTTTTCTATATTCTTCTTCAGTTAATAGTTCAATACCCAGTTCATTCGCCATATCGATTGCACTGCTATTTGGTTTATTTTGCTTTCTTTTTTGAAGTGCTTCATTATCATAGCAAACAGTTCTTCGACCTTTTGGACTTTGCTCTGAACAATAAACAAAAGTGTATTCATCTTTATTAAGGTCATAAAAGATTACATCAGGCTCTCCACCTGTTTCTACCATCTCATATAATGTAATTAATTTTTCTTTATTCAATAATATTTTATTTTTTACATTTTCCCATTTAATATCTACATGACGAATCATGTTTTCTCCAAATCTAGCTTTTAACAAACTGATAAATTCATTACTTTTTGTAAGTGAAAGTTGCATTTCTTCATTTATCATAACAAAGCCTCCAAGAAAAGGTATATTTTAAAACTACCTATTATAAATAATATTTAATTATTCAGTTACTAAAACTTCATTAATAGTTCTCTTCAATAACCAACAACTAACCTTTAAATATTTATTCTATGTATTTCTTATAATTTGGTTCAAGATGAAAAGTTATGATACTTCTTTTACCATAATAATTATTCAATTGTTTCTCAATTGCTTCTGAAATTGCATGTGCATCATATAATGAAATAGTTTTTTCAAACATTAAATGAGCTTCAATAGCAATATTTGGGCCTAATTTTCTAGTTCTTAAATTATGATATTTTTCAACTCCGATAGTACTATCTAATAAATTTGTTATATATTTAACATCTTTTTCATCAAGTGAAGATTCTAATAGTTCATTTATAGCTGGTAACATAACTTCAAAAGCTACTTTAAAAATAAATACACTAACTACAATAGCTGCAATGGGGTCAAAAATTATCCATTTATCTCCTAAAAAATATGCAATGCTTATACCGATTAGGGTTCCAACTGAAGATAATGCATCTGATCTATGATGCCAACCATTTGCAATAACCGCTGGAGAATTAATATTATGTCCCACTTTTTTTGTATAACGATATAATAGCTCTTTAAATACAATTGAAATACAAGCAGCAAACAATGCAATTATTTCTGGTTTTGGTAATATTTCATTTTTGACTACTACTTTATATACATTACTCATTCCATTTTGAAGTATATTAAATCCTGCTAATAGCAAAGCTATACCTATTATAAAGGTTGCGAAAGTTTCATATTTTTCATGACCAAAATTATGATCTTTATCAGCAGGTTTATCTGTAAATTTAAATCCAACTAATACAACAATATCTGTAAAAAAATCAGATAAGGAATGAATACCATCTGCGAGCATTGCATTACTTTTACCTAAAATTCCAGCTGTTATTTTAATTATTGTTAATATCGTATTTACAAAAAATCCTATTAAAGTTACTTTTTTTGCTTGATGACTCCGTTCTTTATCAGTGATTTGCTCATTTCCCATTTTTAAACTCCTAAGTATTAGCTCTTTACCTTTGATTAATCTGTTTTGATGATTTTTAGTATAAAAAACACACCAATGAAACATTTCTGTCCCACAGATGTGTATATATTTCACTCTGCTGCTACTCATTAAGTAGCCCGGCTTATAATCAAAGATTTATTGCCTGCTCAGTTTTATTATTATTATCAATAATCTATCTTTAATATAAATTATAAATATTGAATTTGTCAATATTATTATTATACTTGACCTAAATTATAAGCTATTTATATTTAACAAAAATATTAATGCAAATCCATGCTAGCAAATAAATATCATTACATTTTCTAAAGCCATATTTTTTATAATTGCTTTTAATTAAATAAGACTCTTTATTATCATATAATTACAGATTTAGGATTTTTAGTAGTAGTAAAAACAGAAAATATATTACCACATTAAAATCTTATCTAAAAAGGACTGAAGCATAACTGTTTTTGGTTTTAGAAAGATGTCTTTGCTATATCCAACTTCAAGTAAAGCAGCTCCCTCACCTTCATTTAGTGGAGCCAGGTAAGCAGTTTTTTCACAGGCTCTGCGTGCAAAGCCCATCTCATGAGTAACAATTATAAAATTCAAACCTTCTGCTTTTAATTCATTTATCATATCAAGCACCTCGACAGTATATTCAGGATCCAGGGCTGAGGTTGGTTCATCAAGGAATAAGAGTTCTGGACGTGATGCTACAGCTCTTGCTATTGCTATTCTCTGTATCTGTCCACCAGAAAGAGCGAAGGGTCTCTTATGAGAATCTTGAAGCAATCCAAATCGATCTAAAAGCTCTTCAGCACGATTTTGAGCTTCCAAATGAGTGAATCCATAAACTTTTTCCAAGGGAATTGTTATATTCTGAAGTCCCGTCCAATGCTTAAAAAGTCCATTCTGCTGAAAAACAAACCCCGTATGAGTATTTTCAATTGAAAAATCTCCTTGGGTTGGCTTAATTAAACCTGCTAATATTCTAAGAAGAGTAGATTTCCCTCCACCAGAGGGCCCAATGAGTGCTAATGTTGTTATTTCATCATCAAAATTGACATTTGAAAGAACTGGTTTACTATTTCCATCTGGAGAAATAAAGCTGTGTGATAAGTTGTTTATTTTAATTTTCATATTTGGAATATCCTAATTTTCGTAGCTAAAATGTCTTTCAAGCATCTTCCCAACAAGGGCAAGTGGTAATGTTAAACATAGATAAAGAACCCCCAAAAATAAGTAGCTCTCAAAGAGACGGAAGTTCATTGCCGATATCTCTCTCATAGTCTGAGTCAACTCTATAACAGCAATCATTGAAAGAAGGGAGGAATCTTTTATTATTGAAGAAAATTGTCCAACCAACGGTGGAAGTGTTCTAGCAATCATCTGAGGAATTATTATTAAAGAAAGTGTTTGCCTTTTAGAAAAGCCAACAGCCTTGGCTGCCTCTAGTTGAGTTGCCTCCAGACCTGCAATACCACCTCTAATTATCTCGGCAATATAAGCCCCTTCAAATATTGAAAGTATAAGAATTCCTGATATAAATCTATTCTCCACTCCCCATGCAGTTCCAATAATATAGTAAAACAGGTAAATCTGCATTATCAGAGGAGTTCCCCTAATAAAGTTAACATAAATTAA
>CAZJGS010000163.1:0-5093 GCA_964545735.1 uncultured Spirochaetaceae bacterium
GGGTCCGAATCCCACATCGCCCTCCATAATATAATCAAGGGGTTACGATGTATTCATGACCCATTTTTAATTCTTAATTTTGAGCCACCCCACGCTATACCCCACATGTAAAGGCCATTTTGGCGGTTTTGGGGTTATTCTCATTGTCGGGGCTACACCTACCTTATCAACAACTCTTGACTGTACCGAGAGATTACCCCTTATTTATTGAAGTCAATAAATCAGGAGAGCGGATTTATATAGTAGCTTTCAACCCGTACTGTTCAGATAAGATAAAGGGAAATGTCAAGAGTGCCGGTTGTTGACGCCACCTACAAACCCTCAAAATAATCTCAGAACAAAATCGTTGATTACCGTTCGAAAGTCTCACCTTAATATCTCTTGACAAGATATTACAATAGAGTTAGTGAAATAGCATAGTTATTGATCTTGAACGCATCATATGTACTTGTGAACAACTGTAACCGGGGGGATTATGGTCTGATCACTTAAAGCCCTGTTTCTCAAAATGAGAGATCGGGCTTTTGTTTGTTGTGAGGGGTTGAGACCTGACCCCTTTTTCTATTCAGAAATAAACCGCTTTTCTCGTCAAAAGCCTTATTATTTGTTGCACCGGCCAACTGAACCGACTTGACATTCGGACCCGTCCATCCAGGTAGCCCCGCTCAGCCTTGCCCAGCTCAGGTCTGCCCCGCTCAGGTTTGCCCCGCTCAGGTTTGCCCCGTTCAGGATTGCCCCGTACAGGTTTGCCCCGTTCAGGTTTGTCCCGCTCAGGTTTGCGAAGCTCAGGTGTGCCCGTTCCAGGTTTGCCCCGCTCAGGTCTGCCCCGCTCAGGTTTGCCCCGGTCAGGATTGCCCTGTCCAAGTATGCCTCTCTCAGGTCTGCCCCAATCAGGTTTGCCTCGAGCAGGTTTGCCCCGGTCAGGTTTGCCCCTTTCAGGTTTGCCCCTTGAAGGGTTGCCCAGGTCAGGTTTGCCCAGGTCAGGTTTGCCCCGGTCAGGTTTGCCCCTTGCAGGTTTGCCTCGTACAGGTGTGCCTCGCTCAGGTTTGCCTCGCTCAGGTTTGCCCCGCTCAGGTTTGCCTGGTACAGGAATGCCCCTTTCAGGTTTGCCCCGGTCAGCGTACAATTGGGACACTTGTTTGTCTCTTTTAAGATGTCCAGATCACTCTTGGCCCATGCCAAGCCGGTGATGAGGAAACTCACAACAGTAACGATGACCGCCCATGTTATTACCCTTTTCATAAGACCTCCTCCTATTCATTTTGTCCGGAAGCATTCTCTCGATAGGCCGCAATCTGCTTGATAATAAACATTATTTACGGAGATTTTCAATATTTATTTAAGTTCTTGACGAGAACAGCACTATAAATTGGGCAAGAGTCCGTAAAGGCCTGACCTCTCTTTCTATTTTATTTGTTGCACTGGCCAACTGAACCGGCTTTACATTCCGACCCGTCCGTCCAGGTAGCCGCGTACAGGTTTGCCCCGCTCAGGTTTGCCCCGCTCAGGTTTGCCCAGCTCAGGTTTGCCCCGTCCAGGTTTGCCCCGCTCAGGTTTGCCCCGTACATGTTTGCCCCGTACATGTTTGCCCCGCTCAGGTCTGCCCCTTTCAGGTTTGCCCCGCTCAGCCTTGCCCTGCTCAGGTTTGCCCCGTTCAGGCATGCCCCGCTCAGGTCTGCCCCGCTCAGCTTTGCCCCGCCCAGCTCTGCCCCTCTCAGGGTTGCCTCTTGCAGCATTGCCCCGGTCAGGTATGTCCCGAACAGGTTTGCCTCGCGCAGGAATGCCTTGCTCAGGTTTGCCTCGCTCAGGTTTGCCAGTTCCAGGTTTGCCCTGATCAGGTATGCCCCTCTCAGGTCTGCCCCGCTCAGGTCTGCCTTGCTCAGGTTTGCCCCGACCAGCCAACAATAAGGACACTCCTTTGTCTCTTTTAAGATGTCCAGAGTACTCTTGGCCCATGCCGAGCCGGTGATGAGGAAACTCACAACAACAACAATGAACGCCAATGTCATTACCCTTTTCATAAGACCTTCTCCTATTCATTTTGTCCGGAAGCATTTTCTCGATAGGCCGCAATCTGCGAGCCGCTTGGTAGTAAACATTATTTACGGAGATTTTCAATATTTATTTAAGTTCTTGACGCGTAATCAAGGGGTCAAACCTACACATCTGACAAATGACTCTTTGTCTCTATTGATTTAATATTCCGCTTTACCGAATTCTCTTTTTTAGTCTTTATCTTTATCCGTCGGCTGGCTTGAGTTATACCCGACTCAATAATTTAGCATTGTGTGCCCGGAACTTCCCCCGAGATTTTCCTGTGGGTTACGGTGAGCAAGCCCGCGGTGAATCCGGAGAGATCAAACTGATTTTTTGATGTCCCGGCAAATAGAAGATGTCTCATACATCATACGTTTTTCTCCCCTTGCGTGACGCTATGATAATAGCAGTAAAGATGAGCGCCATTCCGGCGATTTGAAAGGCGCTCACCGTTTCACCGAAAAAGAGATATGCCAGGATCGTTGCGCCGATTGCCTCCCCGAGGATCGATATCGCGATCATGCCCGCCCTCAGGTGTTCCAGAGCCCAGTTTATGGATGTATGCCCCACGAGCTGCGGGATAACGGCCAGCAGTATCATGTAGATATAAGAAGAAGAGCTGTATCCCGTAAAAGATATGCCCATGACAAGAGATGTCGCCAGCAGAAACAGGGCGCTCATCGTGAACACGATCGTTATATATGTCAGTATATCGAGACGTTCCCTCACCCTGCTGCCCGTAAGCAGATACGCGCTTCCCATCACCGCGCCCATCAGGGCAAGCAAATCACCGACCAGCGCTTTTTTGTCAAGCAGGACCAGCGCGTGAAGTCCGCTGTCTCCCCCCGCGATTACGATACTACCGAGAAGACACAGGATAATCCCCGCTATGATCGCTTTGGGTTGCCTCTCCTTCAGAAAAAACCAGGAAAAAATGCCGACAAATATGGGATTCGTGGTGACGATAACCACGCTGCTCGCAACCGATGTATATTTCAGGGACGTTGTCCAGAATATAAAATGCAGGCCAAGAAACACGCCCCCCGCGAGCGAAAGCAACAGGTCTCTCCCGCTTACGGCTTTGAATGAAATGCCCTTTATCGCGGAGAAAACAAGGAGGACAACGGACGCGATACAGAGCCGGTACGTGGCTATCATAATCGCCGGAACATCACTGCAGAATCGTATGAATATAGCCGCGAAAGATATCGAAACTATACCGACGAACAGTATCGCTATGGTTCGAACCATTCTATTACAGCTCCCCCGAGTCGATTATATATTGAATCCGGACATCATCGTAACGCCCGCCAATCCGTTAAACGTGCCGCATTTCGTGCGCACAACCGTAAGGTTTTTATCATATAACAGGGCAAAAAGAAATCCCACCGTCGAACAAAAGTATGGTAAGTTGCAACGCATTGTACAAAGCGCCGGGCGCGCTTCAGCATATCTTCCACCGCAGGAATCTGCTCCTGCACATAAGGAGGTCATATCATGAAAACCAGGTATGGAATTTTGTGTCTGATTATCCTGTTTCTGTCATCCGTGGCACAGGCAGGAGAAACGGTGTCCAAAACAACGGCGGATGACCAGACAAACGTTGAGGTAACCGTCTACAACAGCAATCTTGGACTCATCAAGGATACCAGAAAGGTAACGATTCCCCGGGGCGAGGTGGAACTTCGATTCACGGATGTGGCATCACAGATTATGCCGGTCACCGTCCACGTTCAATCACTCAACTATCCCGATAAGTTCAGCGTACTTGAGCAGAACTATGAATATGATCTTATCAGCGAGAAGAAACTCTTCGATAAATACGTAGGCAAGAAGATCAAGATCATCGACGAGAACAAGTTCCAGGACAGAAAAGAAACCATCGAAGCTGTCCTGCTCAGCAATAACCAGGGGCAGATATACCGTATCAACGACGAGATATATCTCGGCTATCCGGGCATAAAGGTGCTCCCGGAGATACCGGAGAATCTCATAGCAAAACCCACCCTAACCTGGCTTTGCGACAACAGCACTACCAGGCCCCATCGCCTGGAGGTTTCTTATTTGACTGGCGGCATTACATGGGAAGCTGATTATGTCATGACACTTGGCAAAGACGATACATCATCCGGCATGTCCGGATGGGTGACCATAGGCAATAAGAGTGGCGCGACGTACAGCAACGCCACGCTGAAACTGATAGCCGGAGCTGTTCATCGAGTGACGCAACAACCCCGGGATGGAATATATCAGATGGAACGCATGGCAAAATCGGGCGCCCCTCAATTTAAAGAACAGAGCTTTTTTGAATACCATATATATGATCTGCAACGGAAGACCACCATCAAGAACCAGCAGACAAAGCAGATAAATCTGCTCGAAGCAACGGGCATAACGCTGCGAAAAGAGTTTCTGATTCGCGGGACAAAAGGCCGGTATACGGGACGTGCCACGGAGGAAAGCATAAAATTACCGGCGGGTGTATACATTATATTCGAGAACACGTCTAATAACGGACTGGGCATGCCCCTTCCCGAAGGCACCGTGCGGCTTTACAAGGCGGATAGCGGCGGCGGACAACAGTTTATCGGCGAGGACAGAATCCGTCACACGCCGAAAGATGAGGAAGTCAGGCTCAAGGTGGGAGAGGCGTTCGACATAGCGGCGGAAAAAACGCAGATAGATTTCAAGCGTATAACATCCAAAATGTATGAATCCGAATGGGAAATTGTGCTGAGAAATCACAGGAAAGATGACGCGACGGTAGGCCTGCTGGAGCCCATGACAGAAAACTGGGAGATATTGAGCAGCAGCCATTCATTCAAAAAGGTCGACGCGTTTACAATAAGATTTGACGTCAAGATCCCGAAGGATAAAGAGATCAAGATACGCTACAGAGTCAGATCAGGTTTGTAGCATCAATATAGTCGTTCATCAAATTCACCAACGGCTTCATTCATGGCGGTTGATTTCTTGCTTCCTGTCGCCAAGGGAATCATCTGTCCCTCATTACTAATGCATTCGAGATGCAATGCGGAAAAAGTTGGCAAAAACGT
>CAZJGS010000164.1:0-4936 GCA_964545735.1 uncultured Spirochaetaceae bacterium
ATGCAATTGAAAAAGGTATGAGTGCAACAGATGCGTTTGCGAAATATGGAATTTTGTAAAAATTGATTATTATCAATTTAAAAAATTGGAAGAATTGAGAATACTTATATTCTTAATTAAGTTATACAATCAAAAATCAAAATGGAGGATTTATGATGAAAAAATGTCTTAAAAAATTATTAGTAATACTAGTAATTTCTTTAGTAAGCAGTGTTTCTGTTTTTGCACAAGCAAATAAAGAAACAAAAATTTCTCAAAGTAAAGTTATTGCAGGAATAGTATTTCAAGAAGATCAATTCTTTAAAACTTTATCTAGCGGTTATGCAGCGGCAGCAGCTGATTTAGGGTATGAAATACAATTGTCAAATACAACAAATAGTCAATCCAAAGAGACTGATTTTATAAACACCTATACTGCTCAAAAGATTGCTGGTGTAGCTATTTCCCCAATGAATACAACTGTTTCACCTGCAATTTTAGGTGATGCGAATGCAGCTGGTTTAAAAATTGCTATTTGTAATTCAGCAATCGATGCTTTTCCTTATGCTGCAGCAGCTTATAGTGCTGATAATTATGAATTTTGTCGCCAAACTGGAGATATGGCAGTAGCTTATATAAAAGAAAATTATTCTAATAACAAAGTATTAAAACTTGGATTGCTACAGTTTAAAACTCAAATTCCTGAAATTTCAGCACAAAGAGTTAATGGTTTCTTATCTGCTTTAGATGATGCAAAAATTAAATATGAAATAGTAGCTGATCAAGATGCTTGGCTACAAGATATGGCTGTTGCTAAAGTTGGAGATATTTTATCTGCTAATCCTGAAATTGATATCATTTTTGCAGCAAATGATGGAGGTACTGTTGGATCTGTGATGGCTGTTCAAAACGCTGGTCTTCAAGGAAAGACTGTTGTTTTTGGAACAGATGCATCAGAACAAATTGTTGGTTTATTAAAAGATAAAACAAATATACTCCAAGCAGTAACAGGTCAAGATCCATTTGCTATTGGATATAAGACAGTAGAAGCTTTAGTAAATTTAATTGAGGGTAAAGATTTTGAAGGGAAAGGGAAAACAAATATTATTCCTGGAATTCCTTTAAAACGTGGTGATACAGCTACCTTAAACAGTTTTTTAGAAGATATGAAATCAAATATGTAATTTGAATAAATTACTCGGAGTAGATATTAAGTCTACTCTGAGTTTAAAAAAATAGGGTCTAAAAGATGAGAAAATTAACAACAGAAGGAATTGTAAAAATATATCCAGGCACAAAAGCTTTGGATGATGTATCTGTTTCTTTTGATAGTGGAAAAGTTCATGCTCTAATTGGGAAAAATGGATCTGGAAAATCGACTTTAATAAAAATCTTTGCAGGGGCAATACAACCAACAAGTGGAAAATTTTTTTTAAATGATAACCAAAAGATTTTCTCAAGTCCTATTGAAGCAAGAGAAAATGGCATAGCTACAGTATTCCAAGAATTGAGTTTGGTTCCATACCTTACAGTTGCTGAAAATATATTTTTAGGCAGACTTCCAAAAAAAGGTAAAATAATAGATTGGAAAAAAACTTTTAGTATGGCTAAGGAGCTACTTTCAAGCATGGAAGTAGATATTGATCCACACGACCAAGTCTACAAATTAAGTATGTGGCAGTGCCAAGTAATCGAAATTACTAAAGCTATGAGTTTTAATCCTCAGGTATTATTACTTGATGAACCTACATCAGCACTCGCAACACATGAGACAGAACAATTATTTAAAGTAATTAGAAAATTAAAGAAAAAAGATGTTATTATAATTTATATTTCTCATAGATTGCAAGAATTATGGGAAATTGCAGATACTGTTACAGTTTTGCGTGATGGAAAATATGTTGGTAATGAAAAACTTAGTAATTTAGAGCATAAAGATATTATTAAAATGATGTTTGGAGATGTAAAACCAAACAAAAGACCTTCTGATTTGAAAATCATGGATGAAATAATATTAAAAGTTATAAATCTAAATAGAAAAAATAAATTTAAAAATGTGAATTTTGAACTTAAAAAGGGTGAGATTTTAGGAATTGCAGGAATGTTAGGATCTGGTAGAACAGAACTTTTAAGAAGTATTTTTGGTGCAGATCCTTTTGATAGTGGATCAATTACAGTTGAGGGGAAAGAAGTCAATAAATCTACTGAACCTATCGAAATGAAAAAACTTGGTTTAGGTCTAACACCTGAAGAAAGAAAAACTCAGGGAGTTATTTTAATTCAATCAATAAAAGATAATCTTTGCTATTCCTGCTTAGATAGAATATCGAATAATCACATAATTGATGATAAAAAAAGACTAAAAATAGCTAGAAAACAAATAAAAGATTTGGACATAAAAATACCAAATATTGATGCCCCTGTTAGTTCTTTGTCTGGAGGAAATCAACAAAAAATTGTTATTGGCAATTGGTTAAATAATCTTCCAAAAATAATGATATATGATGAGCCAACTAGAGGAATAGATGTAAATGCAAAAGGACAAATATTTCAAATAATGTGGGATCAATCACGAAAAGGTATTTCAAGCATTTTTGTTTCTTCAGAATTAGAAGAATTATTAGAAGTTTGTCATCGAATTTTAATCATGCATTTGGGAGAGGTCGTTGGAGAAGTTAATCCTGACGAATTACAAATAGATGATTTATACGCTATATGTATGAGAGGAACTGTATAATGGAATTAGAATTATTTTCAAATAAAAAAACAAATAATTTTTTATTAGATCATATGATAGAACTTTTATTACTATTTATGATTGTTATTATTAGTATCATTTCACCGGTTTTTTTAACCGTAGGAAATGTGTTGAATATTTTTAGAAATATGGCAATGAAAGGGGTTATTGCGTATGGAATGTGCTTAGTAATAGTTTCAGGAGAAATAGACCTTTCTATTGGATCTCAAGTAGCTCTTTCTGGAGTAACTATTGCATTTGTTTCAAAGACTTTAGCAGAATTAGGAATAATGCCAATTGAATATGGTGCATTAGTTGGAATTTTAGTGGCTTTACTATTAGCTTTCTTTTTTGGTAGTTTGCATGCATGGGCTAGAGATAAATTTAATATGCCGACCTTCATTATTACTCTTGCAACTTTAAACATTATGTATGGTTTATCAGCATTAATATGTAATGGGTTTCCTATAGTAAATGCTTTTCCTAAATGGTATATTTTTTTAGGAATTGGGAAGATATTTGGGATTCCATTTCCTGCTATAATTTTAGTGTTAATGTTCTTTGTATTTAATTTTTTAATGACCAAACTTGATTTGGGTAGAAAAATTTATGCCGTTGGTGGAAATGCTGAAGCAGCAAGACTTAATGGTATAAGTGTTTGGAAAACTAGATTATTTGTTTTATCAACAATCCAAATAATGTGTGTTTTAGCCGGTATTATGAACTCAGCCCAAGTTAGGTCAGCTACTTTTGGTTTTGGTAAAGGTTGGGAAATCCCAGTCATATCTTCAGTTGTAATTGGTGGAACTAGTATGCTAGGCGGGATTGGAACTATTTGGGGTACTTTAATTGGTGTATTATTTACAGGTGTAATTGCAAATGCAATGACATTATTAAATATTAATGAATTTTTACAATATGTTGTAAATGGTTTATTAATATTTGGTGCGGTTATGTTTAATACTTATATGAAGAGAAAAAGAAATATTTAATTATATAACCATTAATTATTTTATTAATGGTTAATTAATATCTTAAGCGATTACAATGGGGGTTATAAAATGGAAAAGTTTATTGTTGGATCTTATAGTGATAATAAAACCTCGATACCCACAGCATGTGGTGCAGGTCTTAGTATTATTTCATTGGATGGTACAAAAGGCACTCTGTCTATTGATTATCAAACAAATGAGATAGATAACCCTTCCTATTTTTATATCAATAAAAAAACAGATGAATTATATATTTGCTCTGAGCGTTGTACCGTAGATGGGGAAATAACTGTTTATGATTATAAGAATAAAATAATAAAAAAACAGTTTAGTTCCAATGGAAAGGCGACCTGTCATGTAAATTATGATGATTTAACAAAAACTATTTATTATACTAATTATTTAAGTGGGGATATTGGATTATATCACCTAGATACAGAAGAGGATGATTATTATCAATTTAAAGGTAAAAGTATCAACAAAGAAAGGCAAGAAAGTCCTCATCCTCATTGTCTAATTTTTCATAAAAATGAAATATTTGTATCAGATTTAGGAACAGATTTAATTTATATTTTTGATAGAACTATTAGTAATTTTCTATTGAAAGAAACAATTCAAGTTCCAAAAGGGTATGGTCCAAGACATTTATTAACTTTTAATAATCATCTTTATGTAGTTTGCGAATTAAATTCAATAATATTAAACTATTCTTACGATCAAGCATCTGAAAACTGGGTTTTGATTCAAGAGTGTGCAACTGAAATGTCAGAATTAATGAATATTTCAAATCCTGCTGCCCTAAAAGTTGTTGAAAAAAAAGATTATCGAATTATCACAGTCTCTAATCGCTTCTCCAATGGACTGAGACAATTTAAAGTTAAAAAAGATGGTAATCTGCACTTTATAAAGGATATAAGACTCGAAGGAGTTTGTCCTAGAGACTTTTGCTTCTCGAAAGATGGTAAATGGGTTTTAGTGGCTGAGCAAGATTCCAATTTTATTGAATTGTATAAAGTAAATGATGAAGGAATAATTGAAGATCAATTAGTTTCAACTTTAAAAATTAATACACCTGTATGTATAAAAACTATTGATTTATAAACTAGCTTTTAAGGGATTCGAGTTTATTGAAGTTTTTGATTAAAAAAATGATAAATATGCACACTACTTTGTAGTGTGCATAAAGAAAATCACTCAAAAACTTCTACTCTATAGTAGGTATTCTCTT
>CAZJGS010000165.1:0-4833 GCA_964545735.1 uncultured Spirochaetaceae bacterium
GGGCATACACACGATTTCCAGTCGTGCTCCTTAAGCCGCTCGGACATCTCTCCGTTTTCCGGGTCAGGGTTTTGAAACCACATTACATTTATGGCAGTGTTTCTTGGACGAGGCTCAAACTTTCTTTAAAGAAAATCCGTTTGCGAATTTTTAAACCCTGCCCAGCTTTTTTTAATTTTTCGCACTCCCATTTTTTTTAAAGGAGATGAAAAAAATTATGTCTTGGTTTTATCTTTGTTAAATACTTTTATCTGATCGTTTATATTATCAATTTCTTCATTCTTTGCTTGGCAATTTTTACATACCCCTTGTCTTGTTCAATTCCAATCCAATCACGCCCATATTTTTGGGCCACATAAGTTGTTGTTCCGCTCCCCAAAAACGGGTCGAGGACAATATCGCCTTCGTTGGAACTTGCTAAAATAATTCTTTTGAGCATTTCTTTTGGTTTTTGTGTTGGGTGTAGTGCCTTTCCGTCTTTGCCGCGCAACCGTTCTTTTCCCTGGACTAATGGCATTTCCCAAAAATCACGCATTTGTTTTTGGCTTCCATCTTTTTGTTTTTGAGGATTTATTTCTTTTATCTTCTCATAATTAAAAGTCCAACCACTTCCTTTCACTGCCCAAATTACAAATTCTGTCGAATGTGTAAAAACACGCTTTGTCATGTTTGGCATAGCATTTGTCTTGTGCCAAGTAATGATATTGTTAATTTTGAAATCAAGTTGTTTCAGAACAATCATCACTTCGCCGATGTTGTGATAACTACAAGCAATGTAAATTGCTCCAGTATCTTGAAGTACTTTATAGCAAGCGCCAATCCACCTCCTTGTAAATTGCATGTATTCAGAGGCGGTCATTTTATCCCAATGTTCGTTGACCATAAACCAGTCACCACCGGTTTTGCTTCCTTTCCATTTCAGACCATTACCAGACAAATTATAGGGAGGGTCAGCAAAAATAAGGTCAATAGAATTCTCATCAACTTTTGTGTTGAGTATCTTTATACAATCTCCGTTGTAAATAACATTTTTTTTCATATTTCTTTTAAAAATTAAGGCTTTCTTGCCATAAAGAAATGGCATTGGGAATACTTTGCAACCACTTGCTTGAATCACTGAAAGAAGCTGCGGAATCTAAAATTTCATCATACAAACGAGAAATTTCATCATGTTTCAAAAAGTTATTCTCTGCTTTGATTTGAACTAAAATTTTCAAAATTGAAACAAAGTGATTTATTGATAGTGGCACAATCTTTTGTGATTTTCCCTCATACTCATATTTTATTGCCGTCCAAAAAGTATTTATTGTATCTCTGTGAAGTGTAGGGGCTATAAACAAACAATAAGATGTTTTATCTGAATGTTTGTTTTCAAAATCTCTCAGATGCCTCATGACTGGTTGCCCTTCATTGTACCACTGATTTCGACCTTTTAACATTGTAACTTCACAGATAGCATTGAAATTTTCATAAAAGCATTCAATGTCTGGAGTGTTTGCAGGAGCAGTAAAAGTTGGTTCGTTATCATCTCCAACAGGATAGTTTGGCTGTATTTTTAATGCATCGTTGAGGGCATGTAAACAAAGGGCAGATAATTTTTCAAGCAATATCGGACGATCGTCAAAATCGAAAATATTTTCGAGATCTTTAATGTAAGATTCAATCTGTACCGTATCTTGAGATTTCTTGTGATTTTCTTCATCTTGCAATAATCTTCTGTATGCTCTTAATTTTGCAATATAATTTTTTAATTCATCATCATCAAAATTTTTGTAGTTTGAAATTTCCTTTGGAGTAATATTTAATTCTTTTTCATAACCTTGAACATCTTCAATAAGATTAGAAATAATTTTAATAAATTCTTCTTTGGTTTCCCACGGCAGCCTTGGCTCTGTAATATCAGCAATATAATCTAAATATTTTTCTTTATTTCCAAAAATTTTTGATTGAGCATTATCAAAATGTAATAAATTTTCAATTTCAACTCGTCTTCTTGGTTCTAAATCAACATAAAAACCACCCCCACGAATATAAAGAAAACGGGTTAAACGAAAATATCTTATAGTATTATCTCCATAATCTTTCAAATTCTGTAAAAGTTTGTTGATTTCTTCTTGATTTGATGTGTCCAAGAATTCTTGAGCAAAAATCTTTTGATAGTTATCAAAAAATATTTTTTGTTCTTGCTTGCTTTTATCTTTTAATTTTTTTCTAAGATTGATTATTTTTTCAGCATACAACTCAATATTTTCGGAGTTTACGAGAGTTGGACAAAAAAGAGAAAACTCTGGTTTATTTATTCCTTTTGCTTTTTCTCCTAAATCTATAGATCTCTTATTTACTTCATTTATTAAATGTAAGACCCCAACAAAAGGTTTGATGTCATAATCTCCGGTATCTGGATAATCTCGACTGTCAGGGTTAGGAATCTGCCACTTCAAAAAACTTCTGAAAAATATTTCTCCGAGATCAAAATCATCTTTTAAAAACAATTTACCTAAATCTGTGATAAATACTTTACCACCTTTAATGGCAACCAATCCTATTTTTTTGAGTGGATTTATAGACTGGCGTCCACGCATCGCAGGATCTTTATAATTTTTGGCATTGAAAATTTCTTCCGCTTTTTCAAAAGAAATTTCTTGTGATGCAGCATCAATTAATGCAACTTGCTCCTGAGAAAGCCCGTTGTAAAACTGACGACTTCCATATCCGTAAATTCTGTTTTGGATTAACAAAATTTGATATTTCTTCTGATTTTCCAGACTCCACTTTGAATTTTCAAGTTGTTGCATAACAACTAAGAAACTTCTCAATCTCTTAGGGTTTCGTAGTGTTGTTGTAATTGACCAAGGTTTTTTCATAATTATTTTGTTACCTTACAGTAGAAAATACGCTCCGCATTATTTTCCCCGTTACTTTTCCCTGCTGTAAAGGCTTTGTAGTCTTTCTCAAATATTTCTACATCTCCCTTATCATTCAGTATTTTCAGAATTTTATCATCACTCATTTTTGCATTTGATCGCCCGTCTTTTGAGCCTCCCGTGTTGTTGTAGGAAAGTAAAATATGCTTACAGTTTGCGTCTTTAACCAAACTTGCAAATGCTCGCTCTGCGGCTTTATGACAATAAGCACTTTTTATATGTGAGCGATCCATTTTTTTTGCGATTCCAACAACCTCTGGCTTTTTCCATTCTGCTATATTTTCTAAAAGATGATATGCATCGGAATATTGTCGTGAGTTATAAGGGGGATCAATATACAAAACATCGCAAGAAATTTTTTTGATAAGCGTATTTGCATCCTCTTTATAAATCTCATTATTTGTATTGTGGGAATAGTCAATATCCGGAATTAAAAGTTTTATCGGTTGCAACATGTCTAGTTTCTTGCGGAAAGCATCGTAATGACCAACTGTATTTGCGACTTTATCCATACCATAAAGCAAGGAGCAAATTAAAATATTTTTTTCATCCTCATTTTCTGCAATATTTTCAATTCCTTCTCGTATGATTCCAATTTTTCTTGCGTTTTCCTCTGAAAAATATGTTCCTCCAAAATGTTCCGAAAAATAATTCTCTTCATCGCTCCGCAAATTATTGAGATGATCTATTTTTTCTGTAATACTTTTTTGAATATCTTTATTAGCGCCCAAAAATGCTTGCAAGCAAGCATAATTTGCAGAAAGAAAATCGTTTGAAATGATTTTGATTTCTGGGTTATTAAATCTCTCACCAACAACACCTGTTCCAGCAAAGATATCACAAAGAGAATCTACATGACCGCATTTTTCAGAAACTATATCCTCAATAAATCCAAGTAATTTATATTTATTACCCAGATACCTTCTGTTTTGCAGTTGGAAATGCCGACTTTTAGATTTTTGTGATTGAAAATAGTGTTTTTCTACTTTTTGAATATTAACTTCGTATGCAGGTTTTTCAATCTCCATCAAGTCAAAAAGTGTTCCTTGTACTCCGTCCGCAACATAATCAAACCCTTTATTTTGATCTTTTAATTTTTCGTAAAGGCTACAATGTCCGCTTTCGGAAATAATGACAAAATCAACAACGGGAATTCCCATTAATTCTCCCGCTTGCGCAATTTTCTCAACAATCTGAATATCTTTTTCGCTCGGCGAGGAATCTCCTGACGGATGATTGTGAACCAAAATCACACTTGAAGCGTTTAGTTCTGTCGCAGGATGAAAAATTTCCCTTGGGTGTAATAGTGTCTTATCAAGAAGCCCAATGCTAACAACTTCTTTTTTGAGTAAAACATTTCTTGCATTGAGATATAGGCAGACAAGATATTCTTTTTTCTTTTCTTTCAGATCGTAGGTAAGAGATAAAACACTCTGAGCATTTTTTATGACTATCTCGTTCGTTTTTTCATCCGCATAATATCTTTTGACCAAAGAAATCGCTCCCGCGATTTGCAACGCTTTTGCCTGTCCGATTCCAGAAACTTTTTGCAAATCATCAACGGTAATATTTAAAAAGTTTTTGCCAAATTTTTTGATGATTTGTTGAGACAGCTTTTGAACATTTTTTCCTTTAATCCCACTCCCAAGCAAAATTGCCAAAAGATCACTTTTTGAAAGTGCTTCGGGACCTTTTTTAAGGAATTTTTCCCGTGGTCTATCTACTTTTGGAATATCTTTTATCTTTGCCATAAATTATTTTTGTATTAAATTATCTACGCCAACATCGAGAGCTTTGGCAATTTTGGATAGAGTATTAATGATTGCGTTACAAGTAACATCTAAAAGTGATAATTGGCGGAGAGGGTGGGATTCGAACCCACGTGAGAGCTTTTGGCCCCCAAATCGAT
>CAZJGS010000166.1:0-4798 GCA_964545735.1 uncultured Spirochaetaceae bacterium
ATTGGTGGTGCTCAACCCATGCAGAGGTGGTGCATTTCCCGCGGAATAATCAACTTTGAACCTTGCTTGAACGCACAAGTATCCTTGAGAGTAAAATAATGCTCATATTACAGCTTCGAAATGATAAATTTTTAAATCTGAATTTCGGGTAACTAATACTATAAAAACTGTTGTATTAAGTTGTAAATGATTTGATATTAATCTTAACTGACAATATCATGAATGGATGAATTTTATGATGTTACAATTTTAGCTGAGAGATTACGGCCTCTAAAAGATAAAGAATCAGAAGACCAGTTTAGAGATAGAAGCTGAAACCGGAATTCTTGTAAAAGTTAACGATATTGAGGGTTTTGATAGTTTTAAAGAATTTAATACTTATATTAATAAATTAACAAGAGAACTAGCTCTTAATATTGATCCTGAATAAAAAAATAGAAGTAAGTAGAGAAAAGATATTCCTAAAATATCACAAACCCTACCTACTTCGTTCGCCCACAAATGATTATGATGTTTACGTTTCAATGATAGGTATCATCTCAAACACCTATACTGCATCAGATAAAAATTGTGAATATACAGTTCCTTATAAAAATGCAATTAAACCTTACGAGTTACACGACCATCATAATCTAATAAAACTATACATCAATCTAAGTTGCAACGCAACTCAATAAATGGCTAAAACAGAAATTAATCTTTTTCGTTCAATTGAATATTTAAACGCAACTTTGATTATTTTTTTAATTGCATTAAGTATTGCAAAACCAAAAAAGGTTCCGTTTACTTTTTCATTTCAGCTACTAAAAGAGCCTATAAAATAATTCTAATTAATTAATTCTTAGCTAGACTTGATCAAAGACAGGATATAAGTTTGAAATTTTATTTTTATGCAATTAAATATCAATTAATAATAACTATAACGAGATTATTGCTTCAGCTATTATATTAATACAATCTTCAGCATGAAGGAATTCATAGAAAAACTACTCACTGCAACAGCCATGAATAAGCTGGAACAACATGAATGACTCTGCCTGTCTGTGGATCTTTGATTTCATCTTCTTCATATGCTGTGATAATCCAGGACTCTTGAAGTCCTAACTCTTCCATCCCATCAACAAGAGCTTTAATCTCACGTATTTTAGTGCTTTCCCTATCTCCTAATTCCCAACAGACTTGAATAAGTCTGATATTAGAGTCTGGACCGACTGCAAAGTCAATCTCGTCTCCACGTGATGTCTTATAATAAAATATTTCTTCAGAAGTGCGCCTGAGTTCTATGAAAATCATATTCTCTAATACTAAGCCCTTGTTATCAGAAGTAACTGCAGAGAAGGCCTGAACCATTGCATGATCGATACCATATACTTTCTTTGGGTTCACGGCCTGGACGGCCATATTATATGAGCGTATTGGTACTGTAAACAACAAGTAACAATCATTGAGTTTATCGATATAATCACTAATCAATTGTGGTGAAAGCTTATTTTGTTCTCCTGCAAGACGCTGTTTTAACTTATTTACAGTAACAAGACGAGAATAAATGTTCATCAATATCTGCGTCAATCTGTTCAACTGAAAAGGATGAGTGAGATTGTATCTAAGAAGTAAATCTCGGGTGATTACATCCTTGACCAGATTCTGAAAATAGATAGCAGCCATTGAGTCCCTGGGAAGAATAAGACTCTCAGGCATACCACCCTTAACTACATAGTCATCGAATGCACCAATAATTTCATCCCTATTTATGATATCAGAGATGGATTGAGATTTACCTTCAGCTCTTAGAAATTCACGAAATGAAAAGGGGAACATCTCCCAAGCAAATGTTCTTCCTCCAAGCTCAGTTGAAATTTCCTTTGACAAAAGTTTCGCTGAGGAGCCGGTAATATAAACTTCACAGTTTTCATTTATTTGTATTCGGTTAATGAACCTGGCCCATTTGTTCACATATTGAATCTCATCAAAGAAAAAATAAACTTTTTGGGAGTGTTTTTTAGGAAACATACTATAGTAAGTGTCGCTTATCACAGAGGGATCTGATTCTTCGAGCCTAAGAAAATCAAGACGGTCATCAGAGAAATCCAAGTAACAAATATTCTCCAAGGAAACCCCTTCGTTAAGAAGGGCGGCCATCTTCTCATGTTGCCAAGTGGATTTACCACAGCCTCTTATTCCAATGATTATTGTTGCCTTTCTATCAATAGGAAGAATTTCTATATCCCTGGGAAAAATTGGGAATCGACTTATCAGATTGTGCTGCTGTTGCTGTGCTATGATTAAGCGTAATGTTTCATTCATATCAATAGTGTACTCCGAAACAGGCCTCAAGTCAAATAGCTTACAAAATTTTGTAAACTATTTACAATAACTTTACAAAATTTTGAAAACTATTTTAATTTTTATGGCTCTGTTAGTATCTAAAAGTTGGTGGTTCATTAAAATGTCAATTTTTCTGTACCCCTAAACTTCAAATACTTTTCAGAATCTTCATTTTTGGTGGTTCTGTTGCCATTTAAAACAAAAAATGTAATATATTTCATTCTTTTCTCACTCAATCTTTAAACCCGTTATATTATTAAGTGTTTCATAAGATCAATGTCCTTTAAATTGATTAAATTATTAAACAATACATCTATATCACCTATTTTAAGATTATTTAATTGAACTTCAGAACAAATATTATATTTCATCGGGGTCTTTTACTTTAATTACCAACTTTTTCCAATATTACCAACTTTTAGATACTAACAGAGCCATTTTTATTAAAGTTACACTAGTAGAGGCAGCCCCTTCATAAATAGAATTCAAAAGATAAATGAGTGGAATCATCTAAGATATTAGTGTTTCCTTTTATGATATTAGTGGTTCTCTTAATATGGAACGGTGGTTCTCATTGCATGGAATAATCAATATACCTAAATCAACCTTTTTATCATCGTATCGTTACAAAAAAGGCACTTCATTTAATTAGTAACTAAATATCACAATATCTAGTCCATTATTTTTATAAAAAAGTTCACTTACATAAATTATCATGTAGAATAGGGTTGTCCTAACTCATATAGGCAGAAAGGAGTAATAATGTTTAAAGAAATTTCAAAGAAAATTGCACAAGATCCATGGATTAAAGTAGTTGGAATGCTTCAGCAGAATTGGGCAGTAATTATTGAACGAAAAAATGATGGTTGCGGAGTATTCGATGAAATATCCTTTCCCACATATAAACAAGCTAAAATGTCACTTTTGCGCAATGGTTTCTCAAAATACTTTGATGATAAAGAATTACAGAAATTCATTGAATTGCCATACGGTGAGTTCAAAGAAAGATCCCATCCAAATGGCAAAATTTATTCAAACGGAAGATTCTGGCACTAAAAAAATTATTCAGTAGACTTTGTTATATCTCTCACTTTTCTCAAAGAATAGTTGTAATTATCACTTACTTCCTTCTGTGTTACTCCATAATGAAGTAAATATATAATAAAATCTTTTTCACTTATGATTCTATGATTCCTATACAAATATAATTCCCCTAGCATATCCCAATTGTGAATCCCATATTTGTTATTAATTAACGACTTTTTTATCGAATTATTTACTACAGTCTTCACATCCCCATGGCTTACACCCTCGAAAGCAGCTGCTAATAAATCTAATTTTTTTATATTCTCTATAGCAGAACACTTTATATTTTTTGTATATAATTTGATTAATTGAATGATTTCTTCTTTGTTGGGTTTCTCCAATTTGACAATTTTAGAAAACCTTCTCCAAACAGCAGGATCCAATAATTCATGATGATTTGTTGCTGCAATCATTATACTGTTATTACTAAAATCATCTATATTTTGAAGCAGACTGTTTACTACTCTTTTTAGCTCTCCTAACTCATGTTTATCATCTCTTAGTTTTGCTACTACATCAAACTCATCTAAAAATAAAATACACTCTCTTTTTGAGGCATAATCAAATATTTTTCTAATATTCTTAGCTGTACTTCCAAGAAGAGATGATACTAGTCCATCTAGTCTTACAGTTACCAAGGGCAATCCTGTTTTATAAGATATAAATTTAGCTACTGTTGTTTTACCACAGCCCGGAGGGCCATAGAGTAGCAAAGAACTAACATTATCAATTCCAGCCCTTAATATTACATCTCGTTGTTCATAACTATGAATAAATTCATCAATTTCTTCATGAATATAGTTTTTCAATATTGGGTCTTCAAAAGATTTATCTGGAATAAAGATATCGACCATATCCAAACGACTTTCATTATCAACAGGTTTTGTTGAAAACTCATCTAATGAAACCATTCTTGTTCTCTTGTTCGATAAAATTGATTGTATTTTTTTAGCTAATGATGCATCACCTGATTTCTCTAGTTTTTCAACAAGAACTTTTGTATAATTATATACTTTCTCCTTATCCCCAACTATTCCACCTTCAATTATCTTTACAATCTCTGTATACATTTCCTAATCCCTCAAACTAAGGATAAGGTAACCTCTACAAAAACACTTGTCAAGAAAATTGGTATAATTATAGCGATATAAGTAATATTATTACTTATATATGGTATTTTTTATTACTTTTTGTAATTTTAACATACTTTTTGATTTAATTATTCACAATACAAATATTATTATATTTTACTTAATTAGTGTCTTTTATCCAAAAAAATTGTCTTTTTGAATTTGATATTTTAAATTATTTGAAAAGTTAAACAAAACTTTAAATATACAATATGAAGTGCCCCACCTAAATTTGCATTGTCGCGGATTTAGCGATA
>CAZJGS010000167.1:0-4781 GCA_964545735.1 uncultured Spirochaetaceae bacterium
TCTAAATACATAGAATACAGGTTTTTTACTAAAACATGTGAATAACTATTTTATTGATTAATTTTACAGAGTATGTCTTCATATAAATATAACTATATTTATACGGAGGAAATAGATGAAAAAACAATCTATTGAAGAAACGTTAGAGCAAGTAAAATTGTTCCATCAAACTAATTACAGCAAAGCTGTTCGTTCAGTTACCGTTAGAATTTGCAACCGGTTCTTAGAGTATCTAACAACTAGCAAGCTTGAATATTCTGAAAGTATTGCCCAAGACTGGCTTACTCAGAAAATGAAAAAACATGATGGTAATTACCCTAAAATAATGAGCTATTATCATACCGTGAATTTGATAATTGACTGTTTTAATACAGGAAACATCACTTATCGACAAAGGTATTTTTTGTATCGAGTAAAAAAAGAACCTTGTACTCATCTTTGGAAACATCAGTTAGATTTATTCTTAGAAGAATTAGAGCTTGAGAAGATGGCTAAATCAACAATTTCTTTCACACATAGAGCATGTACTAAATTTATTCAGTACTTAGAAGAAAAAGGCTGCTTGATCCCTGAAGAATTAACAAATGAACTATGTAAATCTTTCTCAAAGGAAGAGAATTCATTAATTTTGAATTCTAAAAGAGCTTATCTATACAGAATAAAACAATTTATTAGGTTTTTGGAAAGAGCAGATTTAGTAAGTAATACTTTAGAATATTCAATAAACACTAGGTTCAGAATTCCTAAGCCAATAATTTCGATTCTATCAGATGAACAACAATTAGAAGTCGTAGGAAATAAGAAAACTAAAAATGCTATATTGAATCGCAGCTATGCAATGGGAACGTTAGCTTTATATCTAGCATTACGTTCTATAGACATTATTAATCTGCAAAAATCTAATATTTCTTGGATCGATAAAACAATTTCAATTACTCAATGCAAAACAAAAGTCCCATTACTTCTTCCTCTTCCTGCCATTGTAGGAAATGCATTAGCTGACTATCTCTTAAATTATAGACCAGAATCTAATTCTCCCTATATATTTATCTCACATATGCAGCCTTATGAAGGATTAGCTAATAAAACTAGTTGTTACGATTCTTCAAAAAAACTAATTAAAAATTGGGAGATTGATCAAACCAAAGGTTTACATTCATTCAGGAAAAGTTGTGCCTCACGTTTTATAAATTCAGGGGAAGAACTTCCTATTGCTGCAGCTTTTATTGGGCATACAAGCACAAAATCCATGAAACCCTATCTTAGTTTAAATGAAGAAAGGATGAAAGGTTGTGCTTTAACATTAGATAAAATCGGGATTCCGGAGGCTTTTAAATGTTAAAAATTGATAATATTGAATTTAACAGTGTCCTTGCATCTTCTATTGTCACACTGATTAGCTCAAAACATGAAGAAGGTAAGACATATAAGCAAGGAATAAGAAATCTATTAGAGTTTGATAAATACTGCATAAAGCAGAATTTAAGCAAATCAATCCTCACTGAAACTTTTATTAATAAATGGTTAAAAGACAATGGAGGAAGGGGAAAAATTAATAATAATTACTACTTAATAGTTAAAGGATTTTCAAGATATCTAAATTCATACAATTCTGAAAGCTATTTAATTTCTTATGATAGTAGAACTTATTTTCGAGCTAGCGTATTGGCTTCAACTATAAGTGATTTCATAATTTCTAAAAGGAATGAAGGTTTTAGTTATAAGTCTGAAGAAATGGTTCTGAATACAATTGATTGTTATTGTATTAAAAGAAATATTAAAAGATTGAATGGAATTACATGTGATTTCTTTGAGCAATGGCATGCTCAATCAACTTATTCAAAGAATTATCATTATCTCGCTAGAGAATTGAGCATATATATGAAAATACAAAAAG
This sequence comes from uncultured Spirochaetaceae bacterium, assembly GCA_964545735.1. Classification (GTDB taxonomy): domain Bacteria; phylum Spirochaetota; class Spirochaetia; order Sphaerochaetales; family Sphaerochaetaceae; genus Pleomorphochaeta. Next base: position 1,898 of record CAZJGS010000167.1, read on the forward strand.
GCTTTGATATTGAAATCCCAGATCAATTAACAAAAATAGGAAACCCCAAAGAAAATTATAAATATGTAAGTGTATTCAAAAATTTACTCAGAGATTTTATTGAAGAGAAAAGACAATGTGGTTATAAATATGATTCTGAAAAAAAGATATTGAAATATTTTGATTTACTTTGTATTGAAATGGATATTAAAATTCCTAAACTAACCAAAGAAATTGTAGTTCGATGGTCAGTTCAGAAAAATACAGAGAATAAAACATATACAAACAAACGAGTATCAATAATTCGTCAATTTGCTAAATATCTTATTTCAAATAATCTAAATGCATATATAGCACCTAATAGAACTTTTGTCAAAGTTGCTCCTCCGCATATCTTCAAAGAAGAGGAACTTCTGGATTTTTTTGAATGTACAGACAGATATGTTACTAAAAAACCCTATATCAAATTAACATTACCTGTAATCTTTAGATTCTATTACAGTCTAGGGGTACGTCTTAATGAAGCTATAAATATTAAATGTGAAAATATTGATTTCCATTCAGGTAAAATTCTTATTAGAATGGCTAAAAATTTAAAGGATCGTTTTGTTTATATGCCAGATGATTTATTGATGGTAGCACAAATGTACGATGAAAGGATTAGAACTACTGTTACAGATAGAGAATATTTTTTCACATCAGATATCTTAGGGACTAAATTTAGAGGGACCTCTTTATGTAGAATATTTACTCATATTTGGAATGATACAAAATATGCCGTTATAGCTGAAAGAAAACCCACAATTCATTCATTTCGTCACTCAATGGTAGTTAAACGGTTGGAATGTTGGTACCAGGAAGAAGTAGATTACAATGAAAGATTACCATACCTATCAGCTTTTCTTGGTCATGAAAATATTGAAAGTACCTTTTATTATGTTCATCTAGTAGAATCATCATTTCCTATAATTAGGGCTAAAATGGCTCAATTTGAAGATTTGTATCCGGAGGATAAAAAATGAGAAAAAGAAAAGATATAATGACAACACCTTTGTTTGAATATTCAAGCGGATTTCTGACTGATTATTTACCTAATCAGTTAAATCGTAGCGATAAAACAGTAATTTCCTATAGAAATTGTTTAAGATTATTAAGAGATTATATTGAGGAAACAACCAATAAAAATTTCTATAAGCTAACATTAAAAATAACAACTAGAGATTTTATATTGCACTTTTTAAAATGGATCGATGATAGAGGATGTAGTGTATCTACAAGGAATCAACGATTAGCATGCATAAAATCCTATTCTCGATATATTATGGAGTGTGATTTTGATTTAGCAACATGGGCTATCAAAATAATATCAATACCATTTGCTAAAGCAAATGAACCAAATATTGGTTGGATTAGAGAAACTGCATTAAAAAGTATTTTCAAACAGCCTAAAAATACTCCAATAGGTCGCAGAGATGGATTAATGATGATGTTGATGTATGAAACTGCAGCTAGAGCATCAGAGTTACTTGGGTTACGAATAAAAGATTTAAATTTATTTTATTCTGGTGCATCCATACTTTTACATGGCAAAGGTGACAAATACAGAGAACTACCACTTGGTGATAAAATAGTAGTCAAAATAAAATTATATCTACAAGAATTTCATCCCAATATGGATAAAGATAGTTTTCTGTTCTTTACAGTAATATATGGAACAAAAAATCGGATGTCAATTGGTAATCTTGAAAGGCTTGTTACAAAATATGCTAGTTTAGCTCGAAAAGAAGATTCAACAGTTCCTACCAGAATTACTCCACACATGTTTAGGCATGCGAGATCTATGAACCTATTAAAAGCTCATACGCCGTATGAATTAATTGCACGTTTTTTGGGTCATTCCAATCTCCAAACTACCAAAACCTATGCAAAATATGATATCGAAATGCTTCGAGAAGCAAGTGATAGAGTTGAATCGAATACTCCTGAAATGCAAGATGAAGCATTTTGGGATGTTGATGAGGATATGCTCTCCAAGCTTTGTGGTTTGGAATAAAATAGTTATTCACATGTTTTAGTAAAAAACCTGTATTCTATGTATTTAGAGTGCAGGTTTTATTGGATATGTGAAATAATTAAAAGATGTGAATAAAAGTGATGCTTTCTGGACTGGAGAATACAGTGCAAAATATGTTGTTACAGGAACTGCTTCAACAGTAAATCTTACTATAGAAAATGACTCTGGTGGAACATCTCAATATTCTTCAAAAACATTACCTTGGGAATATGAACTATCAGGTAAATTGGAACAATATGGTTTTGATTTCTTATATGTATCAGCACAGAATAATAGTTCTAGTGGTTCAGTTACAGCTCAAATTTATGTTAAAAAGAGTTATGAAGATGATTATCATTTGGTAAAAACTTCTACAAGCAGTGGAAGTTATGTAATAGCTACAGCTTCTACCTCTCTCTCCAAATAACAAATTATATATATTGCTCCAGTCAAACTGATTGGAGTTTTTATGTTTACATTAGTTAAGCACTTTTTCTTTGTATAGCGGTTGAAATTTTCTTAAAAGTACTTAACAGATTTCCTTTATTTAATAAGAAATACTTGCTATACAACGATTTAAATCTATAAAAGTGTTAAGTGGTTTACAAGAAATTCAAAAAATGGTTTTTGGTAAGGGTACTCAGTAGTGCACGACTGACCTACAAATCAACTAAATTAAGGACTATTACATGAATAACAAAGTATTAACAATTACAGAATTAAACGGGGAATTCGCACTAGAAATGGGAAACAACACTACTTGTAAGGCTATGAATGATTTAAAGTTGAACTGGAATAAATTAGACACCTTCACTAATCAAAAGGGAACAAATGTTAAATCTCTTTCTGGTT
>CAZJGS010000168.1:0-4781 GCA_964545735.1 uncultured Spirochaetaceae bacterium
AATTTATTTAAGATATCTTTCTTTTGGATTAACTGCCGCTATTCCTTCAAATTCATCATTGTCCAACAATTCTTTCAATGCTAGATGAGCTAAGTTTAGTGCAAAAATTCCAGTTAAAGTGACAAGGGATCCAAGAACACCTCGAGTCCTTCCTTTATCTAATATTTGCTCATTGGCATCTTTATTTTCTTCATTTTGTGGATCTTTGTGCTCAAATCGAGTTTGCTCTGAGGAAAAAACAACTTTAATTCCTCTGCCTACTCCTCTGTTTCGAAGTCTCTTTCTAACCAATTTTGCAAGTGCACAACCAAAGGTATCAAAAAGGTCTGCACTTTGAACTAAAGTTGGCTCTCTCTTGAGAGCAGCACCCATGGAGCTAATAATTTTTATATTATGATTATAACAATAAGCTAATAAAGCACATTTAGGGTTTAATGAATCAATGGCATCTATAACAAGATCAAAACTATCATCAATTAGAGAATCAGCGTTTTCTTCACTAAAAAAATCTTTAACAGTTTCAACTTTACACTTAGGATTGATTGATAATATTCTTTGTTTTGCAACCTCGACTTTGTCTTTTTCTAAAGTATCCCAAGTCGCAATAATTTGCCTGTTTATATTGGTAACTCCAATAACATCAAAGTCTACTATTTTAAAGAAACCAACTCCACTTCTAGCTAAGGATTCTAAGCACATGCTACCTACAGCCCCTAATCCTACAATTAATACTCTCTTTTTATGTAACGCTTCAACATTAGATTCTCCAATTAACCTAGAAGTTCTCAAGAATTGATCTGAACTCATTATTTTTTTCCTTAAAGTTGTATGCACCCATAGCCTCTATATCATTTACAAAAGATTCAAAATAATCGCTATAATTATCATCACTCTCTTTATCCCAATCGCTTTCTAATAAGAATCCAATTTTATCAAGTTGTTTTATATCTTTTATCAATTTTGATTTCATTACAGTTGGATTGATACTTGGGATCACATTAAATTGTTGTAATTGCCTAGCTAATTCAACACTTTTATTAAAGCCATGATAAATTATAGTGGATGGGAGTCTATTTTTGTTTTGATTTAATAAATCAATTAATAATGTATTACAATTAACAATGTGGATTGTGAGAATTCTATTGTATTTGTAGGTTAGGGACAGACTTGTTTCAAAAAAAGAAATTTGCTCTTCAATATTTGTAAATCTCTTATCAAGAGCTATTTCACCAATATGAGCTGCTTTATTTTTATTTAATTCACTCTCTAATAAAGTTTCAAATTCTTTTACATCAATATTTATATTATTTGCTAAAATACCATAACTCATAAATTTAGCACTTTTATTCCATTGCTCTATTGAAATGGTAGCATAGAAGGCATTATCGAGTGTATCTGCATTTGTAAAATGGCGGTGAAAATCAAACATACAATTATAATATCATTAGAAGTAAGTAAGTTGCAACAACACTAAATAAAATAGAAACAATCATATTGAATCTTAAATATCCAAATATAAAGGCAACCACAATACCAGTAACAGCAGCAATCCAGGTGGGATTAAAATCTATAATTGAAAAAGGGAAAATTAATGCACCAAGGGCTGCTATTGGTAATATTTTAAGTTTATCAGTAATAACTTTTGGAATCTTATTAATTATGGGAGTAAAGTAGGGGATAAAGCGGGGAATCATAGTTGCAATAGCTGCAATAAAAACTATTATTATCATAGGTAGTTGTGTATTATTCATCATCTCTCTCCATAAAAAAAGATCCAATAATAGTAGCACTTAGCATTGCAATTATGAAGGACCAACCAATAGCTACGTGAGCTATCAATATTAAAAAGGAATTAATAGCAGCAGATATAAACCCAACTAAGATTATTTTAAAACCTTTTTTTCTTGTCTCGTAACCCCACAGAGATGCAAACATAGCATATAGAGTTATTGCAAGGGCAAGCTGTAATTTATGAGGCAGTGCTATTCCTATTAAATATCCTACCATAGTCCCTGAAACCCAACCACTGTAACTCGTTAATTCTAAGGAGAAAAGGTAAGGGAAATTCAGTTTTTGAGGTTTTAATATAGCAACAGAAAATATTTCATCAGTTGTTGAAAAAGCAATTATCATTTTTTGAACTATATTTATATTTTCAGGCAATCTTTGGTTTAAGGAAGCACCCATGAAAATATAGCGTAAATTAATTAATAATACTGAAACAAATAATTCAAAAATTAGAGCTCCGTTAGAAAGCAGATTGACCATTAAAAATTGACCACTGCCGGCAAAGCTGGTAATACTTATTAAAGCACTATTTAAGAAGGACATATTAATATTTCTGCAAATAAGCCCAAAGGCAATCGCAGTAGAAAAATAGCCTAAAAAAATGGGAAAGCCATCAAGAAAGCCATCTTTTTTTGTTAATTTATTATGCATGAAATCCATACTATTGAGTTATGTACTTTTCATCAAGTCTAATTGTTGTTAATATAGGTTTCAACGGAGGCAAATATGGCTTTTTTTTTAGATAGTTTAGGATTGAGTGAACTTTCACAAAATCAAAATGAAATTGTAGATTTATTTTCCAATATAGAAAAAATTTCAGGTGAAGATTATGATTATAAAACATATCTCTATAATGAGGGTTTAGAGCTAGTCGCTAGAATAAATAAAGATAGTAAAGATTATGATTTTGTTGGAGTTGATTCACATTTGATTAATTCAGATAAATGGGTTGGAAAACCTGTTTTAAGCTTGGGTCAAACAACTGAGTTGCCAGCGATTCTTTTTTCTTCAATTGATGATAAAACAGCTTTAGTTGTTAATTTATTACATGCTGGTCTAGTTCAAGGAGAAATGAATACCGAAACAACAGTCGCTCTTCAACTTTGTGCTTTCCCCTCTTCCCTTGAGGTATATGAAAATAGAAGCGCCTATGAAAAAGTTGTAAAAGATGCTCGATTAAAAGATAAATCAGTATTGCCTTATTTCTATATCAGAAGTTTAGAGGAAGATTTAAAAGAAGAAGAAAAAAAACGATACCAAGATAATATCCTATTTAATTTGATTGCTGGTGAAGTAATTAAAACAAAAGAATATAAATTTGGTGCAAAACCTTGTTTTGTTTCTACGATAGATACAGTTATAGGAAATTTAGACATTATTTATAGTCAAAATATTGTAAGCAAACCAATAAGTGAAAAATCTTATATAGTTGGAGCGTTTTATTTAAGTGCTGAATTTTCACTCGAATAAGATACTTTAATAATAAATGTCAATAAAACACTAACCAAAAAAATGGCTCCCTTAATAAAAATGTGGGAGCCTTGTGTTTTTTCAATTGTATTTACAATAATAAAGATTTTTATAATAAGGCCTTCCATAAAATGGGAGGCTTTAGTTAAAGAGATTCCTTAGTAAATGTTTTATCCCCATCTGTTGAAGATCTTTAGATAAGTGATGATTTATGATAGTGAATTAGAAGTTTTATTTCATTCATTCTCAGACCTTTTGAGTATCTTCTTTTTTAAGATGGATAGCCAATTATCCAATAATACCAACTCAAGTATAAGTTAATGTAGGCTCATCTCTTTCAATCAATTTGGCTAAATAATTCTTTGAGGTAAACTCAGAATAATAATTTTTTGTATGAATTTTGTTTATACTAATTTATTCTTTTTCTGAATTTTCAAGCACATATCATCATAACCGCCAAATCCAAAGGCTTTGGTAAAAATACCTGAACGATATGTTTTAGTTGTTTTGAAACCTATTCTTTTGTAAAGAATTTTAGCTCTTGGATTAGTGTCTACAACTTCTAATAGAATTTTCTTATATTTGTTTGTCCTTGAATATTTTACAATTTCACTTAATATTTTAGATCCAATACCCTGTCCTCTAGCTCCTTTTGTTATAGCTAGTAGCTCAATTTTGATTGTGGCATTATTAGTAATATCTTCAACTTTAAATATGTGATTTAAATAAATATAGGAGAGTAACCCTAACTTTTTCTTTAGTTTTTTATCAAAATAAAGGGAAGGACTTGTACTTGAAGATAAAATAGCAACTCCTAATATTTTTGCACCTTCTCTAGCTAACAGGCCACTTGTTTTAGCAAGGGTTTGTTTAATAATATTAATTCCCTCTTCAATAGTAACTTTTTTGAATATAGGTTTAAATTTAGTATCAAATGATTTGTACAAAATTTGAGATATTACTGTTTTATTCTTTTCACTTTGATCTTTAAAACTAAAGTATTCGACTATCATTAATTTCTCCTGAATAAGAAAATAGTTGTAAATTAATAAGCTTATTATTAGAGACAAATATGAGTATTTCAAGGGCTTTAGTCAAGGATATAATAGGCCTTTAATGATACTTAAATCATTATAAATGTGAATTTCTATATATTTCTTAGATTCTTAAAAATCAAGATCTTTAGATATAAGAACATTTGTGGTCAATAATTATATCCACGGTCTGTCTTGTTTTATTTAACAAGTTTACTTTATATAGCATTTATAAAAACTTATTGTCTTTGCGATATATTTAGGGGGGGTAAACAACATCAGATTAGCACTATTAGATAAGTACATAATTAAAATAATATAAAAGGAACTATTTCTTAGTATGTTTTACCAACTAATAAATAGCTCCATATCTTTTTTTAATATTATTTATTTTTTGTAGATAGATTTGACAGGATGGTAATCCATTGTGTTTGTATACCAACCACCCCAAACATCAGTATCAATCATGTTTAAGTTGATGTAATAGTA
>CAZJGS010000169.1:0-2019 GCA_964545735.1 uncultured Spirochaetaceae bacterium
AGCAAATAATTAGTAGTAAAATAATACCAATAAAAGATTTTTTACCAACTTTTTTCATTTAATTATTTCCTGCTATTTAAACATACTTATAATATTTTGAGTTGTCAAACTTATTCCTGTTAAGGGTTTAACTTGATTGTCAGTAATCTGTAATGAAACATCTAAAAAGTCAAAAAAAATACAAATTTCATGAATTGTCTGATATGATTATAATTAACTATCATCTGTGCACATGACACGGTACCATTAAGAAGAGTGATATTAACGAGTCAAGTAGCTATAATTTTTTCAGTTTCCCAACTTTCCATCTTGCCATCGGATGGCCAATTATTCTGCTAATTACTTCTGATTCATTAAAAAGTAACTCGGGATAATAGTCTCCATTGTTAAAATTCTTAATAAAAGCTAGTTCATCTACAGCTAAATCCATCAATTCAGTGACAAATCCACGAACTAATTCTAGGGCATCTTTTAAAATAAAAAATTCACCCTTTTTAAGTACCGGTACAAGTTCTCTCAAAATGCTGTGCTGACTCAATTTATTAGTTGCTAACAAATCAAAGTTTCCACTAACTTCATCACTGGTCAACCCATGATAGAAAATAACAGCTTTTCTTAGCTTTTCTTTTTGATCATTCAGCTTGCCACTTTGAACTAGCGTCCATACATCATACAAATCTCTAACAGCTACTCGATTATTAAGAGCATTAATCTTACTTCCATAGATTTCTATGCTACTTAACGCATTAACACCACTTTCCACCTCAAAAGCTTTAGATACTATCGGCCTACTCTCTACTTTATAAATATGGGATCGCATAACATAGTTGATATCAAACTTAATATGATCTTTATTTCCTACAGTATTCACATATGTAAAATAGTATGAATCCAAAATATAGGATTGCCTACCCGGCTTCTTCCTAGTATACCCTTGCAACTCCATAAACCTAAATAGCATATTAGTTATTTTTTCCCGTTCACTTTTCATTTGTTCAACATCAGCATTGAGCGTATAATCCAAGTCAATATCAACAGATTAACGAGGCAAATCAAATTCTAAAAGATTAATAGCTGTTCCACCTTTTAAAGCTAGCCTGCTTCTTAGAAATTCATCTTGATTAATAAACTCAAGGACATCAACCAACCTAAGTACTTTCTCATAATTATCACGATTAAATCCGTTTTCTGCAGCCTTTTTGCTTATATAGCTTTTATCATATATATTCATCTGGATCTATCCCTTTATCTCGCCTTGGCAGAAATTCCTTAGGTATAATAAGGTTCCATTTAGCTTGAAACTTCCCTTCACACCCTTGAATCAAATACCGTACACTATAGCCTGATTTAACTCGGCATGTTTCAAAAAAATCTATATCTAACTTCTGACCAACATAATAGTTCTCCAGAAAATAACCAACTTTTTGATATAGTATTTTTTTATTATATCTTTCCATGTAATTCAATAATTTAGTTGTATTTAAATCTTCAATTGTTTTTGTAATATTAATTAACTCTTCAATTCCTCCAACCTTAGAAACAAAATTAATGCTATCCACGAAAGTTCTTTCTATATCGCTTATGCAAATACCTTCAACGTTTTTTACTTGAATTACGCCATCTCTAAAAGCAGAATTAATATACTTATAGGTAATCCCCATAAATTCGAATGTATTGAATCGTTTTTCGGATGAAACATACACTGTATTGTACACTTGATTTGCCATACCATAAAATTCAAAGGCAGCATGATGCGACACATACGCTTCATCATTAATTGCTGATGCAATTTGATACTTATTTGCAATGATATCTCCTGTAGTCAAATCTATGCATGTATACAAATTCTTACGTATTCTAATCGCGTATTTCTTCTTCAACCACCTGGTTATCAATGATGTAGCGGTACTTTCATTACCGGTGATAGATTTTACATCACCTAATGAAAATGTTTTATATTTAGCTATTTTTTCGTATATTTTCATTGTCACTTCATTTATTTCCCAATCTTGCTTGTTT
>CAZJGS010000169.1:2119-4772 GCA_964545735.1 uncultured Spirochaetaceae bacterium
CCAATCTTGCTTGTTTTCAAGCAAGATCACGTTACTTTTAAAGTATTAAAGGACCTACTCACCAAATTTATCTTTACAAATGCTAATATTTGGTCCATTGCCTTTCTCAAAGAATTGAGGATAAACAACAATTTCTTTATAGGTGTACCAATCATGCTAAGTGTATTTGCCTTTCAGACCTTTATCATTATCATCTCAAAAAAAAGGGAAAGCATTCAAATTGTTGGACAAAGTCTCTCCTTAATCCTGGTGATAACAGGCAATGCCATGGGTACCACCAGAAAGGATATTATCTACAAAAGCATAGGCATCATCTATGATGCAAGAACAACACTCTTGATCTTGGTCACTAGGATATATCATATCTGTGGCTCTAGGTAAACAGAGGCTTGATTCCTTGCTCAGAGACAAAAGCGTGCATATCCTCGTCTGAAGGGGCAAGCTGGGGTTCGCTAGCCTTTTGTAACAAGGTCGGTAGCAAAGTAATGTCACCTGTACTGTTAAGAAAGACCTCAGGGTTATTCAAGACCCAATTAACAGATGTGGCAATGGATGAAGGATCAGTAAGGGGCTCATACCATGTGGCAAAGGGATTTACAGCCTCCCCAACAGGTCCTTTGGAAAGAGACTTGATAGTCTGAACCGCAACACTTCGTTGCTTGCAAAGCTCCATCAGCTGATTCACGTCTGCACTATACTGGGGATTCTGCATCATTATGTAGTTGTAGGGAAAGAGCACTGAATCAAAATCATACTTCATCAGACTTCGGTAGTGTACCCGAGGAGCCACAACTCCATGTCCGGTAACACCAATGTGCTTGATTAGACCCTGCTGCTTCGCCTCAATGGCCGCTTCAAGGACCCCGCCTTCTCCCATAGCAATCTCCCACTCTTTCTCATCTACAAGTAAATGAAACTGCCATAGATCGATATGGTCGGTATGTAGCTTTTCAAGCGATTGGTATAGCTCTTGAATCGCTTCTTTTTTAGTCCGCTTTTCAGTCTTGGTTGCAAGGAAGAAGGAAGCCCTATCTCTCTTCATCCAAGGACCAATCCTCAGTTCAGCATCCCCATAACTATGGGCTGTATCAATATGGTTGATGTCATATTTCTTGAGAAGTTCATAGGTTTCATCAGCTTCTTTCTGTGTTACTTCACTTAGAGCTGCCGCTCCAAATATTACCCGACTGCTCATATGTCCTGTTCGTCCGAATTGCATTTTTTCAATCATGACTTATACCTCACCTACATTATAGCATGGGAAAAAACTTGGTTTAATTATTAACTAGTCCAAGATTTTATCCACCCCCCGTAACTATTTATTGTAATATTATTTGTTTAAATTCTCTTCTCTGTAATCTTGCATTAAACTTTCAATTGCTTTTGTTAGAAATAATGCGTTTTCTAAATTATTATGACAATTTTTGATGCCAAGTATTTCGTTTACAATAGCTTGTTCATAAGGCATTGCTATATTTTTTGGTACATCAAAAGTTAAAACTTCTTTTTTACCATTTTTTTCTATTGTTAAACTATCAGCTGACAGAACATCAAAAGTTATTCGTCCATCACTACCTATAATTTCACATTTGTTTTCGTCTTTATCTGAAACATAACAAAACATTCCAGATCCTATAGTACCATTTTCAAATTTATAATTAATCATTACAGTGTCTTCTACTTCATAAAATTCACCTTGATTAGAAACAGAACCTTTAAGTTCTATAATATTTCCAAAAAAGAAACTTAAATAATCTAGCATATGGACACCCATATCTATAAATTTGCCACCACCTGAAATATCAGCAATTAATCTCCAAGGTAAGTGTTCCTTTTTTAAGTCTGAAGGTTCTACTTTTCTCAGTTGTTTTAAACTTACAAATCTAATATCCCCAATAATTTTTGAATCTAGAAGTTCTTTAATTTTTAAATATTTTTCCAAACCTCTTCTATAAAATGCGATATAAACTGGAATATTTTTTTTCTCTGATAATTCTTTTATTTCTAAAAATTCAGCATAAGAATTTGCAACAGGTTTTTCAACATATGGAATTTTATTTGCATTCAATACTTGAAGAGCAAAGTCTTTATGATACTTGGGTGGAGTTGCAATATAAACGATATCAATACTAGCATCAGCTAAAAGTTCCTCTACTGTCTTGTATACTTTTGAAACATGATGACGTTTAGCAAAATCAACAGATTTAGAAAAAGTTCTATTATAAACACCAACTAAATTTGAATTCTCTGATTTATAAAGACCTGGGCCACTTTTTACTTCTGCAACATCTCCACAACCAATAATTGCCCAATTAACTTCTTTCATTAAGTTCCCTCCTACTTTTGTTCTAATTATGTAAGTTCTACTTTAAATACTACTTTTGATATTTTTTGGTGTTTTTGAATATAACATAATTGCCGCTCTATGAAGTGAATTTAATACCTCATATTTTGGGTGTTATAGAGTACCTTTCATTACACAAAGCTAAAGCCTTATCCGAAAATAAGCTTCAGCTTGAGAATTTTTATTATACTTTTAAATAAAGCATTAGACATTATTTAGCCTTTATTACAGAAGCAGTATAGATTTCATCAATAGCATCTGCTAAAACAGAATCAAATTCTTCTTGAGTTTGTTTTGCTGATAAATCAG
>CAZJGS010000170.1:0-4758 GCA_964545735.1 uncultured Spirochaetaceae bacterium
TTTGTTGCAAATGCAACTGATTAATTTATTCTTTATTATTATTATCTTAATATTAATTAGATTTAATGAGGAACAAATATGAAAATAGATAAAAAAGATATGCTTTATGATATATTGTCTAGATACCCACAGACAAAAGATTTTTTTATGTTAAATGGTGTAAAACAAGTTGAAAATGAAAAATTAGTTGAAACGCTTGGAAAATCATTAAAACTTGAAACTTTAATAAAATCAAAAAAATTAAATCAAGACTTATTTTTACAACAAGTAAACGAAATAGTTGAAGAGGAAAAGGTTGATTCAACATTATTTGATTTAGAAAAAAATAATAAAGCAGAAATCAAATTAACAGGTGTGTTGCCCTGCCCTGTAAGAATCCCCCTTTTAGAATCCTTTGAGACTTGGTTAGATGAGACTGATAAAAAAGGTAAAATAGATTATGAGTTGAAAGCTGCCTCTATGGGAGTGGATTGGCTCAAAGATAGCATGAGTGAAGAGTTGTTATCTGATGTATTTTTATCAGCTGGTTTTGATTTATTTTTTGATGATAAATATATGAACCAGTTTAAGAAAAGAAAAGTATTCAAAGATTTAACTCAAAGAGAAAAATACAATGAAGATTTTGAAAATGATTATATGTCATTAAAAGATCCTGATGGGGATTATTCAATAATAAGTGTTGTGCCTGCTGTATTTTTGGTAAATGAAGAAATTTTAGGAGATAAAAAAGCTCCAACATCTTGGAGTGAATTAATTAGTGGTGATTATAATAATAGTGTAAGCCTGCCAATTGGTGATTTTGATTTATTTAACGCTATTTTATTAAATATATACAAAGAGTTTGGACTTGAGGGTATACAGAGACTTGGTAAAACTTTATTAAAAAGTATGCACCCCTCACAAATGGTAAAATCAAATGTAGGTAGAGTCCAACCAGCTATTACCATTATGCCTTATTTCTTTACTAAAATGGTAAAGTTTGGAGGTCCTATGAAGGCTATTTGGCCTAAAGATGGAGCAATTATTTCCCCAATATTTATGCTTACTAAAGCCGAAAAACAAGATAAACTTGTTGATATTGCAAAGTTTTTTGCATCAAAAAGGGTTGGAGAAATTTTAAGTCATACAGGCTTATTTCCCTCCACTCATCCTGAGGTTGATAACAAAATTGAAAAGGATAATAAATATATGTGGATTGGTTGGTCGTACATAAAAGCCAATGATATTGGTAGTATTTTAGAGCTTTGTACAAAAGAATTTAACGATTCAAGTGAGGATATGGTATGAATTTAATAACAATTTCTGGACCTCCTTCATCTGGAAAAACATCAGTTATAGTAAAAACAATTGATGCTTTAAAGAAAAGGGATTTAAAGGTTGGTGTAGTAAAGTTTGACTGTTTATATACTGATGATGATGTTTTATATAAAAAATTAAATATCCCAGTAAAAAAAGGCTTATCGGGTTCTTTGTGTCCTGACCATTATTTTGTCTCTAATATAGAAGAGGTAACCCAGTGGGGAGTAAAGATGAAACTTGATGTTTTAATTACTGAATCTGCAGGTCTTTGTAACAGATGTTCTCCATATATTAAAGATATTAAAGCTATTTGCGTTATTGATAATTTATCTGGAATTAATACTCCAAAGAAAATTGGACCCATGTTAAAAGCAGCTGATATTGTTGTAATTACAAAAGGTGATATTGTCTCTCAAGCAGAAAGAGAAGTTTTTGCTTCTAGAGTTAGACAGGTTAATCCAAAAGCAATTACGATGAATATAAATGGATTGACAGGTCAAGGTGCCTTTGAATTATCAACACTTGTATTAAGTGATGAGGATATTACAACTGTAAAAGGAAAAGAATTAAGATTTTCAATGCCTAGTGCATTATGCTCTTATTGTTTGGGAGAAAGAAGGATTGGGGATGATTACCAACTTGGTAATGTTAGAAAGATGGATCTAGGTGATAAATGAAAATAAATGAATTTGTAAAATTAAATATAAACTATGTAATAGCTGAATATCCGTTTATGGCAGACTATTTTTCAGATAATGATAATCTTTATACTGATTTTGATAAAAGCCCTTTTGAAATTTTAAATAGCATTAGTGAAGAAGATTTAGAAGACATAGCTATTGATAAACAATTGACTTTTAATAATTATTTTGAATTTTTTAAACAAATGAAAGAATTTTTAGGAATTGAAGATGATAGGGTTGATAGTTTAACAATATTAAAGGGTCATGATAAAAAAGGAAATCCTGAAGCTTATGATTTAACAATCAAGGTAGGGGAAGTTATAGCTATTGTGGGTCCTACAGGATCTGGTAAAAGTAGATTATTAGCAGATATAGAGTGGATAGCTGATAAAGATACACCTACTCAAAGAAAAATTTTAATCAATGAAAAAGAAGCTGATAAAAAATGGCGATTTTCTTCAGGTAATAAAATAGTAGCTCAATTGTCTCAAAATATGAACTTTGTAATGGATTTAAGTGTTAAGGAATTTTTAGAATTGCATGCGAATAGTCGTTTGGTAGACGATGTTGATAATATTGTTGATAAGATAATTATTGAGGCTAATCTATTAGCAGGTGAATCTTTTGACTTGGATACACCAATAACTAGTTTGTCCGGTGGACAATCTAGAGCTTTGATGATAGCAGATACTGCTATTTTATCAAAATCTCCTATTGTGCTTATTGATGAAATTGAAAATGCCGGTATTGATAGAAAAAAAGCTTTAGCTTTGCTGGTAAAAGAAGAAAAAATAGTATTAATGGCAACGCATGATCCCATATTAGCACTTATGGCTGATAAAAGAATTGTTATTAAAAATGGTGGTATTAATAAGATTTTACAAACCAGTGATGAAGAAAAAGAAATGTTAGGCAAATTAGAACAAATTGATAAATTTTTGATGAAACAGAGACAGTTGATTAGACTAGGAAAAGTCGTCAAACTTGAATCATTTCATACACAATAAAGGAGAAAATATATGCATGATGGATGCTCAGGAAGTTTTGAAAGCGGTAAAGAAGTTTTAAATAAAGTTAGAATGATGGGATACTCTAGTGCATATCTGCCTATGCCTTTACAAATAAAATGTGAATGTGGCAATGAGTTTCAAATGGTAACTTTTGAAGAAAGGTGTGATAAGTGTCAAATGGTTTTTGCTGTTACCCCTTGTCATGCTTTTGATAGTGAAAATGTTAAGCCTGCCGGCAAATAATAAAAACACATAATGCAATATTTTGTATCATAAAATAATTGCAGTTTACAAGTATTTAGGATTTTAAGCAAAAATAAAATTTAAACCGAAAAATATTTTAATTTTATAAATTATTAATATAAAATTTTTGATTAAAGTATCATATAATTTTTATTAGTTATTTAACAAAAACTAGTCTTGATAAAGTAAAATTATGGTATTTAATAAATTTAATATATTCACTAACTATATGTACTATAATGATTTAGAAGCATTATTTTCCCCTGTAACTTTAGGTGGTAGTTTTGAGTTAATATGTTATGTCTTAGTAAGCATACATTCAAGTATTAACTCAATTATCTTTTTATCAATTACTTGATATTTACTCTTCTTTATATGATGATAGAATCATATAGTAGGGGTTTTTTATATGAGTTTAATAATTGTCATTGTGTTAGTATTCTATCTTCTTGTTACATTAGGAGTTGGATATTCCACTTCAAAAAAAATTGAAAGTAACGAAGATTTTGCTGTATCTGGTAGAAGGTTAAGTCCTTTATTATTAGCTTTTTCTTTGGCTGCTACAGAAATTGGTGTTGGAAGTAGTTTAGGGGTTTTTGAAAAATCTTTAGGGGACCTTGGGGGTTTTCTGCTTCTTGGTATGTTTTAGCTATGGCCTTTGCTTTTATTATTTTATCAGTTTTTGCACCAACTTTTAGAAGAACTGAAGTAAAAACAGTCTTTGAATATTTTAGAAGAAGATATGGAAAAAGTTCAGGTCTGTTTGCGTCTCTAATTATGATTTTTCCTCTAATTATTTTTGCTGTTGTTCAATTTGTGGCTGCTGGGAAAATTATATCTATATTGTTTAATATTGTTTAATATTGATTAATATTGATTATAGCATTGGTGTTACAGTTATTGCTTTTGTTGTTATAGCTTATTGTGTTATGGGTGGTATTAAAAGTGTTGCAATAACAGACTTTATTCAAATGGTTTTGATTTTAGGTGGCTTCTTTTTAGCTATTCCCTTTGCTATTAGGTTGTGTTGTAATTTTCCAACAGCTTTAAAAAATATTCCTTACGAATCATTAAATTTATTTAAAGGGATAAGTCCAGCTACTATAATTTCATTAATCATTATGTATGTTGCTACATTTACAGTCGGACAAGAAGTTACATCCTCTATTTATTCAATTAGACATGCCCATGATGCAACTAAAGCTTTAATATTATCTGCTTTTTTGATTATTTTGTTTGCTTTTCTTCCTACATTTCTAGGATTAATTTCGCTATCAATGGCTGAGATTGGGTATGTTGATACTTCATTTATGTTTCAGGATGGAGCTAGGTATGCTTTCCTTAATTTAGTAGTAAATACAATGCCACCTTTAATTGTTAGCTTAGTATTTGTTGGAATACTTTCTGCCATTATGAGTAGTGCTGATTCAGATATTTTAGCAGCTGGGACTATCTTTTCAAATGATATTTATAAAATTCACATCGATAAAGGTGCAGATGATGATCAAGTTGTTAAAATAACC
>CAZJGS010000171.1:0-4659 GCA_964545735.1 uncultured Spirochaetaceae bacterium
ACAGTGTTAAAATCTAAAAAATATCATAAAAGCCTGGAAAAAAGTACAGATGAAATATGGAAAAAAGTACAGATGAAGCCTCGAAAAAAGTACAGAGGAAACATGGAAAAAAGGTGCAGATGAAGCTATGGGAAAAAATACAGATAAAGTTGGAGTTGAAATTATCGTTAGAAAGAATATTACTTTATCAGAAGATATATATCTGGTAATTAAAGATTATTCCATAAAATCTGGTATTAGTTTTTCTCAAGCAATTTCACAAACGTCTTATGAGTATATTAAAAAAGCCAAAGATCTTGATTTGCTAAATTTCTTAAACAACCAAAAATATGTAGATAAAGACGAACAAGAAGAGATAGAAAAATTGAATATTGGATTCAGTGATACCTCGGGCGATGAGTTAAATATAGATGATATTCTATAAAGTAAAGTATGATTAGTTTGAAAAATAAAAAAAGCAACCAGATAAGACTGATTGCTTAAAGAGCGAAAGACGGGAATTGAACCCGCGACATCCACCTTGGCAAGGTGGAGCTCTACCGCTGAGCTACTTTCGCATTTGTTTTCGTTAATTAACTTAACTTCGATTAATATGCCAAATATTAGCATTTTTGTCTAGAGGTTTCAATGGAAAAGTTGAAATTAGTTGATTTTGTCGTGTATTGCCTTCCACTCAGCCTCACCTTTTCTATCAATCTTTTTTTTACTAATTATTTGTTTTTTAAAAACCTTTATAATTGAAACTTTATGATACCAATTTATACTCTTATTTCCAAGCTCAGTATTTATCGTTTTAATCAAATCTTCTTTATCAAATTTTATATTTAATCTTTCTAGTGTTGGAGAATATGTTTTGTTTACCCATCTACTTATATCCTTTGGATTAACAAATCTCAATTCTTTTTGGGATAGCAGTGATATATCACAGTTGTATTTATTATTTTTAAAAAAGGCGATTAAATCTTCTGAACTCCAACCACAAATACCGGTTTTATTGTTTTCATATATTACCTTTTCACTTTCGAATATCAAATTTTTGGCTTCTGGATTAATAATAAAATTAGAAAGCTTAGAGCCCTCACTTGCAATAGTTTGGGCAATTAAAATATTACCATTATCTGCTAATTTGGATTCAATAAGTTTTAATAAGTCTGGTGCCTTAGAAAAGTCAGAAAATTGATTTCTTACAATAATATGCTCAAATTTAAGATCTTTATCTAATTCTTGGATAAAGTCATTTATTGGTTTATTTTTTATATAGGGTTTATTTACTTCATCGAGTTGAGAAGCATAATGACTTATATAATCAAATTGCTCACTTTTATTTACTTGAGCACAAACATATCCCTCAGGTGTTTCTCTAAAAGCTTTCCATAATAATAATCCATGTCCAGCTCCCAAAATCAATATCCTATCAGATCTTTTAATATTTATTTTACTATAAAGAGAATCTTTTATTTTCTCTAATAGAATTCCTCTTTCACTTGTTGTTCTCTTTAGCCAGTTATCTCTATTTTTATCATCTGGGGAGAAAGTTAAGTTTTCTATAAAAGCATCATCTAAACTTGCCTCTAACTGAGCTTCTCTTTTCGATAATACCTTTTGTTTAATCTGCTTTTCATATCCTAAATCCCCTGGATTATAAAATATTTTTCCTTGAAGGGAACTTGGCAAATATTGTTGGGATACAAAGTGATCTTTGTAAGCATGTGGATATAAATATCCTTGTCCATGACCAAAGCCTTTGCTATCTCTTGAACCATCTCTAAGGTGATTTGGAACCTCAGCATCTTGTTTTTCTTTTTCAACGGCTTTTAGAGCATCAAAAAATGATAAAGCACTATTACTCTTTTCACAAGTAGAGAGGTAAAGGGCCGCATGTGTTAAATGGAATCGTCCCTCAGGTAGTCCAATTCTATCGAAGGCTGTAGCATCGGATGTTACAATACTTATTGCATTAGGATCCGCTAGTCCCACATCTTCTCCAGCGCTTATTAGCATCCTTCTGAAAATAAATCTAGGATCTTCTCCTGCACTAACCATTTTAGCTAACCAATACAAGGTAGCATCAGGATCACTTCCTCTTATACTTTTAATAAAGGCAGATATGACATCGTAGTGATAGTCCCCTTCCTTATCATATAAAACAGCCTTTTGCTGTATGCTTTCTTCAGCGGCTTCTTTGGTTATAAAGATGTTACTATCAAATGGGGGTGGATAGTCATCGACAGAGGTTTCTACAGCTAGTTGTAGGGCATTAAGCAAGCTTCTTGCATCACCTTTAGCCACATCTATTAAATGCTCTAAAGCCCCATCTTCAAAAGACACCTTATAATTACCATAACCTCTCTCTTTATCACTCATAGCCTGTTTAGCAACTAAAAATAAATCTTCATCTTTTAATGTTTTGAGTTGAAATATTCTTGATCGACTAACTAAGGCAGCATTTACTTCAAAGAAAGGGTTTTCCGTAGTTGCACCAATTAAAATAAAAGTTCCGTTTTCTACCCAAGGAAGTAGTGCATCTTGTTGGCTTTTGTTCCATCTATGAACTTCATCAATAAATAATATAGTTTTAATTTGATAAAAATCTCTTCTGTCTTTGGCTTTTTCAATTTCTTCTCTTAAATCTTTAACCCCGGAAAGAACCGCATTTAAAGTTGTAAAATGACTTTTTGTTGTATTAGCAATAACTCTCGCTAAAGTTGTTTTACCAGTTCCTGGGGGACCATAAAAAATAACAGATGACAACTGATCTGCTTGAATAGCACGCCTGAGAAGTCTGCCCTGACCTACAATATGGTCTTGGCCTATATATTCACTTAGATTTCTAGGTCGCATCCTAGCCGCAAGTGGTTGTGTATTTGGATTTTGTTTTGAAAATAAGGTTTCTTCTGACATTTTTACTCTGCTTTAATCTATTTTTATTTTTGTGGGATCTATAGGAGTATCTAATAAACCTAATTCTATTTCTTTTTCAGCTAATTCGCTTAATAATACTTTGATAAAAACAGTTTTAATTCTTGGTAGAATATTTGTAGAAATGGTAGGGGGGCTTTGACGTTTTAGATTTTCTAATCCCTGACAATAAATATTATATTCTTTTGCCATTTGAGTGTACAACATTTTCACATCATTTAAATTCTTATCAAGAACATCTCCAATTTCTAAAAACAATTCATTCCTATAATTTTTAAATAATAATGTAGAACTTTTTTGTATTATTATGTATTTATTATCGACATTGGGATATAACAAAGGATATTCCAATTTTTGACTGTAATATATTAATATTTGCTGAATTTCGAACAATGATTTAATATATTCTAAATGAACTTGTTGATTGAATTTTTGTAAATTAGAATCTAAGTAGGGAAGTTCATTTTTTTGTAGGTCTAAAAATTCAAACGCATCTCCCATAATTTGCTCTAAAGAAAGATTACTATATGGTGAGATCTCTAAATTATATATACTTTGAGTTAACAAATAAGCTCTAATATATGAAACCTTGTTTTGCTTTTCAGATATTGATACTACCTCAACACTTTGACAAGAGGTGAGGATGAAAACACTAATTAGTACAAGGGGGAAAACTATTTTCTTCATATTAATTTATTATACCACTGAAGTTGATTTTTTAAAACAAAGGGAATAAATAATTTTAATACTATTTTTTTTGTTCACACAAAAAACATATTCTATATTTCTATATTGTATAATTATTTATACAAAATAGTAGAAAACATTGATGGGTATAATTAATAAACAACTTGACGATAATCAATAAAAAACTTAACTTAGTATCATAGATATTAAGGAGGCCATAATGGCAAATAATATTAACTTTGCATCTGCAAGCGATGTTAAACTTCAAGAGAGAAGTATGATTAAAAATGTATATGCATGGATGAGTGCTGGTTTAGGTTTAACCGCATTAACCGCCTACGGAGTAGCAGATAATCAACAATTAATGAGTATGCTACTATCAAACAGGTTTTCATTTATGATGTTATTTGTTGTTCAAATTGGTTTAGTAATTTATTTATCAAGTAAAATACAAAAATTAAGTAAAAATGCATCAACTTTAGTTTTTTTAGCATATGCTTTTGTAACAGGTATTACATTTAGTACTATTTTTTATGCATTTAATATTCAGACAATATTTTTATCGTTCTTGACAGCTTCATTAATGTTTGTGGGAATGGCAGCCTACGCACAGTTTACTAAGAAAGATTTATCAGGAATTGGATATTATTCAAGAATGGCTCTTTGGGGCTTAATAGTAGTAATGCTGTTAAATTTCTTTATGAAATCACCAGCCTTAGATTATTTCATATCACTGATTGGTGTAATTATTTTTCTAGGTTTAACTGCTTGGGATGTTCAAAAAATTAAAAGAACCAACGAGCAATATGGATCAAATATGAGTGAACTGGATTATCATAGAGCTAGTATTTTTGGTGCATTATCACTTTACTTGGATTTTATTAACATTTTCCTATTCTTATTAAGAATATTTGGTGGAAGAAACAGTTAAGTAATAAGATTTTATATTTTTTAAATAAGCCTTTCTTTTGATTTATTCAAACGGA
Source organism: uncultured Spirochaetaceae bacterium (assembly GCA_964545735.1). Classification (GTDB taxonomy): domain Bacteria; phylum Spirochaetota; class Spirochaetia; order Sphaerochaetales; family Sphaerochaetaceae; genus Pleomorphochaeta. The sequence continues at coordinate 4,593 of CAZJGS010000171.1, forward strand.
AGGTTTATTATTTTATATAAGAAACTTTACCATCAATTAAGCCTTTCTTTAAACCCTCATAAGATAT
>CAZJGS010000172.1:0-4562 GCA_964545735.1 uncultured Spirochaetaceae bacterium
CCGGGAGAGATAAGTCTCGCCAAAGGCGAAATAGGACAAATAACATCCGGTTGCTGATAGACTTTTTCGTGAGACAAGACATATATTCATCACCCCTGAAACAAGCTTGACTTTTATTTAGACATCGCATACAACTTTGAATCATAGATGTCAAGACTTCTTGCATTAGGAAGGGATGTTATTTTGCCAAGGAGAAAAGATTTAGGAACGGATGATGTTCCGGGCATAAAAACATTTGCCGAAATAATCGACGATTTAAAACTTAAATTTAATCTTAAAACAGGCAGAGAAGCCTTAAGATTATTGGGGTTTCCTGGCCCATATAACATTTCGGTGAATACGCGCACTACTCCGGTGCCAGTCTTTAGGATTCTTGCTCTTTGCGCTCGAGAAGATATCTCAGCGGATGAGCTGTTTTTTGGCAGATTGCCAGAGGATCATCTGATCCGGCAGTTTGAAAGAGAGGATATCGCAAAGAGGGTTATAGGAGTGCTGATTAGACTTGAAAAAGAGAATCCTGAGTACTACCGGAGTATCTACAGAAATGTCATTGGTGAAGTGGATTGGATAAGCACAGAGAAAAGAGCTGCGATGTCCAAAAGACTGGTTTTTGATAAGAGTGTTTTATTACAGCGCAACAGGGACAAGATCATTGAGGCTGTATTGTATTTTGTTGCCAATAGCGAGAATTGCGAGATATTTAAGCTTTCCAAATTAATGTATTTTATGGACTTCGTACACTTCAGGGAGACGGGAAGATCTGTTACTGGATTGGTTTATTTTGCATGGAAGGAGGGGCCTGTTCCGGTAAATCTGTATACGGAGCTAATCAGCAATCCCAAACCGGATTTAATCGAGGCGATAGAGGTTAAAACGATGGGTCCCACCAGAACTTTCATACCCCATAGAGATTCCGATCAGTCTTTTTTCAGCAGGCGGGAAAAGCGTTTAATGCGGGAACTGTCCGATTATTTCAGAGAAGCAGAGTCTGGAGAAATGACTGAGAAATATCATCTTAGCAAGGAGCCATGGTTTCGGACATTTACCTCCAAAGGAGAAAGAAGTCTGATACGTTATATTGATGCAGTTGATGGAAAACGCGGACTCACAAGACGTGAAATTATCGAACGACAGGAAGAAATGAGAGATATGTATAAAAACTTTGGTATAAGCTGGGATACCATGCCCGCTTACAGCGGTGATCTATACAAACCGGAAGATTGATCTATACCCCTACCCTTTACCCTTTACCCCACCTTTGCTTTTTTTGTTTCCGCAGTTGCTCTGTTCTATGTTTTATGCCTTAGTGTGGGACTAATAATAACTCTTCATCCGATGATAATAAATAACAGTTAGATTGATTAGGTATAGGTTGAAATAATATCGCTTTTATGGGATGCCTGTCTGTAAATAGAGTCACCTGAAGAGCAGGTGGAGGAATAACGCGCTTTCAAGGGATACTATTACTTTGATGTTGAGTTTTTCCAAATATCACATCAAAGGAGATTGAATTATGAATGATGCAACTGTAGTAGAGTCTATCGCGGATTTTGTTTTGCGCAACTTCGATAATGTGCCGGTTTATGCTGAAATACATGGCCAACAGAAGGCATTCAGATCAGTCGATGATGCTCTGGAGAACATTGAAGCGGATCGGGTCTCATCTCTTGTCCTGAAGGATCGGGATAACAAGGTGCTTGGTGAAATTCGTGTAGGGAGGGCTCGATGAGAGGTTGCAGGCAACAGAGGTTATTTATGGAGGTATATAGATAGGAGGATTTAGTCATCATTACAGCAATTTATATACGTGTCTCTACCGAGGAACAAGCCGAAAGGGGGTTCTCGGTAGAGAACCAAATAGAAAAACTCTCACATGTTGCTGAAGAGCAGAAATGGGAATATCAAATATTCGACGATCGAGGATGGTCCGGGGCAAAGTTCAACAGGCCGGATCTCCAAAAAATGCTCAGCCTTGTCAAGAGTAAGCAGATTCAACGGGTCCTAGTCTGGAAAATTGACCGGTTAAGTCGTAAATTAAGCCATTTACTCAATATTCTTGAGATATTCGAAGCCAATGGCGTTGATCTGATTTCTATTAGTGAAAACTTTGATATTAAAACACCTGTCGGAAAACTTCTACTCGGCATGCTGGGCTCTGTCGCGGAATTCGAACGAGAATCGATTATTCAGAGAATCAAGGCAATTACAAATACACGGAAACGTGTCAAAAGGCTTCCTCTCGGAAACCCGCCTTATGGTCTCGTGATAAACAAGTCCAAAAGCATGCTGGTGAAAGATGATGGGGCCGGGTGCAAACTTGTCAAAAAGATATTTGACCTGGCCGGCAGAGGTATGGGTGCCACACGTATTGCCGAGTATTTAAACAATAATGGGTTTAAAACCAGTCATGATAAAAGATTCTCATCTTCTGCAGTAGCCCGGATGCTTTGTAATATCACGTATGCCGGAATGCTCGAGCTTGATGGGGAACTCGTAAAAGGAAACATCGAACCGATTGTAAGCCTGGATACATATATGAAATTGCAGGGGGCAATGCAAAGAAGGAGACATCAAAAAAAGACACCCGGAGCCAAACACCTGCTTACTGGATTATTGAAGTGTTCCATCTGCGGCAGTGGTCTGGTCAGTTCAGGTGATTATGATAGTGGAAAACGGTTCTATCGATGTTCACGCCGGGCAAACGAAGGTCAGTCGGCGTGTACTTTGAGGTCATTCGTCGCGGAAAGGATCGAGTCGGATATCGAAGCTAAATTGGTTGAATTTGTAGAGAAGGATAAAGGCCTGATTCTCCAGAGAATGATCAAAGAGGAGAAGAAATATATCCTTGAATTACAAGAGACCCAAAGAAATATCAAGAGGTTGGAGTCTTCAATAAAAAGAGGCGAAAACAGCATTAATACTTATTTTGAAATGTTTGAAACTGATTTCATCTCAAAAGAGGATTTAGGGAAACGTATCGATCTTGTTAAAAAAAATACAAAGGCACAGCATAAAAAACTGTTCGATCTGAAAGCAAGCCTCCTTGATCTGAATCCGATTGAAATAAGAAAACGGTTCGAGGCGGCGCTAAATAGCTTCGAACTCGTTTTTGAACTTGCGGATCTGTGGGAGAGAAGAAACCTGCTCCGGATTCTTATTGACAGGGTTGATGCGTATGATGATCACCTGGATGTCTTTCTTAAGACTGGCTATAGCTTTAAAATCGATTATGTACGGGAGGTTAAGAGACTGAAAAAAAACCTGGCAAAGTGGGAGATTAATACGCTTCAAGGGATCGGAAATAAGAAGTCAAAGGCTGTGCTGATGGCCAGCGAGGGAGTAAGACTGGCTCAGATTGCCCATATACTCAATGTGGATTTTAGTAAGATAAATGTGGCGATCAGAACGGTTAACAGGCACGGAATAAGTTCCTGTTTTAACGAGTTTGGAAGTAACCAGAATGCACCATTTGAAAGCTTCTTGCAAAAAGATATAGAGACTTTCAAATATCTATCATCCAGTAAAGTCATAGAGAAGCTCAAAGATGAAGGCTTTTCACCTTCTCTTAATCAATTTAAAAATGTCTGGTATCGACTTGTCTCCAATGAGCCGAGTAAACAAGCAGAAACAACAAGTGAATAGGGGGCGTTATGCGGGCAACAATTCAGGTCTCGGTTAATAAGATTTCACAGAAACAGGGTATCTATCCAAGATTCCGGATGGATTATGAACGGATAAACATGTTTGCCGATCTTATGGAGGCGGGTGATAAGTTCCCACCGGTAAAAGTTGTAAAGAACGGTGATTTCTACGTTCTCCTCGATGGCAACCACAGGTTGGAAACATGGAAGAAATTAGGAAAAGAAAAGATCCCTGCAGATGTCTTTAAGATTCCAGAACGCTTGTGGAGACTGGCAGCGGCCCGGTTTAATGGCAAGTCCTCCATGCCACTTAAGAGCATTGAGTTGAAAAGGGTGATTGAAAGCGCATGGATGATAGATAAGATCCACGATACTTACGAGATTGCACGGGAGTTGGGATGTTCGGATAGATATGTGAGAAAGGTGCTGCAGCCTATCCGGGAACAGGAAAAACAAAAACTGGAGCATAAAGTCAAGAAAATGAGAGATAGTGGGGATTCACAGAGAGAGGTAGCTAAAAATGTGGGGCTATCGAATGCAGCTATCTCTAAAATGGAAAAAAAGAACAGTAAAGTGTTAACCTACGGAACTGTTCCGTTGGTTAACACCCCCACCCTGCTTGAGCTTCCGGGGGGTCAATGCGGAAAAGAGGTTGAGTGTGAAATACCAGTGGTCCAGAGCGATCTTACTCCAAAACAAGCCGCTTCAGACATAGATACTTCCGAAAAGAAGGCCGATCTTACTCTTGAAAATACAATGAAAAGTGAAAATCCCCCCACCACTTCAGAAACAGCAGTCAAAAAAGACGGGGAGGAACCCTTCCCACTCAGTGCCCTCGATGATTCTGAGTATCCAGATATGGTGCCATGGAAGCCGGGATGGAAAAAGACTCACAGGGCGTTGGATTTGATTGGTGCCCGA
>CAZJGS010000173.1:0-4558 GCA_964545735.1 uncultured Spirochaetaceae bacterium
AAGAAAGAAAAAGCTGATTTTGTGGTACTCTTAACTTAAGGATAAGTGGGGAAATTAGCTTAACTGTAACAATACTTAATTTGTATCTTAATTTTTAGGTTCTCAAGCTAATAAACTCAACTTTCTTGAATTTGAATTGAATTAATGATAACATAATAACCATGTTTTGTATAAAAGTGAAACCTTAATTAACTTGCAGGAAAATTAGGAGGTTTCACTTTTTTCTCCTCTTTTATTAATTTAAATCTAAATATTAAAGTCATTATATAATAGCTAACTTGATAAAGATAAGGTGACACCCTGATTATCGTATTTTGCATTATTAGACAAAAATATTAATCGGCAATGAGAAAACTAGAGTGAGCAATAACACATTGCTATATGGTTAATTAATAGAAGAAAAGAATGGATTCCAAAAAAAACCCAAATACTAAAAAAGACAGATTAAAGACAAAATTTTAACAAATATTTGTTTGCAGTCAAAACTTCAATTCCACCATCTAGAAAATCCCCGTCATTAGTCATTAACTTTAAATCTCTCTTTTTACAAATTTCAACAAGTATTGCATCATTAAAATCAACCTTTCCTAAAGAAAAACCTGCCAGAGCTTTTTTTAAATCCAATTCATTTGCTGAAATAGAGTGAATCTCACAGAAACTTAAAATTTTATTAGCAAATATTTCAGCAGATTTTCCCACGTGAAAAAAATCATAAGATTTTCTAAAATCTTTAAATATAGGATACTTCAATTTATAATTACCTGCCCATTCAATTCTTATATATCTATTCAAGTATTCACTTAAAATCATAGAGTCAAGAACGGGTTGAGCCTTTGCTGAAAGAAGATTTGAAAAAGCCTTTGAGTATTTTTTTGCATAATTATTTGACGAATTAGTGGGCGCTGGAAACAAATAAAGCCAAATATTTGTGTCTAAAAGAATTTTCTCTCCTTGTTGAAAAGAGTAAGAAGATAGATCATAAGCTTTATTATTCATTATCATCATCCTCCAACCATGCTTCATCGTAAGATTTTTTATTTAAATAATACTTTTTTGCATTATCTACAACACTCTTGACTAGCGTCATATCATCTGAGGATAGTCCTTCAACTTTTAACTGTGTACGAATCGCCTCTTCACTAAATGATCCATACAATTGGCCAATTGCAACATTAAGAAAGACCGATATAAGCATTGTCACATTCTCAAAAGAAATTGTGACGTGATTTCCATCTTTTACTAATTGATCCACTTTATCAAAAACTTTCTGTCCATCTTCTACAGAGATACAAAGCTGACTGCCTATTAAGTCAGAGACTTTTATTTTGATTTTATTATTCATAATAACCCCTTTAATACTAGAAGACATCTTCACTTTTTAATTCAGACTCTAAACAGTAACTGCTTTTGTCTTCTGTATTAATTTCAATATTTATACAAGTTCCAGGAAAATCATTATTCATTTTCTGAAAAGTCTCTCCATTTGATAAAAATTCATAATATCCATACCTAGAGATAATCTGTAACTTTCCATTATTTTTTTGAATAAAATCTTTAATTAACTTAAGTCCAAGTCCACCAGGATGGTTTCCCGTTTTTGTTGTATGACCTTCAGTTAAAGCCCACTTAATTGACTCACAAGAGTCTAATTTTGCATCACCAGTATATCTTCTTACATTTTCTCGGATACCTACTCCCGCATCAGCTATTGTAAAATCCAGTCGATGTTTCTGTGGAAAAAACTGTCCACATACAAAAACTCCAGATTTAGATTTAGAGTGAATTGAAGCATTAAGGAAAATTTCAAAAAGATTTTGAAGAAAATGCTTGTTTAAAGCTTCAGACATTTCAGGAATGCCTTTACCTTTCATATAGGTCTCAAGATAATCATTAAACTGATCACCTGAATTTAACTTAAAAATCTTAAATGGTAATGTTGTCTGATTAATATCAATCAATTCAGGAAGATTAAAAACCGTTAGAAATTTATTCTTCTTGAGAATTGTATATACAGCCGGTGGAACACTAAGAATTGAAACATCATTAATATTATCACGTAAATTTGCGACAACTGTATATAGTGGTGCTACCATATTTGCTTCGAAAAAGCTGCAGTTAGTAAAATTTAAGTCAATTGAGTCAAAGTATAAAGTCTTAGTTTTTTCAGCAATATCAGAAATACTATCAAACCCATTGAAGTCGCTTTTTATTGAACCAACATTAACTTGCATCTAAATCTATTCTCCTTACTCTTTTAAACATAGAAGTTTTTTATTGTACCGTATAGTACATTTAAAATCTTGCTAAACTATGTTGTTTAAGATTATTCCCTCTAGATGATATTATCTTCACACTATTAACAAGCTATTTTAAATCCAAAACAGATGATTATCAACCAGCATATTTTGAGTTTAATATTAACTATTTATATTCTTAAACTCTCTGAGAATACTTTTTTATTAAATTATAGCAAATTCAGAATATCATCAATTTTTTTCCTAGCATTTAAAACAATCATAGCCAGATTATGATAATTATTAGCGGCAAATTTTAGGTATCTTAACAACTTCTTTTCAATCAGATTTAGCCCTTTTCGCTCCTAACTATAACCATTAATATTTATCCAATTTCTTATTCTTAATAGAACAAGCATTAAGAAAAGACTAAACAATGACTCAATCAGAGTATTTGTAAAAAATTCATACTAATTCCTGCAATAAATATACTGGATGAGAAACTAGTAATCAAATATTATTTACTATTTAAGCTACTTCGGAATCAGTTTGTCTTTTACATATTTTTTTATTTTTCCCAGATTAATAAATAATACCACACTCCTTTAGTAGATGGTTTTCAAACAATAGTGTCTTTTACTAGTAGAATTGTATGGTAACCGGAATATTTATGGCAGTGGCAACACAGATAAGATTATAAAATAATCCAGCTTTCTTTGATGATCCGCCTATGCAAAGCAACTTTTTATCAACGCTATATTGTAGATATTCTGGGTGTTTTTTATTAATCTTTTGAACTCTTATACGAATTAATAATACCAGAAGTGCTAATAAGAAAGTAAATTACATCTAATCCTTTAAAGCCTTGAAATTTTTCTTGATTTTCAAAATATTCTTTGAGTGAATTGCTTATTTTAGGTCACCACCTAAAGGCTATCAGTACAGAAATATCAAAAACACTCGCTATGTTTGTTTATGCCTGGCGCATTAATATTTCTTTTTACCTCCTTGAGAATAAGAACTAATTATTTCATGCCTTTAACATTTTAGACAGAATTCTGGTTTATTTGCTGGGGATTTTGACAGTTTATTATTTTGCCTTTTTTCATCAAGTATATCAGTTATATAGTTAAGTAAAATGTTAAAGGGCGTATCATCTAAATCAATTAGATATTATACTAAGTTCTCAACAACTTCGATGGTAACATGTGGCTTATCACAAATCTAATTAAAATTATTTTATATAATATACTGTATGCAAATAATCTATATCTAGTTTTTCTAAAACCTTTTCTAGAGTTGATTTAATAAAATCAAATTTCATGCTAAATGCATTTTGTCTAACATCTACAACTAATTTAATATTGTTCTCAATTAATTGATTAATAAACATTTCAATTGATTTCTTCTCATATCCAATCGTATACAAGCTATAAGGTGATTTTTTTATATTTGAAGTAATAGAATTGATGGTATCTATATACTCTAAATCATTACAAAAATCAGATTTAATCAAACTGTTGATAGAATAATAGGGTTTTCTTTTGTAGGTTAATTCAATTAACTGATTGTCATCATAACCCTGGTATTATTCTATAAACTCTTTAATCGATTGTTTCACTACATTAGTAATTTTAGGAATTTCAGAGTCTTTATTCAAAGAAATAAATGAGAATCTTGAATCATTGAACCTTTGTATATCGATGAACTTTTCTTTCTCTAATTTTATTTGATCTTTATGTAGTGTAAATGAGTAACATCCATAGTTATAAGGAACAAAATCATAAAGTCTTTTTTTACTACAATTCTCCTCAGAATATAGATATAGTAATTTTTGGAGTTTTAGAGAGGATACCCCATCTTGCAACATATCTAATATATTTATTACTATTTTTTGTCGATTAAACATTTTGACTCCTGATAACTTATATTAATATATTTTAAAAATATGCAATAAGGCATATATACAATTATACCATTTATTAAAGGAATGCATTAAAATTTACTATTTAAAAATAAATATTTTTATCAAGACGTCTTATAAATCCATATTAAAGGCACTGCTACCATATTTTATAAATGAGAGACAGCAAAAATATTCTACTTTTTAATTTCTTGGTTTTTGAACTTTATATCTAATTTTTAACCTTAGCTTGTAACATTGTTGGTGAATCTAGATCTACACGCTTAAAGGGCTTACCATACAAATATCCTTAGTATGGCAATAACATATAGTTGTTCTCCGTAAGGTAAGCATCTTAAAAAGAAATGAGTTTGACTAAAATGTTGATGGTGTGAAGGTTACTAAATGATTTATAGTAGAA
>CAZJGS010000174.1:0-4529 GCA_964545735.1 uncultured Spirochaetaceae bacterium
ACTAATAAATGTATCTTAAAATATATGAATAAAATTAATACTTTAGCCATTTTTTGTGGTTCTTCTCTAGGAAACAATCCAATTTTTAGTTCAACTGCAATTGAAGTTGGATCTTTCATTGCTAAAAACAATATGAGCTTAGTTTATGGCGGTGGAAACATAGGACTAATGGGCCTTGTTGCCACTTCTGCATTTGAAAATGGTGCTAAAGTTATTGGAGTTCTTCCAAAAAGATTACATGTTGCTAAGGTGTGTAATAAGGTTGTTGAAACAGAGCTGATTATCACAGAAGATATGCATGATAGGAAAAGAGAAATGTATAAGAGAAGTGATGCTTTTATTGCAATGCCTGGAGGAATTGGAACTTATGAAGAATTCTTTGAAACTTACACTTGGCTTCAACTTAATATACATGTAAAACCAATAGGACTATTAAATATTGATAATTTCTATACACCTTTGTATGATTTTTTAATCCATGCCGTGGAAAAAGGGTTTATGAAACGAGATATTTTAGATTGTCTTGCAATTTCAGATAATATTGAAGAATTAGTTCATATAATGAAAAATAAACAATTAAATATTAGCCAAAAAATTTAGGAGCAGTTGTAATGGAAAAAGAATTAGCTAGATACAAATTATTAGAATATTTTTATATACTTATCGGAACTTTTCTTACAGCCTTAGGAGTTGTACTATTTGCAAACCCTGCAAAGATTGCAAATGGAGGGGTTACAGGTATCGCAATTATCTTATTCCATACTCTCAACTTTGAAGTTGGTATTTCAATCCTTATATTAAGTATTCCATTATTTTTTCTTGGAATATTTATTTTTGGTCGAGAATATGGTTTAAAATCATTAGTTGGAACAATATTATATTCTGGCTTCACAATTCTATTAACTAGAATGCTTGGGGTAGAGGGAATAATTAGTTATGAAAATAATGTCTCATACCTGCTTTCTGCAATATATGGTGGAATTTTATTTGGTGCTGGTTTAGGCTTTGTTATGAAAAGTGGGGCAAATACAGGTGGTACTGATATCTTAGCTCAAGTATTTGCAAAATATACTAGCCTAACACTTGGAAATGCTATGTTCATAATTGATGCAGTCATTATAGGATTTAGTGTCTTTATCTTTGGAATTGAAGCGGCCCTATATGCCATTATTACTATATATATAACTAGTGTGGGAATTGATAAAGTATTACTCGGTTTTGGTAGCTATAGCTCAAAAACAATATATATCATAAGTAAAAAAAGAGATGAGATTAGAGCCATAATCTTAAAAGACTTAAACCATGGTGGAACTATTTTAGAAGGTAAGGGCCTTTATACTGATAGAGATAGACCTGTAATAATGACAGTAATGCCAAATAATAAAATTGGTAGATTTACAAATAATATCCACCAAATAGATAAAGAAGCCTTTATAATTGTTCATGATGCGTACCAAGTAATGGGAGAAGGCTTTACCCCAATTGCAAGAGCAGCTTGGAAATCAAAGCACATGTAAAAATAAAATGGCTCATAACATATGGTAGGTTTATTTTTCACACCTCCACATATATGAGCCATTCTTAAATTTCTAAAGGTTTAACCTAATATTTTATTTTTCCCAAAGTTTTTGAGGATAATATCCTGATTGAGTTTTTTTAGCCAATTCTTTTTTGACATTTTCCCTATCTTCACTGTAGGTCATACCAAACCATTTCTCTTGTGTGGTATAAAACTTTAATTTACCTTCTCCGGTTTTAACAATTTCACTTGCACCCTCTGGCAAATAACTCTCAGTTTTCTCTGTTAAAATGTTTCTTTCAATAAAAGAGTCCCAATACTTTTGAAAAGCTTCAAAAGCTGAAGGAGCAAAACCAAAGAAATTCATTGAAACCCATTCTTCCCCGGTCTTTTCAACGTCTTTTCCATCAATATGACTAATAATTTTATCGCCAACAAATTCTATTTTAGTATTTTCTTTCATATTAACTAAATAATCATCTTTGACACTACAAATAGCTCTAGAAACACTACCAGATTTACTCATAGTATTCTTTAATACATAACCTACAAGAGCATGTTCTGTGCTACCTTCCTCTAAAGAAGATAAATGCTTAACCATAATTTCAAAAGCTTCTCTACCATAATAATCATCACTATTAATTACGCAAAAAGGCTCTTTGATAACATCTTTAGCACAAAGGACAGCATGAACTGTTCCCCAAGGTTTTGTTCTGTTTTTACTTAATAAAATCTGATTCTTATCTAATAAAGAATCCATAGATTGGAAAACATATTCAGCTTCCATATTTCTACTTACTCTATCAAAAATTCTTTCTTTAAAGTCTTTTTCAATATCTTTTCTAATAATATAAACTACTTTTTTAAATCCAGCTTTTTTAGCATCAAAAACACCAAAATCTAATAAAGTTTCTCCATTTTTACCTACAGCATCTATTTGCTTTACCCCACCATAACGGGATCCCATTCCAGCTGCTAATACAACTAATGTTGGTTCCATAAAACTCTCCTAATTGAATATCTATTACAGATAAGCCTAGTTTAACAATTAATAGTATACCGGTCAAATTGATTTAACTAAAAGAACAAATATTTAATTACTTTGTGCAAAAAAAAATATATAGACAGTTAATATTTATTAGTAGTACAATATTAACAAAGGATAATAATATGACAAAAGAGAAATTACTAAACAATGAATTTGAATCTTGCTGCTTATTCTTTAAAGTTTTAGGCGACTCAACAAGGATGAAAATAATTCTAGCCTTAGAAGGTGGTCAGTTATGCGTAAATGATTTGACAAAAAGACTGCAAATGGAACAATCAGCAATTTCCCATCAACTAAAAATTTTAAAAAATGCAAAAGTAATAAAATCACAAAAAGAAGGGAAAAATGTCTTTTATTCATTTGATGATGAGCATGTAGAAAAAATCATTGCTATAGCTATTGAGCATATTAATCACAGAAATAAGGAAGAATAACCTTGACACATGAACAACTATTCATATATTCTTTATTTAATACTACAAGACCAGAGCTTGAGTATAATATTTTTTATTAAACATATGAATAGTTACTCATATATAAAAGGGAAGCAACTTGAAAAACACTAGAATAAAAAGAATTATAATTTCTCTAATTTTATTTGCATTGGGATTAACTTTATTTAAAAACTTAAAGTTATATTTCATGCTAGTAGCTTATATTATAATTGCCCACGATATTATTATTAAAGCTGTAAAAAATATTTTTAAAGGGTCTTTTTTAGATGAAACCTTTTTAATGGCTATAGCCTCAATTGGTGCATTTATTATAGGAAGCTCTAGTGAAGGTGTTGCAGTAATACTATTTTTCCAAATAGGCGAAGCTTTTGAGCATTATGCTATTGATAAATCAAAGAGATCTATCAAGGGCTTACTGAGTTTAAAAAGTGAAATAGCTCATTTGATTGATGGACAAAAAATTGTTGATATAAAACCTGAAAACCTAAATATAGATCAGATAATACTTGTAAAACCTGGAGAAAGAATACCTGTTGATGCAATAGTTGTAGAAGGAGATTCTTCTTTAGATGTTTCGCCTCTAACAGGAGAGGCTCTACCAAAAGATGTCACTATAGACTCTGTAGTTTTAAGCGGTAGCCTAAACATAAACAAACCCATTAAAGTTAAAGTCCAAAAAACTTATAAGAATTCTACTATTGCAAGAATATTAGAATTGGTGGAGTCAGCTACAGAGAAAAAATCTAAAAATGAAGTGTTTATTAAAAAATTTGCTAAATATTATACTCCTGTTGTAGTTTATTCAGCTCTTCTATTAGCAACCATTCCTCCTCTTTTTGTTACTGGAGTTCCCTACTCAACTTGGATTTATAGAGCTCTAATGTTCCTCGTTGTATCCTGCCCTTGTGCTTTTGTCGTTTCTATCCCTCTTTCTTACTTTAGTGGAATAGGTGCTATTTCAAAAAAAGGTGTTTTAATTAAGGGAAGTGTTTATTTGGAGAGACTCGCAAAAATAGATACTATTGTTTTTGATAAAACAGGAACACTAACAGAGGGAAAATTTACTATAACAGATATAAAATGTGAAGGTATCGAAAGATATGAATTGTTAAACTATGTTGCTAGTGTGGAAAAATTTTCTAATCATCCAATAGCTAATTCGATTGTTAATGAATTTGAAAAACTCAAAAAAAATGAAAACTATACAACAAGCAATGTAGAGGAAATTGCTGGTAAAGGCCTAAAAGCCATAGTGAATGGCAAAACTGTGCTTGTAGGGAAAAAAGTATTATTAGAAGAGCATAATATTGAGAGCAAATCGTATGACGACCTTGATGATAGTAATACGCTAATTTATGTTTCAATTGACAATGTATTTAAAGCAATCATATCTATTGGTGACTCATTAAAAGTAAACAGTAAACAAACTATAAAAGAATTGAGAAAGCTGGGAATCAACAATTTAATCATGTTAAGTGGGGACAATTATAAAAACGCTAAAAAAGTA
>CAZJGS010000175.1:0-4507 GCA_964545735.1 uncultured Spirochaetaceae bacterium
TATAATAAAAGTCCAGAAGAAAATTTTAAAAGCTAACGTTTTTTGAAACATACTAATTCTCCTCCTTTAAATTTCTTAGATAAACCCAACTAAACCCACCTAGTAAAATAGCCCAAATTACACCAAGAGCTGCTGCTCTACCAAGATTATATTCCTTGAAAGCTTTTTTATAAACTTCTATTGCAAAAGTAGAGGTAGCCCTTTCAGGTCCACCATTAGTCATTACATTAATTAAATCAAAATGTTGTAAATTAGAAATAGCTCCTAATATTAGAATTAGCATGAGTACTGGTTTTATTGAAGGGATTATTACATGATGAAATACTTTAATATTATTTGCCCCATCAATTCTAGAAGCTTCACATAATTCTTTTGGTACACCTTGAAGAGCCCCCATAATAAAAGCCATATACCAAGGAAACATTTGCCAAGTACGAGCTGTAACTACAGCTATTAAAGAGGTTTGTTTTCCCGCTAACCAAATTACATTCGAATCTATTATTCCTAATTTATTAAACAAAGCATTTAATATACCATAATCACCATTGAAAATCCAATTCCATAAAAACCCAATAGCAATTCCCGGTATAATCCAGTTTACTAAAGTTAAACCTCTCATAAATTGAGAACCTTTAAACTTTTCATTCATTAGAATTGCCCAAATTAAACCTAAAGTAAAAGGACATAATGTAGAAAAGAAAACAAATTTGAAGGTAGTCCAAATTAATGGAATGGTATTAGGATCTTTTAATAATTTTACATAATTTTCAAAACCAATGAAATCATTTTTTGGAAATATCAAGTTCTTATTTGTAAAGCTTATAAAAATTGAATTCACAAAAGGGTATAAAATCATTAGTAAGAAAATTATTAAAGCAGGAAGTACTAAAAGCCAGGCCATTAAGGTACTATTCTTTGAATTTGTTTTCATCTTTGCTCCATTTTTAAAATTATCCACTTCTATTTGTTTAGAAGTGGATGTTTTTATAATTATAAACTAAAGGTTTTCTATTCTTGAAACCATATCTGCAGCTGCATTATCAACAGTTTTTGATCCAGAAAGCACAGCTTGTAAGTTTTCTACAATAATAGAGTTATAAGCTGAATAGTTAGGACCAGCTGTTTCTGCAAGTCTACCACCATCAAGAATAGGAGTCCATGAATTTGACCAATAGTCATTAGCTACTTGATCACTTGATAAGACACTTTTCTTTGAAGGAAGCATTCCGATTTTATCAAAGTATTTAAGAGCTACATCTTTGCTAATTAAATGTTCAATAAATGCTTTAGCATCTGCTTTTTTAGGTGAGCGATCAATAATTACTAATAAATGACCCCAACCACTGGCTTTAGGAGTATCACCTTTAGCTAATACAGGATTAACTTGAGGTTTAGCATAATCTTCAATGCTGCCAAACTTTTCGTTTGTAATTGAACCTTTAGCTAAAAGAGCATCATTATAGAAAGCAACTCGACCTTCTTTAAATAAAGTTCTAGAGTCCCCTCTACCCATAGCACCTTGGATGTATCCTTTATCAGAAAGAGATTTAAACCATTCTATAGCTTGTATAGCTTCTCTACTATCTAAACTACAATTTCCGTTTGCATCAAAAACACTTGCACCAAAAGTCCATAACCATACCATAAAGTCTGGAGCACAAGTACCACCATCTTTTGTCATTGCAGCAAAAGGTAGTACATCATTACCAGCATTATTATCTGTATTAGCTGGATGGTTATTTTTAATCATATCTAAAGCTTTTTCAAAATCACTAATAGTTACGATATCAAAATCAACACCACTATCTTTTAAAATTTGAGTGTTAGTAATCATACCCATTGGAGCAACAGTCCATGGAACTCCATATTGTGTTCCATTAAAATTTCCAACAGAAATAGATCCAGGTGCAAAATTGTCAGTGAAATAGTTATTATCAAATATTTTTGATAAATCAGCAAGAACACCAGCTTCAGCTAGGGTAGGTAACATTCTAATATCAATTTGTGCGATATCATATTTTTCACTACCTTGAGCTCTTAGTGCTAATTGTGATTCAGTTTCACCCCAAGGCCAGTTGATTTGTACAACTTTATTATCAGTTGGTTGATTTTCATTAAATGAATCAATCATCCATTTAAACATCTCTTTAGAAGCTTCTTCGCTTCCACTCCAGTTGCTCCAAGTCATACCTTCTTGGGTTTTAACTTCTTGATTACCTTGAGCAAATACACTAGAGAATACAAGAGTGACAATCGATAAAATTACTAACGTCTTTTTCATAACATACTCCTTTTGTTAATTTTTTATTTATTCTAACTCAATACTGAAAAGTCGAATTCTATTTTCATTCCAAGTTGCTAAGAACTTAATAATAAAACTATCAATCTCTTCAGTAAATTTAATTTTTACTAATCTTTGGTAATTATTTCTAATACAAATTTTTTCTAATGGTTTGTTATTTTTATAAGGGATAACATCAAAGTCTTTCACAAGAGAAGATGCAACACCAAATATATCATCAATTAAATGACTTTTATTAACTTTTAATTGTCTTGAACTAACTAATTCTCTCTCTAAACTAGGATCAAAATATAACTTTATAAGATTACAATCTTTAACCTTAACTTTAATCTCACTATCTATGCTGTCACTAACGAAAGCATTGTAATTATTATAGGCTCTGTTATATCCATTGAATAAATTATCTTTAGAAAAGGATGAGAAATTTTCTAGTACAATCATAGGATTGTAATATTTTGGCTTATTTAAATAACCCATTAGAACACCTGGTAGATTTTCATCAAGAGTGGGAAAACTAACTAGATTAGAACCTTTAAAGGCTAAAGTTAAATAGCAAGGATTTTTAACTGTAAATATAGATATATCAATTTTATTTCTACCTTTATTAAGTTTAATTGTTTTACTTTTATTATAATCAATATCAAATCGGTGAGGTAAAATATCTTCTCTACTTCTTACAGTTATTTCAGTAATATCTTGAGCATCAATTATAATACAAGTTTTTTTAATTACATTATTAGTAATAGTTAAAAAGATTTCATTTTCTCCAGCTATTAGACTTCCATTTTCTTTACCTGGAACTTTACTTATTGTAGAGCTCACAGAAACCTCTATAGGTTTCTTTATATTAATTGCATCTTTCCCAATAAATATAATATCTTTTAGTTTTTTTTGAACAAAAGAATAATCAGATTGTAAATCAACAGTTGTTTTATTATTTTCGACTAAATATGAAGCTGCAGTTCCTGCTGCTTGGCCACTGAGTGCACAAGTATCCATAATTCTGGTACTTGCAAAAGAAGAGTGAGATGTTCCAATAATACGACCACATAGAAGTAAGTTTTTCACTTTGCTAGAATAAAGAGTTGATAGGGGAATAGGAAATATACCTACAGGAATTTGAATACAACTTTGTTCTTTAGAATAAATACCACCTTCAGGATGGAAGTCTAAAAACCAACCACCATAAAAAGCAACATCATCAAATACTTTTCTATCTTTAATATCATTATAAGTTAAAACAGTATCAGTTTTGAATCTTCGACTTTCTCTTTTACCTGGAATATTACCAATCCAAACAAGATCTAAATTATCGACATCATAAAGTCCGCTATTTTTTATATAATTGAATATACCATAAGCAAGTTTTTTTAATTCAAGTGCTACATCATTAGATTTGGAGAACATATCAGTATCACCACCATATTCAACCCACCAAAAATCTAAACCATTAGTTTTTTCATTTACAATTCTACCATCGTTGTTTATAAGCATATCAATTTCATCAATTGTATAGGCAAAACTTGGTGGAATAAAGTTTGTTTTATAATCTTTTTTCTCAGTAAAAAACAATATAGAACTACCTTGGGTGCAGGTAGATGCTTTTAATGGAGCAACTTCTTCATTATATTCATTTCTACTTTCTTTACCAATTACATAATTGATATTGGTAGCAGAAGCAACAATTCCATCTCCAGATGCATCAATAAATACTTTACTTTGGATTATATATTGAGTTTCACCTTTAATCGAAAAGGCTTTTACACTTTTAACAATATCATCTTCTACTAAAGTTGAAACAACTAGAGTGTTTAATAATAAAGTAATGTTTTTTTCATTAAGTACAGCTTCTAATAAAACCTCATCCCAAATAATAGGAGAAAGGTGTTGATTAATATATTGGTTCCTTAATTTTAGTTCTCCTAAAATTCCCATTTCTTCAGAGAAGATATTTCCACCACCTGAGGATCCACGAGTCCAAACTCTTATTTCACTTGAGCTGTTTCCGCCCAGTACAGGAGACGAATTAATTAATAAACATTTACAGCCATTTCTAGCTGCAGCAATTGCTGCTATTGTGCCGGAGACGCCACCTCCAACAACAGTTATATCAAAGTTAAGATTTTCTTTATTCATGTCACTAACTATAAGTGTAAAAAATTCACAACACAATATACTATTTGGCTTACATTATGAAAGAAAATG
>CAZJGS010000176.1:0-4378 GCA_964545735.1 uncultured Spirochaetaceae bacterium
ATATGAAATAATTGTTTATAAATTTAGATTTATACTTTATCCTTAATATATAATGTCAAAAAGAAAACCAAAATTTGCAAGATTTGTAGCAAAACCTCTATATAAAATCTTTTACCTTAACCCACGGGTTAAGGTATTTAAAGATGATGAAGGTGTTTTAGATAAAATAAAGGCTCCAGCTTTGATTGTAGGTAATCACAGTCACGCCTTTGATGCAATGTTTGTAAGTACTGTTGTTAAACCCCATATTAGGTGGATTGCCGGTGCTTATTTATTTAAGAATAAATTTATTAAGTTTTGTTTAAGTCATATTACTACTAGTATTGCAAAGCAGCAGGGTAGAAGTGATTTATCAACTATTAGAATGATAAGTGCTGCACTTAAAGACAATTCTATTGTTGGACTATTTCCCGAGGGTACTAGAACCTGGGATGGTGATAGTATAGATATTAATCACAAAGCAACTGCAAAATTATTTAGAATATTTAAAGTTCCTGTATATTTCATTTCGCTTGAAGGGGCCTATGATTTACATCCACGATGGGCGGATGTTAAGAGAAAGGGTTTGTTGGTTATCAGATTAAAAAAAGTGTTAACTATTGAGGACCTTAACACTTTGTCATTAAAAGAATTGACTAAAGTTGTTAATGAGAACTTATCTTTTAGTCAGCAAGAATGGCAAAGCAAAGTTAAAAGACCTTTCCCTTGTAAAAATGGAGCTCATGGAATTCAGAGATTATTATATATTTGTCCTAAATGTAATAAACCTCAAACTATTTTTGGCAAAAAAAATAAAGTTTATTGCTCTAATTGTAAAACTGAAGATGTTCTAACTGAATTATTGAATTTCGAAAAAGGTAGCTTTGGTTTTAAAACCTTGCCACAATGGAATAAATTTCAACAAGAATATATTAAGAGTCATCCAATAGACTTTAAAAAAGATCATGGTGATTTTTTTAGAAAAGGTGTGGATGATCATTTTGAAATGATATCTAAGAATTATTCTTGTTGCTTAAAAGATAAAGAAATTATTTTTATCTTATCTGATGGAAAAACTATAGTTTATGAATTAGAAAAAATAGAAAGTATGGTACTATCTGTTAAACAATCAATAGAATTTTATTATGAAGGTAATTTATACAGTTATAGATTACAATCTGAATTAAATTCTCTTAAGTATTTTCAAAAATGGGAGACGGTAAATGTTACAATATAGTATGATGGTTCATCTTGGAATAATTTCGGTTGCATTAATTATAGGGGCCTTCATTAGACATAAAATTTCTATACTTAGTAAATTCTTAATTCCCGCTCCAATAATTGGAGGTTTAATTTTATTGTTGTTTTATAATTTTTTGGGTCCTAGTATTGGCTTAGCTCAAGATTTCTTAGGTGGTTTGGTTTACCATATGCTTAATATTTCCTTTATTGCTATGATGCTTAGAACAAAAGATGGTGATTTTAAAAATAAAACAAATAGTAATATATTTGCCAATGTTTTTGGCACGATTAGCCAATATGGTTTTCAAACCTTTTTAGGTTTGTTATTAACATTAGTTTTGATTGTTACAATTTCTCCTGATTTATTTCCAGCTTTTGGTTTTTTACTTCCATTAGGTTTTGAATTAGGCCCAGGCCAAGCTTATTCAATTGCTTATTCCTGGGAAGCTATGGGCTTTGAAGGTGCTACTTCAGTGGCCCTTGCTATTGCAGCTTCTGGTTTTTTAGTTGGAGCTATTGGTGGTGTAATTCTTGTAAACTGGGGAGTTGCAAAAGGGTATGTTGAAAATCCTAAAAGAGCGAGAGACGAAAACTTAAACAAGCACGATGGACTTATTGAATATTTTAATCTTGATTCTCTCACATATCATGTAGCAATTGTACTAGGTACATATTTATTGAGTTTAGGAGTATTAACTTTACTCGATTATTTATTCTCTTTCCTTGGTCCAATTGGAGTTCAATTTGGTGATAGTCTTTGGGGTTTGAATTTTATTTTCTCATCTATGTTAGCTATACTAGTAAGAAAATATATTAAAAAAGTAGGAATAGGACTTTCAATCGAAAAAGCTATGTGCAATAGAATTAGTGGTTTTAGTATTGATGTAACAATTGCCGCTTCGTTAGGTGCCATTTCATTAGCGGCTATCAGTGATTATATTTTAGAGATAGTACTAATAGTCACTTTAGGTGCTTTGATTGCTGTAAAATTGCTTATTTTTTATTGTAAAAGAGTTTTTTCAGACAATTGGTTTAAAAGAACTTTAATATTATTCGGATGTGCTACTGGCACTTTACCTACAGGCTTAGCTTTACTAAGAATAGTTGAACCTAATATGGATAGTGGTGTTGCAACTGATTATATGTATTCTGCAGCAATTGTTTTTCCAATTATGATTCCATTAATCTTATGTGCTAATTTACCAGCTATGGCCAAAACTACTGGCAATTTTATGTATTTTTATATTGCACTTGGTGTCGGATTTTTATACTTGGCGGCAGCATTTATTTATTTCTTTATAAGAAGAAAACGTTTAAATAACCTTGTTAATTAAATAGTATTCTATTATTTATAAGTAAATTGTTGTACTATTGATTTTAAATATTTTTTAAGTATAGGGTTTAGTTATGAAGATTGATAAAGAAATGATTGATACAGAATATAGAGTTGGGCTCAAACTTGCAAAAGTTGTTTTAGAACCCACTGAGAAAAGATATAAACAAATCAATCGAATGGGTGCTAGATTAATTGGTAAACGTCTTAGAAAATTTAAGGCCAAACAAATATTTATAGAAAATAAAAAAACATATAATAAAGTTAGAGTTAGAACATATAAAAGGAAAAAACATAACAAGGACTGTCCTGGTATTCTTTATTTGCATGGCGGTGGTTATGTTTTAAATTATCCTGAAAGTGGTCATAGCGCAATAAAAACAATTTTAAATTCAATTGATTGTGTTGTCGTTGCTCCAGATTATCGTAGATCCCTTGATTTTCCCTATCCAGCAGCAATAGATGATTGTTATCAAACTTTGCTTTGGATGAAGGACAATAGTGAAAAGCTATGTTTTAGAAGTGATCAAATCTTTGTTATGGGTAAAAGTGCTGGTGGTGGCTTAGCTATTAGTCTCTGTATGCTCTCTCGTGATTTGAATGAAGTTTCTATTGCTTATCAATTTCCAATTAGTCCTATGATAGATGACAGAATGCAAACCGCCTCAATGATTGATAATGACGGGCCTATTTGGAATGAACCCCAAAACAGATTTGCCTGGGATTTATATTTAAAAGGTGTTGAAGAGGTACCAATTTATGCAGCTCCTAGTAGATGTGAAGATTATTCGAATCTTCCTCCAGCTAGTTCTTATGTAGGTAATTTAGATCCTTTTCTTGATGAAACTTATGAATATTTTCAAAACTTAAGTAATTTTGATGTAAAAAACAATTTAAAGATATTCGAAGGTGTTTATCATGGATTTGTAAATGTAAATCCTATTGCAAAAAAATCTATGGAAGCTAAAGACTTTCTTAAAAGTGAATTAATCTTTGCTAAATTGAATTATTTTAAAAAACAAAATTAGTTTATTAACTTGTATCCAGCTTCTATAATTATTTTTTTTGCTAAGACTAAAGTTGGATCCACTAATTTATATTCTAACTGATTGTTTTTAAATAATATTGGAAGTTCTGTACACCCTAATATTATATTATCAACATTATTTTGTAATAAAGTATCTAGATATCTTTTGAATTTATTTGCTCTAGGATAGGCTTTGCCTTTTTTAACAAAATCATATATAGCTGACATTATTTCATTTTGGAAATCCGTATCTGGTATAATAATTTCTAAACCATATTTGTTAAAAATATTTTGGTAAATTTGAGTTTTTATTGTTCCTGTTGTAGCTAATAAAACCAGTTTTGTTTCGTTTCTTGATTTTAAATATTTAGCTGTTTCTTCAATCATATTTAATATAGGGATATTTACTTGTTTTGATAATCTATCATAGAAAAAATGAGCTGTGTTGCAAGGAACTGCTAAAAAATCAGCCCCTATAGATTCAAGTTTTTTAGCAGAATCACTTAGATATTTTAGTGGCAAATCGCTATTTTCCAATATTGCTTTTGTTCTATCAGGAATATCTGTATTATTATCAATTAAAACATGGATATGCTCATTATCTGAATTAGAAACTGTATTTGTTACTATTTTTTGAAATAAATCTATTGTTGCTTGAGGGCCCATGCCCCCTATGATTCCGACTGTTTTTTTCATAATCTTCCCTTACTTTGTTTGTAATATAAAGGGATTATAACATTTTTTTAGTCGCTATAATATAATAAAATGCTATAAGTATTAAACTACTAATATAAGGT
>CAZJGS010000177.1:0-4363 GCA_964545735.1 uncultured Spirochaetaceae bacterium
TCGTTTATTCCAATAGGCCAATTAAAAGTGGAGTTTTCAACTATTCTTTGATTATCAAAATCTTTATTTTTATAAGTAAAGAAAGTTTTTGCATTTGTAATTATTTTACAATCTTCACTTAAGAACGGCTCCCCAATAGTAGGGTGATGACCCCACATTAATTGCATATCTTCATTTGCTAAATTTTCTAGTTCTTCGTGAATGTAAATACAACTATCATTTGAATGTAAAGTAATAGTTTTTTCTAAAGTATAGGGGGATCTTAAAGTTGTAATACAAAAGGTTACTGAAATAATATCTTCCTGATCCTTTATTATTTTATACTGCCAAGGAATATTAGAAATCTCCCCATGCATTCCATAAACTGCGTTTTTATAAACGCACTGTAATCCACCATTAGGTAATATTTCTTGCCAACCACCAGATACATGGTCCAGATAATTCCCTAAGCTATCACCAGTTTGAGATATATAATCACTTTTCTTATGGAGGGCAACAGGAGATCTCCACATAAAATCGATATCTTTTGGTTTATAAAGCAATTCAATAATGTCAGATCCTCTATCGAGAAGGATAGTTAATCTTAATTTTTGATTTTCCATAACAAAAGCTTTATTACCTTTTAAGACTATATCATCAGTAATTCTACAGCCAAAATTCCTGTTTGCCATTTTTTACTCCTAGTATCTTAGTAAATTGTTTTGATAACCACCGTCTACGAAAATAGTAGTTCCTGTTATATAAGAAGAAGCTTTAGCTGCTAAAAATATTACAGGCCCTACAATTTCCTCACTGTCTCCAACTCTTTCTAAAGGAATCCACTTATCAAAAGAGTATGTTGCTAATAAATCTTTATTCATATCAGTTCTAATTGCACCAGGTGCGATATTATTGACTCTAATTTTATATTTTGCCCATTCTAGTGAAGCAATTTTAGCAAACATTTCTAGGGATGCTTTTGCTGTACAGTAATAAGAGTTTGTTTTTACTGGAACTGTTTGGTGGATAGATGAAATATTAATAATACTTGGATAGTCTGATTTTTTTAATAATGGAAGGAATTTGTTTGAAATTATCATAGGTGCCTTAAAATTTACATTATTTACATTATCTAAATCTGTAATATTGAGATTTTCTAGGTATTCATGGAGTTCATAGCCAGCATTATTGATTAGCACATCAAGTGTTTTTTCAGTTTTGCTAAACTTCTCAAACATGTTATCTATACTTGTTAAGTCCCTCAAATCTGCAGATAAATATTTAAATCCATATTTATCACTAACAATTTTTGTTTTTTCTTCATTAGAGCCATGAATCCAGACGTTTGAGCCTCTTTCTTTCAAAGCAAGAGCAATACTTAGTCCAATACCTCTAGTTCCACCTGTAACAATAACTGTTTTATTTGATACATCAAAAATATTATCCATAAAATATACCTCTAAATGAAAAATAATGATTTATATTATACAATATAGAATTTTTTTAACAAAACTCTATTATAGATTAAAATACAAAATCTTTAAAATCTTACTATAAAATATTATAAAATGCTCTATATTGATATTATTGTATATATTTTTCCTTATACTCTTATTTTTTTGTTATTAAATGTAAGAATATTAAGAAATTAGAAATTCAAATAATTAACTGTTTAATTATAAAAAGAAGTCTCTCTATATTTTTTAGGAGTTACACCAAATTCTTTTTTAAATAAGGAATAAAAATAACTTAAACTTTGAAAGCCAGTATTAAATACAATTTCAATAATCTCTATATCTGTATGTATTAATAAATTAGCAGCATAATTTAGTCTCATAAAGTTTATAACCTCTGTTGGAGTTTTTTTTAAATATTTTTTAAAACTTCTACAAATATGTTCTTTAGTTTTTCCAGTATTCTCTACAATCCAATCTAATCCCTGGCAGTAATTTTCAGTATCTCTCATCTCAATTAAAGAGTTTTC
Source organism: uncultured Spirochaetaceae bacterium (assembly GCA_964545735.1). Lineage (GTDB taxonomy): Bacteria > Spirochaetota > Spirochaetia > Sphaerochaetales > Sphaerochaetaceae > Pleomorphochaeta. Next base: position 1,964 of record CAZJGS010000177.1, read on the forward strand.
AAGCCAGGAGGGAATAACTAACTCACTTGTAAAAATTTGGTCTGATTGAGTTGATATAGGGATTAAATATCTAGAGAATAATTGCAATAACTGAGCACGTAAATAAGTTTTTATTCTTTGCTTGTCTGAAATAGGGAAATATGCAAATTTCATTAATCTAGATTCTAATTGAATTTTTTCATGATGATTTAATGTAAATACAGGTACAAAATCTTGAGCTAAAAAATCATCTTTTATTTTGGGAGAATATAAAAAATCAAACATGGCATCTAAAGTTGTTTGTGGGAAAGCCAAATTAATATGCTTAACAGGGCCAATAGCAATTTTTGAATGAATATCTCCAGGTCTAACAAAAACAATATCTCCCTCTTTTAAATTATAGGTTTTTCCATTTAATATATACTTTAGACTTCCCTCAGCCATTAGAGTAAATTCATAAAAATCATGAACTTGTGGATATTGCTTTATATCCACACTAGTATGAATAGCATAATGAGTCTCACTATTTAGATTTATTGTTTCTTTTGTATTTATTTTATGTAACATGGTAAATATCAATATAAAGCAATAAATAGTTTTTTACAACAAGACTGTTCACACAGAACTCTACTATCATGAAGTTAGAATTTATAAAAAACTATGAGGACTATAAAATGTATTTAGGTCTTGGACTATATAAACATATGATAACAAGAGAAAATTTTAAGTTTGCAAAACAAACAGGTTGTACGCACCTTATTTTACATCTAGCCAACTACTATTCAAAAGAAAAAGGAGTAGTTACAGCAACTGATGATAAAAATAATTATGGTGAGTCTTTTGCAAATGAAAGTATTTGGTTATTGGAGAGTTTATCTAAATTAACTAAAATGGCGGAGGAAGAAGGTTTAAAAATTTATGGTATTGAAAACTTCAGCCCTGCTGACTGGTATGATGTTCTCTTAGATGGTGAAAAAAAACACGAACAGATGGAATTTCTTAAAGAAATCATCAGAAATGTAGGAAGGGCAGGAATAAAATCCTTTGGTTACAATTTTTCATTAGCAGGGGTCTGGGGTCATAAAAGACTTCCTGTAGCAAGAGGAGGAGCTATTAGCGCTTGTTTTGATGCTTCTTCTTTACCATTAGAAAGCAGAATTCCTGATGGTGAAGTTTGGAATATGAGTTATAAAAAAGGCGAAAAAGGAAAGTTTATAAAGGATATAGATTCTGATGAACTTTGGAGTAGATACGAATGGTTTTTAAAACAAATCCTTCCTGTTGCACAAGAAGCTGGTGTTGAACTTGCTCTTCATCCTGATGATCCACCAATGTCAATATTACGAAAAACTCCAAGACTTGTTTACAAACAAGATTTGTTTGATAAAAGTCTAAATTTAGTTAAAAGTCCTTCAAATAAGATTGATTTATGCATGGGCAGTATTCAAGAGATGGAAGGTAGTAATATATATGAAGCTTTAGATAAATATTCAAAATTAGATAAAATTAGTTATATCCACTTTAGAAATGTGAAAGGAAAAGTTCCTTATTACAAAGAAGTTTTTGTAGATGAAGGCGATATTGATATGTTTAAAGCTCTTAGAATTTTAAAAAATAATAATTTTAAGGGTATATTAATTCCAGACCATACCCCTGAGTTGTTATGTGAGTCTTCTTGGCATGCTGGCATGGCGTATGCTCTTGGATATATGAAAGCTGCATTGCAAGCGATTGAAGGAGAAAAAAAATGATGAATGTTAAAATGTATTTAGAAGACCGTGATGCTTTAGAAAAGCTTTTTAGAGAAACACTTTATACTCCAGTAGTTGGGGATATTTTAGATGGTATGGGATTTACTCATCAATTTTTACCACAGGAAATTCATCAAGCTAGAGGTGATTTTAAATTAGTAGGGTATGCAATGCCAACACTAATGATTGATGTTTATGGCCCACAAAAAAAACCTTTCGGTCAGTTAACACAAGCGCTTGATCAACTAAAACCTGGAGAAATCTATTTAGCTAGTGGCGGAGCTATGAGATGTGCATATTGGGGTGAGTTATTAACAGCCACGGCTAAAATGAAAAAAGCAAGTGGAGCTTTAGTTAATGGCTTTCACAGAGATACTCCACAAATGTTAGCTCAAAATTTTCCAGTATTTAGTAGAGGATGTTTTGCTCAAGACTCATCTGTAAGAACCCAAGTCGTTGATTATAGATGTCATATGGAAATAGGACAAGTATCATTAGATTCTGGAGATCTTATCTTTGGTGATGTTGATGGGGTTTTAGTTATACCTAAAAAAATTATTGCTGATGTAATTGTTCAATCAGTAGAAAAAGCAAAAGGCGAAAAAGTAGTTAGAAATGCAATTGAAAAAGGTATGAGTGCAACAGATGCGTTTGCGAAATATGGAATTTT
>CAZJGS010000178.1:0-4356 GCA_964545735.1 uncultured Spirochaetaceae bacterium
CGCCATTATAATTCTAGAAGTCACATCACCTTAATTATTGGTTTTTCGAAGGTTTCTGTGGATATACTTTTTAGATATGGTAAATACAAGTAATAAAACCCTTTGAAGATTATTGTGGCATTGAAAGAGTATTTTCAATACCTAAGTCTTTAGATGGTAGTTTAACCACTTATTATTCATTTTAAACGTGGTAGTTTTAATTCTTAATAATCACCAAGCTATTACTCATTTTGAAAAAATGGATCCATCAATGACAACAAAACCAATAACCAAGATTGTTCAAGGAATTTATACACTTAATTACAATATTTATGGAGACATAATATGGGATAATAATACTATTATTACAGGCATAGCAATGACGTCCTATAAAAGTACAAAATCAATTAGAGTAAAGTATAAATATAAATAAAGTTAATACAGCCCCAATTCAAATAATTGGGACTGTTATACAATTCCCACTCGAAATAAAGTGGTAATCAATAACTATCAATAAACATTATTTTCTAACTACTCGGACAAAGTCCCATTCAACTTACTTAGCTAAGTATTGACTTTATGACTTGAGTATGTTATCTTTTTAAAAAATATAGGAGATATTTATTATGATAACTACATATAAGGCTACTGCAAAAAAATCAAAAGATGGATTACAAGTTGAAACAAGTGCAAGAGGTTTCAAAATATTAATAGATGAACCAGAAAGTTTAGGCGGAACAAATGTTGGTATGAGTCCAGTCGAAGTTTTACTTTGTGCTTTAGGCGCATGTCAAACAATTGTCGCTACGGCATTTGCAGAATCTCAAAATTTCCATTTTGAAGAATTCAACGTTGAACTTGAAGGTGATTTAGACCCTGATGGCTTTATGGGACTTGCTGATGTAAGAAATGGATTCCAAGAAATTCGTTATAAAATGCACTTTAAAACAAATGAAACGCAAGAGAAAACTGAAGCTTTTGCTCAATTTATTGAAAAAAGATGTCCCGTAGGAGATTGTTTAGAGAATGGAGTTAAATTAATTTCATCTGGCGTAATAAAAGATTAATAAAAAATTAATAAAATACTATTTGATAATGGGGTTACTAAGGTAATCCCATTACATATTTGGAGAAAAACTATGAATATTAATATGACAGTAATCCCTGGTGGAAAAACCGGTAAGGTTGGTAAAATCAGTGTTAAATTAGGGGACAAAGTTAATAAAGAAGACATACTTGTTCAAGTTGAAACAGGGAAAGGAAATAAACCTGTAAAAGCTTTAGAAGCAGGTACAATAACTAAAATATTGTGCGAAGAGGGTCAAGATGTAGAATCAAAACAAGCGATGTTTGAATTTATACCTCAAGAAGAAAAAATTGAATTAAAATTATCTCAAAACTCACAATCTAAAAAAGAAACCACAGAAAAAGAAATAAATAATATAGATACAGAATTAATCATTATAGGCTCAGGGCCTGGTGGGTATGTTGCAGCTATTTATGCTGCCAAAAAAGGCTTAAAGGTTACGATTGTTGAAAAAGAGTATATTGGGGGAACTTGTTTAAATGTGGGTTGTATTCCAACAAAATCACTCGTAAAATCTTCTGAAGTTTGTCACAATATCAAGAATTCATCGTTATTTGGTATTAACAATACTGGAAAAATTCAAATAGATATGGAACGAGTAATTTCTCAAAAAAAAGAAGTAGTAGATAAACTTGTTTCTGGTATTGATTTTTTAATGCAAAAAAACAATATTACTGTTGTTAGAGGTCATGCAACCTTTATTACAACAAATAAAATTTCTATAACAGGTGACAAAAATTATAATATTACAGCCAAAGATATTATAGTTGCAACTGGCTCTAAAATATCAAAGATAAATATACCCGGAATAGATCTTCCTTTTGTTATGAATAGTACTACTGCCCTTTCTTGTACGGAACTTCCAAAATCAATTACTATTATTGGTGGTGGCGTTATTGGAATGGAATTTGCTTTTATTTATCGCAATTTAGGAGTTGAAGTTTATGTTGTTGAATTTATGGATAGACTTCTAACGATGGTTGATAAAGAAGTTTCAAAAGAAATTGAAAGCATAGCTAAGAATGCAGGAATTAATATATATACAAACTCTAAAGTGAAAAAAATTCAAAGTTCAAATAATAATCAAGCTATAATAACTTTTGAGGGTGAAAAAGGTGAACAACTTCTTATTAGTGATAAGGTACTATCTGCTATAGGAAGAGACCCAAATTTTGATGGTCTCGATATTGAAAAAATAGGCGTTAAGCTAAATGTCAAAAATAAAGGTATAGCAGTAGATAAACATATGCGTACCAATGTTTCGCATATTTATGCTATCGGTGATGTTACAAATATTATGCAACTTGCCCATGTTGCATCTCATCAAGGAATTACAGCTGTTACAAATATTCTTGGAGAACCTAAAGAAATGGATTATTCTGCTGTTCCAAATGTAATCTTTACAACTCCCGAAATTTCTAGTGTTGGTTTAAATGAAGATGAATGTAAAACAAAGAATTTGGATTATAAAGTAAGCAAATTTAATTTTATGAGCAATGGAAAAGCTATAACTATGAATGAAACGAGAGGCTTTATTAAGCTTATTAAAGATAATAAAACAAATAAGATTATAGGTGGAACTATTATCGGTGCAGAGGCTTCATCGCTTATTAGCACAATAACCCTTGCAATATCCAATGGATTGACAGATGAAGAAATCAGAGAAACTATATTTGCTCATCCAACAACTTCAGAAATAATTCACGAAGCTGCTTTTGGATTGGGAATTGGAGCATTGCACGAATAATGAATAGAATTTATTTATCAAGAGAATCAGATCCTTATTATAATATTGCAGCAGAATATCAATTATTTTTAGAGGCAAAAAATGATACCTATTTGTTTTTATGGCAAAACAGTCCAGCCGTGATTTTCGGTCGAAATCAGAATATTTTTGCTGAAGCTGATACCGAATATTTAAAAGAAAACAATATTTCCCCGGTAAGAAGATTTTCAGGTGGAGGGGCCGTCTTTCAAGACTTGGGAAATGTAAATTTTACTTTTATAACTAAAGAAAAAAATGCAGATACACAAAAATATTTATCTGTTATTAAAAAAGCTGTAGCATCTTTTAATGTTAATTGTGATTTTAGTGGAAGAAATGATTTACTATGCGAAGGGAAAAAATTTTCAGGACATGCATATTATACCAATGATGATAACTATCTCTATCATGGAACTATCATGATAAATGTGAATTTAGATATGCTTTCAAAAGTACTAACCCCTTCGGTTTTAAAGCTTAATTCTAAAGGAATTGATTCTGTAAGAAGTAGAGTTGTTAACTTATCACAAATTAATAAGGATATAACAACAACTAAAATAAAAAAAGCAATAATAGAAGCCTTTATCGAAGTATTCGGTAAAAGCGAACCAACAATAAATATAGATAAAGAATATTTCTATGCCCCGCTTTTCCAAGAAATTAATAAGGATAAATGGATTTATGGAGAGTCTCCACAATTCAATATAATGATTGAAAAAAAACTTTGTTGTGGTAATGTATCAATATCTGCTGATGTTAACGATGGAATAATTAGACAAATTAAAATTCAAACAGATAGCCTTAATGTTTTTAACTTTTCTGCATGTGAAGAACATTTAATAGGTAATGTTTTTCAGGAAAATATTATCTTTGATTATTTAGATAAAGTTATCCATGATAACTTTAAGAAGATTTAAAAAAGCATGGAAAAAAAGGAAAAAATATACTATAATTTTTTTAGTAATGAATTAGGTTGGTGGATAAATGTTTAATCTAGATGATTGTTTTGCTTTAATAACAAGTCGAAGTGGTAAAGTTTTTGCAAAGAAATTAGATGAACAGCTTACTTCTCATGGGATACCAAGAACACAGTGGGTTGCTATGTATTATATTCATAATAGTGATGAGATAACTCAAAAGGGTCTTGCAGATAAACTGGCAATAAGGGAACCAACTGTTGCTAGATTGCTTCAAAAAATGGAGTTTGGTGGATTTTTATGTCGGAGCGGTTGTAACCAAGACAAACGCATAAAATATTTAAAATTAACAAACAAAGGTACTAGAGAATTTCTTGAATTAATGCCCATTGTTGAAAAATTTAAAAATGATACTATTGCTGGTATTTGCGAAAAGGATCTTCACATATATATAAAGGTTCTAAATAAAATGATTGAAAACACTTTAAAGTTTTAATAATTATTTATTATAGTTGTAATGAAGTAGCCCCCCACTTTAAAGACAAAATAAATAAAACTTAATAGTTATATCATCTTTTCCTAGAAGTTAAAGTTGTTTTCTAAGCAAC
>CAZJGS010000179.1:0-4344 GCA_964545735.1 uncultured Spirochaetaceae bacterium
ATAAACTATGGTTATATTATAGTCAATAGTGTTATTAATTAAACATTTTGTTATTTGTTTAGGGGAAGCGATAATGTATTGTTATTATAAAGATATTACTGCTATAAAATAAAATTGGGTTTCTAAAATATGATAAAAGAAAGTAATCACTCTAATTGTAAAAAATATCCTAAAATCAGAATAATAGTTTAACTAGCCTATGAATAAAATTCTCCTAAATTCCTCTAGGTATGGTATATTATAATGTATGTTTCTATGGAGGGTATTTAGGTGTTGATGTATACAGGAGATAAACGAGAGTTTCTTGATGATGTCTTAAATGGAATAATTGAAACAAAAATAGAATCTCTTTTGAGAAGTAAAATGAAAAGAGGAGTAGGTCAAAGTGAAAAAAGATCTTGGAAAAACTCTCTGCAATACATGCATATGGTTCTTTCTGATACTGAAATCCCGTCTAATTCTGGGGTAGCAATTGAATTTAATATACCATTATCTAGCAAACGTGTTGATTTTATACTCACAGGATTAGATCAAAAATTAAAAAACCAAGCTGTAATTATAGAGCTTAAGCAGTGGAGTGAGGTACACCCTGTACCAAATATTAATGCTTTATTAGAAGCTAACTATAACAGCATGGAAAATAAGGTTGAAACATTTTTAGGTGGGTCTTTCACAACCACGGTTCATCCCTCTTATCAAGCTTGGTCATACAAAACTCTTATCAGTGACTTTAATTCAAATGTTGAAGATATTCCAATCAATTTGAAACCTTGTGCATACCTACATAATTATGAGCGTATAGAAAAGGATGACCCACTCTTTCTTCCTCATTTTGACCAATTTATTGAAGAAGCTCCCGTTTTTTGTAGAAATGATGCTAAAAAATTACAATCTTTCATCAAGAAATATATTAAAAAAGGTGATGAAAAACAAACACTTGTTTATATTGAAGCTGGAAAAATTCGACCTTCTAAAAGTTTACAGGATTGCTTAGTTACTATGCTAAAAAATAATAAGCGAGAGTTTACATTAATTGATGAGCAAGAAATTGTATTCCAAAAGGTTTTGCATGCTTCGAAACAGAGCATTATTGATAATCATAAACGTGTATGTATCATTGAAGGCGGACCCGGAACAGGAAAAACAGTAGTTGCTATAAATCTACTAGTTTCTTTAATAAATTCTGGGCAAATTGCTACCTATGTTACAAAAAACAGTGCTCCACGATATGTGTTTGAAGCAAAGTTGAAACACGGATCAGTAAAAAAACGTAATATCTCTAATCTATTCAAAAATTCTGGTGCGTTTATTGATTCAGGGGAAAATGATTTTGGAACAATTTTAGTTGATGAAGCTCATCGCTTGAATAAAAGAACTCAACAAGGTCCATTTGTCAAAGGAGAAAATCAGATTAAAGAAATTATCAATAGTGCACTCTGTTCAGTATTCTTTATAGATGAAGCTCAAAAAGTAACTGCACAAGATTATGGAAGCATTGCAACTATAAAATATTGGGCTAAAGCGTTTGGGGCAGAAATCATTAAAGATAAATTGCTATCACAATTCAGATGTAATGGTTCTGATGGCTATCTAGCCTGGCTAGATAACACACTTGGCATTAGAGAGAGCGCAAACTTGACTCTTGATGATATTGACTATGATTTTCAAATATTTAAAGACCCTCTTGAATTAAAACAGGTAATTACTGAAAAAAATAATTTAGATGGAAAGGCTCGTATATTAGCTGGTTATTGCTGGCAATGGGATACAAAGAAATCTAGTACAGCTGCAAATGATATAAAAATTGGTAATTTTTCTATGAAGTGGAATCTTGATGGAGATAAAACATTCGCTATTTCAGAAGGATCTATAGATCAAGTAGGTTGTATTCATACTACACAAGGATTGGAATTCAGTTATGTTGGAATAATCATTGGCGATGATTTACAATTTAAAAATGGACAAGTCGTGACTGACTACTCAAAACGTGCTAAATCAGATAGATCATTGCATGGTCTTAAAGGTCCTGCAAAAAAAAATAATATTGAAGCTTTAAAGGAAATTGATAAAATAATAAGAAACACATACCGAACTCTTATGACTCGTGGAATGAAGGGCTGTTATGTATATTGTACTGATAAGAATCTTGAAGAACATCTCATGAAAAGCATAACAAAACCTCAATTTTATAAATATGATGAAGAGGAAGAGGTAAGCATTGCCGCCGAGGTACATAAGAGCTAATCACTTGTAAAGCAAAGAAAATAATAAAGATAGCTATTACACATAACATTTATTAGAACTCATCAAAAACTAAAGTTGTTTATACTGAAATTTTTATTTAGTATTTTTATATTCACTAATATTGATTATAAAGGTATAACAAATTATGCTTACCAAAAAATATTATACTCAAAATACAAACAGGAAATAAATGATGATCCCAGAAATACTAATAGGTCAAATACTAGCTATAATTGCAGCTATTACATATGCGGAGAACTCAATAGTTTATTCTTATTTAGGTAAAAAGGTTACTATTAGAGCTTCAGTGCATGTTAGGCTTTGGATTGCTGTACCTATAATTATAATAATGGCATTTGTTATGGAAGGTAATTTCTTTATTCAAGCAACTGCCTCTAATTGGATGATCTTACTACTATCAGGATTACTTGGATATTTCTTCTGTGATTCACTATTATTTTGGGCTTTTACTAATATAGGACCTAGAGAGGGCATGGTAATAATGACTCTCAACCCTATAATTACTACCCTACTATCATACCTTTTCTTTAAAGAAGTGCTTACTGTTCTTCAGCTGTTTGCTATTATAATTACCATTACTGGTATAATTATATTAATTCTTAATCATAATAAAGAATATGATATAACGAAAAAGAAGAATCAAATTAAAGGCACAATATTTGCTTTTCTCGCAGCTATATTTCAAGCTGTTTCTAACTTATTAGCTAAAAGTGCTTTATCTAACTTGGGTCCTGTAAGCACCAATTCAATTAGAATGATTGGTGGTTTAATTGGAGCTGTAATATTTGCTTTATTTATTAGAAAAGAATTTAAGAATGATTTTCTTGTTTTTAAAAACAAGAAATATTTCTCACTACTTTTATTTGCCACTATTACAGGTCCTGTTATTGGAATGTCTCTTTTATTAACTTCTTTTAATTATTCACCGGTAGGTTTAGTAACCGCTATTGTTCAAATAAGCCCTATTTTTATTCTCATATATGAATTGATATTCCTAAAAAAACGTATAAAATCACTAGAAATACTTGGTACGCTTATTTCAGTAGCAGGTGTTGCAATGATGTTTTTATAAAAGCCTATTAAAAGTCTTTAACATCCTCAAATAAGCTCTTTAATTTTCTATTTACTTAGCTTTAGGATATTCATTGCATAATAATCTATAAGGTGGTTCATCTTCTTCAATAGTAGGGAAACGACCTAAAGGTTTTAAGAATCTATTATCAGTATTATCATCATTACACATAGACACTTCTCCTATTAGAACAGGTTCACTATCAAGAGGAATAATAAATTCATGGAAACAATAAGGATATAAAGAAATGCTTTCTCCAGGATATAAATTAACCGCTTCTCCTGCTGGAACCATATATCTTCGTCCATCTTTTCTTATTTCTACAGGAGTATCATCGAGTGTTTCTTCCTTAGTAGCATTGTAAAGTGAAAATCTCATTACACCACCACCACGATTAATAATATCTTCCATTTTATTCCAGTGAAAATGCATAGGAGATACTTGACCTGGGTAACACATCAAAACTTTCTCTGCATAGGGTTTAGTATACTTATCGTTATTAACATTACCATTTCTAAGAGTAATTAAAGCCAATCCAAGATTAGCATAGTCACCCATTCCATAATCAGTTACATCCCAACCAAGCATATTGTCTCTTATTTCATCATATTCACTTCCTATCTCATTCCATTTTTCTGGAGTAAACCCTAGAAAAGGGGGTAGTACAAAACCATTCTTTTGTAATAACGCCTCAAAGCTTTTTATAATATTATTAATATCTGATCTCTTCATTTTATTCCTCTTTATTCGTAAAATCTTTTATTTTGTCTATCAATTTAAATTTTTCATTTTCATCTTTAATAATTTCAAATGACCATGAAATAATTTTTTTCTCGTACGGTGCAATAAAAGGAATATTACCTTCCACTTCATGTAAAGCTCGACCATAAACAGATGAATTAGATGGCTCAAACCCAATGACATAATCATTACTAGCCATAGATTTCCATTCCATAAAATATGGTAAATCAATGATGTTAAAATTAATTCTTACACCAAAGCCTAAT
>CAZJGS010000180.1:0-4291 GCA_964545735.1 uncultured Spirochaetaceae bacterium
CATCTCTTGAATATGGTCTATCTCCAGAAGGTCTGCTATCTCTGCTATCCCTTGAAAATGATCTATCTCTGTCGCCAGAAGGTCTTCTGTCTCTATCACCAAAAGGTTTTCGCTCTCTGCTATCTCTTGAGTAAGAGCTATCTCTTTCGGCATAAGGTCTTCTTTCTCTATCCCCTGAAGGTTTTCTATCTCTACTATCTCTATCGCCTGAAGGTCGTCGATCTCTTGAAGGTCTTTGATCTCTAGAGAAATCTTGTCTATCTTCTTTTTTAGTTGTAGGTTCGATAGAATCTTCAGCTGAAGCAATAGGTGCATCATCCCAAGATATAACTAATTCATCCATTTCTTCTGCAGCTTCTAAATTTGTTTTTACATTTTCTTCTGCTACTGGTTCAGAAATGGTTTCTTCACTTTCATCTAATACTGTTTCAGAATCGGTTTCTTCACTATCATCTGTTGCTGTTTCAGAATCGGTGTCTTCACACTTTGAAGTTTCTTCAAGATTTTCATCAGCTTCATTAGCTAGTTCAAGATTTTCTTCAGTGTTTTCATCAGCTTTTTTAGCTAGTTCAAGATTTTCATCAATGTTTTCAATAGCATCTTTATAATCTGCATTTACTACTTCAACGGTTTCTTCTTTTTCTTCTTCATCATAGTTTTCTTTAAAATTGTCGTTTGAGGGTTTATAATTATTTTCTAAATCTGTAATTATTTGTTCGAAATTGTTTTCGCTTTCTTTTTGGATATCGTCCATTCTTTTTTTCCTTATAATCTTATTATCTGCATCTCTTACAGTAAAGTATTTTTTTCCTTCATAATCTTCTTTGGTTAGTTTTACTTTACCTACCTTCTCTAATACCCAGGTTCGTGAAATCCCTTTTTTCTTTGTAAAGCCATCAGCTAAAATATCATTTGTTATATTTTTTACTTCAAAGCCTTTAATGCGACCTGGATCCATATGGAAAGAAGTTAAATTCGTTGAGAATATTACCTTTCCATCATTACTTAATAAATTGTTGATAAATCTAAAATATTTTGTGTAATCACGTTGTACATCAAAATCTTGATCCATTTTTCTACTATTAGAAAAACTAGGAGGATCAAAAATTATTAAATCGTAAGTTTTTTTATTTCTTGCAGAATCTATAATATATTTTAGCGCATCTTCTGTGATACAAGGATATTTATCTCCTTCATAACCATTAATCAATAAATTGTGCTCTGCCCAGCGTGTATATGTTTTACTTAAATCTACTGATTCAACTAATGCGGCATTACCTGCGGCAGCATAAACACTGAAAGAACCAGTATAAGAGAATAAATTTAAGACTCTTAAATCAAAACTTATACTTTCTACTAATTTCCTTGTTTTATAATGGTCTAGAAACAAACCTGTATCAATTCTCTTTGTTAAATCAACTTTAAATCGATGTGAAGCCTCTTTAATCTCTAAGCTGACACTCTTATCACTTTGGAGTTCATGTTGCTCTCCGCCGCTTCTTTTATGTCTTCTGTGGAAAACTACATCTTCACTTTGGATATAGCACATTCTTCTAACTATATCTTTAACAAACTCTTCCAATTCTATTGGAAGTCCATCTTCACTGTAATCAGTTATTCTTGCATATTTGCCAAATAATTCAACACTAACAGGTAATTCTTCTAGGTTCCTATCGTACACTCTCATGCAGTCTGTGTTTTCTTGTAATAATAACCTTCTCATCATTAAAGTATTCTTTTTTAGAATCTTTCCGAAATCTTTCTTCAAATAATCCATCGCCAACTACCTATCTTACAACTCTTTCTCGAACTAATTACTTTCAATAATCTGTGTTGCATGCTACAATAATCATCATAATTATTCAAGGATTAAGTTGGCAATAATCTAAGGATAAACTATATATATTATAATTGGAGGATAGCTATTTTTAGCTAAGCAAAAAATATGGATGATGAAACTAAACAATTTTTAGAAGATTTAGAAAATCAATATGACGGAAAAATAACCTGGAAAACTTTTGCTACTTGGTATGGCTGTTCTGATTCAACCTTTAGAGAATATGGCATATTTATGTTTAAAATCAACAATATCTTTTATTTTGAAGATTTTGAAAAAAAACATTCAATATTCGGAATGGATTTTAAACCAAAGAAAAAGAATAAAGTTAAATATGTTAAATTAAAAAGAAGCATAGATGCTGAGAATATTATAAAAGTTTTTAAAGTATCACAAGCAAATGCATTACAAGTTATAAAACATAGAAAAGATCCAAGCACTATAGAGGAAATTAATCTTTTTGATAAAATTTTTAAAAAAAGTGTTGCTGCTGTTGAATTAAAAGATGGTACTTATCACTTTTTTGAATTATTAAATCTTACTGATTTTAAAAAGAATTTATAAGACAAACAAAAAACTACTAGCATGCTGCCTAGTAGTTTTTTTTATATTAATCTTAAAAAAGATTATTTTGAGTAGAACTCAACAACTAGTTGGTCGTTGATTTCAACTGGAACTTCTGCTCGTTCTGGTGTTCTTAAAAGAGTACCTGCGAAGCCTGTTTCATTTTTGTCTAAGTATGCAACTTTAAATTTAACTGCACCTAAAAAATTCTTTTTGAAAGCTTCGTTTTTACGAGATTTCTCTTTTAATGCTATCACATCGCCAACTTTACATTGGTATGAAGGAATATCTACCTTCTTACCATTTACAATAATGTGACCGTGTGAAACCAATTGACGTGAAAGTCTAATTGAGTTACCAAAACCGATACGATATACTAAATTGTCTAAGCGACATTCTAGCGTTGTAAGTAATACATCACCAGTTCTTTGTTCAGATTTACTTGCCTGAGCATAGTAATTACGTAATTGCTTTTCAAAGATACCATAATATGATTTTACTTTTTGCTTTTCAGCTAGTTGCATACCATAATCGGATACTTTGTGTTTCTTTCGAAAAGCAGGAGCGGATGTGCGATCCATAGCCTTAGGGTGACCACAAGTATTCACACCTAATCTACGACATTCTTTAAAACGTGGGCCTCTTCGTGTTGCCATTGTCAATTCCTTTAAGAAAGTTTCTTTCTAATGATAATAGTTTTCAAAACAGCATTTTTAAAACATCATCATCATGGTATGTATTAACTCTCATACCTAGAGAAAATAAAAAGCTCCCAAATAATTGAGAGCCATCTTTAAAGCGCACCCGGAGGGATTTGAACCCCCGACAGGGTGGTTAACAGCCACCTGCTCTACCAACTGAGCTACAGGCGCTTAAGTACTTCGAACGATTGGAACATTACCTTATTGAACAATTTCTGTCAATACGATTTTTCAAAAATTTGAATTTTTTCAGGTAATCTTTTTAGCTCTTCTTAGTAACTAACGAATTTACGTTATTTACAATTATGTCAATCAAAAATCTTTTTATATCAATTTTATTTTTATGAAAGGCCCACTTTCTGTGGGCCCCATTTATTATATATTAATAATTATTTTACTGGGTAATTTGCAGCTAAATATTCAGCTAATACATCACTCATTAGTTCTCTGATTGCGATTACTTTATCAAACATTGTAAAGCCATCACCACCAACTGCTAAGAAGTCATTAGTAGCTACTTTATAAACTGTTGAGTCTTTCTTGATAGCTTTGCCATCATTGTAAACTATAATAATACGGTTACCTGGTTCAGCATATTTATTGTAAACAACTTTTAAGTCTGTTTGAGCAAAGGATCCAGCGGCTGCAGGAAGTCTGCTATAACCAAATTCTATTGCTTCATAAACTTGTTTACCAGTTAATTCTGAAACTGTAACAACATTATTGAAAGGTAGAACTTTAATTACGTCACCCATTGTAACAATACCAGCATCGATACTAGCTCTGATACCACCACCATTGGTGATTGCAAAATCAGCACCTGAAGCTTCAGTCATTGAAGTACAAATCAGTTTTGTAAGGTTTGTTTTCTTAGTTCTAACGTCAGCTCTTTCACCTTGTAATTTTTTAGAAATCTTAGCAACTGGAGTGCTATAAATTGCGTCTAGTGCAGCTTCCTTTTCAGCAATATAAGCTTTTACTGCAGGATCTTCTGGAACATCAGTAATTCCATAAGCACTTGCAAGCATACTGCTAGCAGGATCTACAACATCAGAAGCTTTAATTAAGAAGGCCTCTTGTGAAACAACCTTGTTATTTTTAACTAAAATATCAACTACACCAAGATTTTCTAGGTATTCGCCAGCTTGAACAATTAATGTTCCGTTAACATACATACCGTTTTCAAGTG
>CAZJGS010000181.1:0-1486 GCA_964545735.1 uncultured Spirochaetaceae bacterium
TTAATGAATAAAAATAACATCCAACAGAGTTTAATAAATTTTTCCTATATCTAAGAAAAAGATACAACAGAAGAATTATAAGAAAATACTCATGTACAAGGGAATACAATATACATCACCTATTTTTTTCAAATTTTTAGTATATACAATATAAGATTTTCCTATCCTTTTTTTATGGTTTTCTCTTAAATAATCTAAAGATTTATGTTTTGTATAATTAGCTGATTTTACTTCAACTGGTATAATTTTGTTATTCTTTCTTAAAAGAAAATCAACTTCCATTCTATGTTTCGACTCATTAACTGTTGAATAAAAAAATAAATCATGCCCATTTGTCCTTAATACCTGAGCCACCGCATTTTCTACTATCATACCTTCATTAATATTTAATTTATCCTCCAAAAGAGCTTTATATAATTTGTTATATAAAAATTTATTATTAAAAAAAGCTAAAGTAATAAGAAGACCCGTATCCATCATATAATTTTTCATATATGAAGAATCCATAGTTAACCCCATACCTATACTAGGATCAGATACTCTAAAACAACAATTAGTTATCATAGCTTCTTTTAACCAAATAAAAGAATCTTCATAATCTCTAAATTTAGCATCTTTATTTAAAGAAGCTAAAGTAAATTTTTTATCATGTCTCGATAAATTAGCAGGGATTTCATCAAAAATATTTAAAACCTTTGAAAAATTATTCCCAGCAAATTTTCCTACATCCTTTCTATAAAGATTCAAAATATTTTTCTTAACATTATCAACTAATTCTAAATCATTAGTTTCTACATATTTTATCACCGCTTGTGGCATTCCACCAACAAGCATATATGTTCTAAATTTTTTTAACATAATTTTATGTGTAACTTCATCCAAAGTAGTAAAATTATCAAATTTTTCTTTTAAGAAAGAGATAGAAAACTCATCACCTATAGCCCAAAGAAATTCTTCAAAATCTAATGGATAAAGAGTAATAGATTCTTCTTCAGATGGTATTAATATATCTTTCACATTTTGCTTTAAAGATATTAAAGATCCCGTTTCAATAAAATCATATCGACCATCAGCAACCAAATGCTTAATAACTTGTCTTGCCTTTGGAAACAATTGAACTTCATCAAAAATAATAAGGGAATTTCTATTATAAAGTTTAGTATTAAAAATAAATTGAAGTTTGATAAAAAATTCGTCTAAATCATTCAATCCTGCATTAAATAAGTCAATTACAGAAGGATTTTCAAGACTAAAATCTAAAACAATGAAAGATTTATATTCATTTTTAGCAAATTGAGTAGAAATAAAACTTTTCCCAGTACGCCTAGCACCTTCAATTAATAAAGCAGTTTTACCATTATTTCTTTTCCAAAATAAAAGCTTATTATATATTTTTCTTTTTATAATCATTAGAACCCCCTATTTACATATATTATAAAGTATTATTTATAAAAACACAAGTAAAATTTCACCATAGCGCACTTTA
>CAZJGS010000181.1:1586-4236 GCA_964545735.1 uncultured Spirochaetaceae bacterium
TTTTTACACCATAGCGCATTTTTTTCTAAAGTATTTATTATAACACTAAACGGAGTAAAACAATGTTAATTCTATGAAATAATAGAATTTATTAAATCAAAAAACTTTTCTATATTTGGTCTGCACCCAATTTAGTTGACACTTTAGGAGCCACTGCTTCCTAAATAGTTTACAACTGTTTTTAGTATTTTGGCACTATTTCTTATAGTGTCAATTCTGGGTTATATATAATTGTGTTATTACCCCAATTCAAACTTTTGATAAAATCTAAAACATCATTTTGCTTATTTAATTATATCTTCTAAAAAGTCTATTACATAACTTCTTTTCATTTTTTCTTGAAAAAATTAATTTCTAAAGTTACATAAACAATTATAACAAACAGTATCGCCATTAGTACCACATGTGCATTTATTCACTCTATTATAAGATATTTTTAAAAAATCAATAAATGATTTTTTATCTGATTCATATAACCTTTTTACATTTCCAGCACCTGGAACTGAATCAAATAAAATAAATGTTGTTCCAGGCGCTACATCATTATGTAAATAGTTCTGATATGTTAACGTCTGTATATAATACTCTGAAACTCCATTTGATTTGCAAGTAAATTCTAACTCTTGAGCATGGAAATTCCAATAAAATAGCAAAGGGACTTGCAAACAATTCCTTTTGCTCATTAACCTCTGTTTAAAGACAAAAATAAATAGGTAAGCAGTTTTGAGACAGCTACTACTATCATTCCTTTTTTAATTTTTTAGACTAAATATTCTAAAATATGATAAAACTTTAGAAAAAGGTGGACTTTATTAGTTTTTAAGCCTAAACTATGTATGAATTTGACACAGATTGAGGTAATAATATGATTTTAGAATATGGAGCAAAGAATTGTTTATCTTTCAAAGATTGGTTACAAATAAGTTTTGAAGCTTCTAGAAAAGATACACCAGCAGAATATTGTTTTTCTACGGCTAAAGTATTTCCTTGGCTATGTTTGGAGGGAAGTAATGCCTCAGGAAAAACAAATGCATTAAAAATTCTATATTTTATTTTTTGCTTTGCTAGAGATTCATTTCAATCTGACCCAGATGAGGATATTGCATATGATACATTTTTTAATAATGACGATAAAGCAGAATTTTATTTAAATTTTACTTTAGATGATTTTAATAAAACAAAAGATAGCTTTCAATATGAATTAGTATTAAGGGAGAAAAAAGTTTATTCAGAACGCTTATATTTACAAAAGGGAACTGCTAAAAGAAAAAGAATTGTCAGTAGAGTTAAAGATAAAGTTGTTGATGATTATTTTGGCACAGATAAAAAAATAGTATATAGGGATAATGTTTCATTTTTTTCAACTCTTTTTCAATATGGTATAGTGAGTAGTGATCCTTTCAAAAACTTTTTTAGAAATTGTTATTCTAATGTAAACTACTTTGGGATAGGAGTGTTAGCTCAAGGTGATATAAATAAACTTTATTATGATAATCCTGGATTATTAAAAATCGTAACAAATGAGTTAAAACGCTTTGATATGGGAATAACTGATATTAAAATAGAACTTAATAAGAATTCCACCCTAAAAGACAAAGATAAATATTACCCTGTGTTCTATCACCATACAGAAGAGGGGGATAAAAAATTATTAGCTTATTCCCAATCAACTGGTACATTAAAATTATTTAATATTCTTTCATATTTTATTCGAACTTTACTTGATGGTGGTATTATAATAATGGATGAAATAGATAGAGGATTGCATGATGAAATAGTATTTGAATTATTATCAAATTTTAAAGCAAAAAATAATAAAAAAAATGCTCAAATAATATTTACATCTCATAATTCACAATTATTAGATAAAGCTAAAAAATATAGATCTTATTTTTTTGAAAAAGCAAGTGGAGAAAGCTATTGTTATAGAGCAGATGAAATAGATTTACCTATAAGAAATGACAGATCATTAACTGCTCTTTATAACAATGGAGATCTTGGAGGAAAACCTAACATTGGCACCAAAAAAAAATAGAAATAATCCAAGAAAAGATAAAAAGTTAAAAAGCTTTCAATTACAAAATAACTTAAATCAAAATATAATAAATTTAGGTTGCTTTAATTTTAGTTATTTTAGAAAAATTGAAAATAGTCAGTCTTTTGAAGATTGGCAAAATGAAGAAATATTAGCTGATTTGATGGATAAAATAAAGGAATTTTCAAAAAAAAGTTTACAAGAATCTAAAAATGAAAAAAGGTTAAAACTTTATGGGGATTTTCCTACTCCAGATATAAGTGATTATGTTCTGCCTCAAGACTTACCTGAGAATGGGCTTAAATGGGGAAGTTTTCGCATTACTGGTGAAAAACGTTTAATTGGATTTGTTGTATCAGATCTAGTAGAAGGCTTAGATTGTAGTAATTTGAAAAATACTTTTTTTGTTGTTTTTTTAGATAAAAATCACAAGTTTTATAAAAGCAAAAAGAAACACACTTAAAATATTCGCTATAAATAAAGATTAGAGTTAACCATATAATAAATTTCTAATGTTGTGGTATATATGGGAAATCAAATAATGAAATATAGCTTCATTAATTTTTTATTTTGACACACAATGTATCAATGAAAATGCTAGATTTAACCGATATT
>CAZJGS010000182.1:0-4128 GCA_964545735.1 uncultured Spirochaetaceae bacterium
AGTATTTAATATTTTTAAATCTTTTTCATTAATCATAATTGTTTATAGTTGACTCCTAATATACCTATTATAATCTAAAAACATAATATTTTACATTAAAAAATTTATTAATTATAAAAATTTCATTTTTATTGAATTGAAAAGATGTTCACACCAATAATAGTTTGCCTGATCCATTATGGACATCTGATAAAAACGGGTAACAATGATTGGAGTTTATCCTATTCATTAATGGTTGATTGATGTGAAAATATCAACGTGATAAAAGACTGGAAATTCCATGATTAAAAGTTGGAAAACTGATGGTGTTTTTATAGATTAGTACTTGACGAAACACAATAATTTTATCAAACGCTAATTTTTTAATTTTTAAACTTTTTTAGTGAGTAAAACCTTAAATGATCTTAGTAGAAAATTGGAAGTTTTCACTTTTTTTCCTTGTTCAATTGCAATTTTAATTAAGTATTGATTATTACAATTTAACAGTGGACCAGTTTTCAACTGATTTTATTTAAAGTGGTGGCTCTCCCTTAGAAATGGATATACGATTTCTTAAAAAGCAAAACAGTAATAACAAAATTCATTAAAAAATCTAAATAATTTTAAGTTGAAAATAATCTTACCTCTTGAATAATACCCTAATAGGGTATATTCTTTTATATACCCTATTAGGGTATTTAGGAGATAAGTATGAAAGAAGTATATGATATAGAAGGCATGTCTTGTGCCGCTTGTAGTAGTGCTGTAGAAAGAGTTACTAGAAAGCTAGAAGGCGTAGAAACTAGCGAGGTTAATCTTACTACCAACAAAATGACAATTGTTTATGATCAAGATAAAGTCAATCCGAGCTTAATTATGGAAAAGGTTGAAAATGCTGGTTTTGGAGTTAAACAAGAAAAACAAAATGCAAAGATTTCAAATAAAGAGGAAGAAGATAGAGAAGAAAAAACTGAGAGAAAAACAAAATATGGATTAATTACATCTATAACTCTTTCTATTATATTAATGTATGTTTCTATGGGTCATATGATAAATCTTCCATTGTTTAAGATTTTTAGCAAAATGACTTATCCTCAAAACTGGGTATTACTTCAAATATTAATAACAATTCCAGTTCTTGTAATTGGAAGAAACTATATTATTAATGGGTATAATGCATTATTTCACAAAAACCCAAATATGGATTCGCTTGTTGCTATAAGTGTTAGTGCATCATTTACATACAGTATTGTAATGTCCTTTTTAATACAAGATTATCCATCATCTCTTAATACACTATATTTTGATGCTGCAGCGATGGTATTAACATTTATATCTTTGGGTAAGTTTTTTGAAACTAAAAGTAAAAGAAAAACAAAAGATGCTATTAAAAAGCTAATTGAATTAAAAGGTGATACCGCTTTAATAGTCGACAATATAGAAACAAACAGTTATAGAGAAGTTGAAATTGATAAGGTTAATCCAGAGGATATAGTTCTAGTAAAACCTGGAAGTAGAATACCATTAGATGGTATTGTAATAAAAGGCAGTAGCGCTGTTGATCAATCCATGCTAACTGGGGAAAGTCTACCTGTAGAAAAGAGTATAGAAGATGAAGTTGTTGGAGGAAGTCTAAATAAAGAAGGAATTCTTTATATAAAAGTTACAAGAGTTGGAGAAGACACAACCCTTTCAAAAATAATCAAGTTTGTTGAAGATGCTCAAGGTAAAAAAGCTCCAATATCTAAAATTGCTGATAAGGTTGCAGGAGTATTTGTACCAATAGTTATTGTAATTGCATTTGTGTCCGCAATTGTTTGGTTATTATTTGGAAAAGATGTTAGTTTTGCTCTTAATATATTTACTTCTGTCTTGGTCATTGCTTGTCCTTGTGCTTTAGGTCTTGCAACACCAACAGCAATAATGGTAGCAACAGGAGTTGCTGCAAACAATGGAATTTTAATTAGAAGTGGTGAAGCATTAGAAGAAATACACAATGCTACAGTTGTTATACTTGATAAAACAGGTACAATTACTGAAGGAGTACCTAAAGTAACTCAAGTTTATTCTAAAAGCATAAGTGAAAACAAAATAATTGAAATAGCTGGAGTTGTAGAAAAAGTATCACAACATCCATTAAGTAAAGCAATTGTGTCAAAGATGGAAGAATCTAATATAGAAAGTACACTGGTGGTCGATGAATTTGAAAGCATATCTGGAAAAGGAATTGTTGCAACATTAACCAATAAAGATAAAGTTGTTATAGGTAATATTAAACTATTAAAAGACAATGATATTAGTTACGATGAATTTAATGAAAAGCTTTCACAATTTGCTCTTAAAGGCCAAACCCCAATGTGCATAGCTATCAATGGCAAAATGGAAGCTATTATAAGTGTTGCAGATACAATCAAAGAAACTAGTATAAAAGCAATACAAAAACTTAAAGATCAAAATTTAAAAGTTGTTATGTTAACAGGAGACAATCTTCAAACTGCCCAAACAATTGCTAACCAAGTAAATATTAATTATGTTGAAGCTGAAGTGCTTCCAACAGAAAAAGCGCAAGTTGTTGAAAAGTATCAAAAGAATGGTAATAAGGTAATTATGGTAGGCGATGGAATTAATGATGCCCCTGCCCTAGTTCAAGCAAATATTGGTTTTGCTATAGGAAACGGAAGTGATATTGCAATTGAATCTGCAGATGTTGTATTAATGAATAATAATTTACTAGATGTATCTAAAACGTACAAATTAAGTAAATTAACAATTAGAACCATAAAACAAAATCTATTCTGGGCATTCTTCTACAACTCACTTGGAATACCAATTGCTGCTGGTGTATTATTTGCACTAGGTGGATTCTTACTAAACCCAATGGTTGGAAGTTTTGCAATGTCTCTAAGCTCTCTTTTTGTAGTATCAAATGCTTTAAGACTAAAATATAAGAAAATAAGCTAGGAGAATTAGTTATGGATGAATGTAACTCTACAAAACATAAGCACAGAGACGATAAAGAACTCAAGTCGCTATCAAATAGATTAAGTAGAATTGAGGGCCAAGTTAGGGGTGTTAAAAAAATGGTTGAGAATGAAATATATTGCACAGACATATTAACACAAGTATCAGCAATCCAATCAGCTCTCAATGCATTTAACAAAGAGTTATTAAGCAATCACATAAAGACATGTGTGGTTGATGGTATAAAAAACAATAATGAAGATGAAGTAATTGATGAATTACTTGTAACACTAAGAAAATTAATGAGGTAAAATTATGGTTAAATTACACGCCAATGATATACAATGTAGTCATTGTACAGGACGAATAGAAAAGGCTTTAAAAAAAGCAAATATTAACGCTGAAATTTCTTTACAGAATAAAACCATCGAAATTGAAGATGCTTTCAAAAGCAAAGTTTTAGAGATTTTAGATGATTTAGGATTCCCCGTTAAAGAGATATAATAAGAAAAGGCCCTTTAGTTTTTTTAACTAGAGGGCTAATTTTATTAGAGGTACACCTAGTACTATATATCTATAAGTTAGGACAAATAAAAAAAGACTCATAAATTACCTTTAATACTTTAGTAGAATAGAATAAAGAATATCTAAAAAGCCAGTGCATTATTATGCAAAAAATACACTCTTACCACCCTTCCAAACTCAAATTAAGGTATTATAAATACTATAAAAAGCAGTTAGAATCAAATCATTATAAAAAACAACTCAAACTAAAATTTTTTAGATTAAAAAATATCTCTATTTTAGAGATATTACATTTAAAGAAAAAGGTTGCTTAGCTAAGCAACTCTAACTTCAAGGAATATGATATATATATTAAGTTTTATTTAAAGTGTCCTAGAAATAGGGTCCACTTTATAATATATATCATTTTTTACTTGAATAATACTTTTGTTTTCTACTTGCTGGCTTATCAGGAAGAGTTAACAATAATAAATCTTTTTCAATTAAAGGGTTCAAAATTTTTTGACTTAAATAGGGTCTACTCTTAATAACTAAAAACTCCTGAATTTCTGCTCTTGTTTTTGGTTATTTACAAAATTCTAAAACCTTTCGTGATTTAATTTGTATTTCATCATGTTCACCATCATGTTCACCATCATGTTCACCATCATGTTCACCATCATG
>CAZJGS010000183.1:0-4124 GCA_964545735.1 uncultured Spirochaetaceae bacterium
GGGGGAAACCTTTGGGGAGTACCCCTTCTTTTATTATTTTAGTCGGACAGTAGTGTATTATTTTATATAAAGTTTTAACAAATCTAACAGTAAAATAAGTTTAAAAATAAATTTAATCCCATATTTAATTTAACCATTATTTACAATTTATCTGTCTGCACTTCACTATTGTGCCTAACGTAACGATTGTATAAAGGAATTTACTTTATTTTTCATGTATTTTCAGTTGTAGTTGGTTTATGCCAATAAATTTACGTCAAACATATTATAAATCCAAAAGATTGTTATTGTTTTTTAAATAACTGAATGCATTTTCAAATGTTATCGTAATAAATATAATGGTTCCCTGTCTGTCAATTACACTATTTTACTATTCTGTGTCCACCTTTGGTTTATTACTTTCTTCAGCATGCCGGAAAAATGTAATCCCTTCTTTAGTTCGGGCTTTTGAGGGGCAAGGAATTTTTAGGATGCCAATAGACGGTATTTCTCCTGGTGACAAAAAGATTAATTCCAGTTTGTCAAGAGTGTGCATCCTGACAAGATAACTCTGCGTCATCTAACGGGACTTAGCCCGCACGCAAAAATTTTAAAATTACCGATTATGAATTGCACACGTTTGCAAGCCCCTCTGGCCTACTCACATACAAAGCTTGCAAAAGAGTGCAATTAAACCCTAACACAAATTTCTTTTAACTATTTTTACAATACATTCACTTGTAAGTATTCAATTCTTTTAAACTATGAACAAAAGGCTGTTTGCCATAGGTGATATACACGGATGCTTTGATGCATTCAGAACCTTATTAGAACAAATAATTCAGATTAAGTTGGCCGATAAAATTATTCTTCTCGGAGACTATATAGACAGAGGAATTCAAAGCAAAGAAGTTATCGATTATATAATTAGTCTTAAAGCTAAAGGTTTTGATATTGTTCCTCTAATGGGAAATCATGAATCGATGCTTGTTGATGCCTATAATGATAAAGAACTTATCTCAAAATGGATTCAAAATGGAGGTGCTGAAACGCTTAAAAGTTTTAATATAAATTCCTTGAAAGATATTGAACCAAAGTACATTGAATTTCTTAAAGGATTAGATTATTATATAGCTTTAGATGAATACCTTTTTGTTCATGCCGGATTTAATGATGGTCATAGTAATCCTTTTGCTGATAAATATTCTATGATTTGGGTGTGTAAAAAAACATATGAAAACTCGTCGCTTATTAACAAGATTGTTATTCATGGCCATCGACCGATTCCGGTGGATGTATGTAAAGAAATAGTTCTTACCAGTAAAAATGTGATTAATATTGATACTGGTTGTGTTTATTCAAATACTACTGGATATGGAACTCTTACTGCCATTGAATTAAATACTAGATCTTTATATTTTGTATGAGTTAATAATATTGATATATTTGCAATTCGCGAATCGCGAATTAATAATGTTCGTTATGAAAAAACATAATGGGATGCGTCCACAGGATATTGTAGTGTTATTGAAGATACTTTCAATGCAAAATCAGAATTGGCATAATATTGATATTGCTAATGCACTTAAATTAAGTCCATCCGAAGTATCTGAAGCGTTAAACAGATGTAAAATTGCCAGATTAATTGATGGTAGAAAGAGAAGTATTAATGCTAATTCATTTAAGGAGTTTCTAATTTATGGATTAAAGTATGTCTTTCCGGTAGAGCCAGGGGCGGTTGTCCGAGGCATTCCAACTGCGCATTCTGCACCACCAATAAGTGAAAAAATTTCACAGGGAGGAGACATTTATGTTTGGCCATTTGCCAAAGGAATCAAAAGAGGCCAGGCAATCGAGCCTCTTTATAAAACCATACCAGAGGTAGCACAAGATGACAAAACATTTTATGAGTTACTTGCCATTACTGACACTCTTAGAGTTGGAAAAGCAAGAGAAGTTAAAATTGCAATAGAAGAATTTGAAAAGAAAATGAAATATGCCAACTGATAATATTGAAATGCTACAAACTGTAGCAGATGGTTTAGAAGAATTAAAGGACGATATAGTATTTGTGGGCGGAGCTATAGCTGAATTATATGCTGATGATCCTGCTTCATCAGATATCAGGCCTACGCAAGATGTCGACTGTACAATAGAATTAAGTTCATACAAGGGATTAACAGAACTTGAAGAAGACTTAAGAGCTAAAGGATTTGCAAATGACAATTCTCAAGGGGCACCAATATGCAGATGGGTATATCATGAAATTAAAGTCGATGTTATGCCAACAGAAGGGAATGTCCTTGGCTTCAACAATCCATGGTATCCAAGTGGCGTAGAAAATAAAATTTTTAAAACGATGCCTAATGGTACTGAAATATATGTATTTCCACCGGAATACTATTTAGCTGCAAAGTTTGATGCACATCATGACCGTGGAGGAAATGATTTGAGACAAAGTCATGATTTTGAAGACATTATTTATATCCTTGATAATTGTACAGACATTCTAGGAAATATTAGAAATGCTGACGAAGATGTCAGGAACTATTTAAAGGCAGAATGCGAAAGTTTGTTGGACAATAATGGACTATCAGAAGGTATCGAGAGTGCATTGCCATATGGTTCAGATTCAGAACGTGTAGAAATTATTGAAGATTTGATACTCGAGATTGCAAGTCTTGATTGACAGTCAGAAAAATCATATGCAAGTTTAAAAATAAATACATTATTTAACGTAATGTTTGACGAGATCAAAAAATATCAGAATAACGGTCACTTCTTTTTCAAAAAGGGCGATAACCTAAAGCTGGTGAGTAAAAGTGTTCCAGACTTGCCAGGGATCTACTATATTGTTCGATTATCCAATGGGAAAATAGAGCTTGTTTATATTGGAAAGTCTGGCACAATGCAACAGAATGGGATATTTAAGGATCAAGGATTAAAAGGTCGTTTAAATAATAAGCAAGAAGGAGTTAAAAGACAGGACTTTTTTGATTTAAAATTATTGAATGAAAATATACATGCTCTAGATATTTATTGGTTTGTAACATTTGATATAAACAACAAAGAACTTCCGGGATTTGTTGAAGGCCTGTTAATTCAACGATTTTTCGAAATTAATGGAAGATTACCGCTATGGAATAAAGATTACTAAATATATAACAATTTCTTAGCAGATGCACGTACACACATTGCCAAGCCTCATCAGCCTTCATTTTAACCTGAGCTTGGCAAAGAGTGAGCCTGCAGATGTAATAGTATCTTAAAATTTTTCTACCGACCCTCGATTAATAATCTAATCTTCTCCGTAACTAATATCTTGATCGAACCGGATTAATAAAAAGATAAAATTCTTATATCACGACAATTACATCGTATCAAGACAAAAAAATAGGGCCTGGCCCATAACACGGACGGTATAATTAATAAGCTTGCCACGGTTTTTGCTTTTGCTCCTGCTACCGAGACAAATCCGTTAAGCTTGTACCGCGACCGCGCCATTGGTTGTTTAAATCATTTCTGCACCGGGACAAATTCCCGTACACTTACCAACTTTGTACCGCGACACTCGTAATGCTCAATAAAATTTGTACCTGGACTGCAAAAACTCGTGCCATACCCTCCTTGCACCGTGACAATTTCCCGGCTAAAGAACCAGGACTCTGCCCGGTGCTGTCGTCGGATAACGCATACATAATTTTACCGCCGGGCCGTTAGTGCAAGTTTAAGCTGGAGCAGGACATAATAAAAAAATGAAATGATAATATTTCTATATGGCATGATATTTTGGATTTTAGTGAATGTAAAGAGAGTATATAAAGTTCTTGAATGGTTCTTTTGGAATAAATGCTGTTTCTTTTGAATTACCTTTTTAATTCTTTATGCGTAGGAAGATCGTGAACACATGTAACAATAGTATCAATAATATTTACTGCTCCAGCTTTCTGCGTTTATGTTGTAAGGAATTTATTACTTCTGATTTCTTGAAGTAAAGTCTGCGATTAAGTTTATAGTAAGGAATTAAGCCTTTCTTCTTCCCAAAACCGGATCACAACGAGCGGAGCGAGTTGTAATCCGTTGCACAACTTAAGCTTGCTTACAAGCGGATAGATTCTCTCTCCCGCATTTGATATAAATCCTAA
>CAZJGS010000184.1:0-4114 GCA_964545735.1 uncultured Spirochaetaceae bacterium
ACGCCATCTATCTGTCCTCAAAATTGTTTCGAGAGGAAATCGATTATTACCTCATGATCTTCAAAATCAAAAAAACCGGGAATCAAAATGCTATGCTTTTACCTTTATTGATGTGAAGGTATCCACAGATAAAGAACACCCGTTAATAATCTAAATCTCCTTGACATTTCAACGCTTTTCGTTAAGTATACAAAAGCTTTATCAATATAACAGAAGGTTCTATGAATTAAGCAACAACCGATCTTTTCTTTCCAAGCACAAGAAAGGTTCTAAAGATGGCAGATAATCACAACAACCCCGTATCTCTCAAACAGAGGCGGGGTTTTTTCATGCGTAAGGCAAGCATGGGCGATAAAGGATTCTTTAAAAGTAAAAATGACAAATAACGCCAATATAACCCCATACCACGCCAAATATTTTGCCTACGAACTGACGCGTCACAGTGCAACGGGCATTGAACGATTATCTCGCTCTCTTTTTGATGCGAGTGTTGACCTGAACCCGCATCAGATTGAAGCGGCATTGTTTGCTCTAAGATCACCGCTTTCTAAAGGAGTGCTCTTCGCGGATGAAGTAGGTCTGGGGAAAACCATAGAAGCAGGCCTTGTTTTGTGCCAATACTGGGCAGAACGGCGTCGCCGTCTTCTTGTGATATGTCCTGCTTCATTACGAAAGCAATGGGATCTGGAACTGATCGAAAAATTCAATGTGCCTTCTACTATTATAGATGCCAAAGCGTATCGAGAGACACAACGCAATGGAAATCCGACACCTTTTATAGACAACCGCATCATTATTTGTTCAATGCATTATGCAAGCTTACACGCTGAGGAACTGCGTGCTATCAATTGGGATCTGGTTGTTATCGATGAAGCCCATAAACTTCGCAATGCCTATCGTCCAAGCAACCGGATGGGCCAGAATCTTCGTTGGGCGATTGAAGAACGCCGCAAGATACTTGTGACAGCAACACCCCTTCAGAATTCGTTGCTCGAATTATATGGATTGTCAACGATTATAGATGAACACATGTTCGGTGATTTGCCCTCATTCAGGACACAATATACATCGACGAGCGCTGATTTGCGAGACTTGCGGGATCGTCTGCAATCCTTTTGCATAAGAACGCTCCGGCGTCAGGTGCTTGAATATATCCGCTATACGGAAAGAAGGTTGATTACCCGTCCGTTCAAACCGACTGAACAGGAGCATAAACTATACGAAGCCATTTCAAAATATCTGCAGCGCGAAGATAATTATGCCCTGCCTTACGGACAGCGACATTTAATAATTCTGCTTGTACGGAAAGTCCTGGCATCTTCATCATATGCCGTTGTCGGTACACTGGAGGTAATGCGAGATCGTCTTGCACGACTCAGGGACGAAGTGAAGGCGAATCATGATTTGGTTAAGCACGTCATCTATGATGAAGAAATTGACGATGATTTAATCGATGAGCTTCTTGAAGATGAAGAAGATCTGCATGTTAGTGAAACAGCCGATAACGATCGAAGTAAAAATGACGTCGAAATTGATTTACAGAAGTTAGATGATGAAATCAGAGAACTGAATGATTATATCCGCTGTGCGAAAGATATCGGCGTCGATACGAAAAATCGCGCGCTTCTTACGGCATTGGAAATCGGATTCTCGCGAATGGCAGAGATGGGTGCTGCGCAAAAGGCCGTTATTTTCACCGAATCACGAAGGACACAAACATACCTGAAAGCCTATCTGGAAGCCAACGGATTTGCTGAAAAGGTTCTGACCTTTAACGGCCCCAACCGGGAGCCGGAATCAACCGCCATATATCAGGAATGGTTTGAAGCGAACCGGGAAAGCGGGAGAGCGACAGGATCGAGGGCAATCGATGTTCGAACGGCCATACTTGAGCGTTTTCGAGATTCTGCAAGTATTCTCATTGCAACCGAAGCTGGCGCAGAAGGTATTAATCTCCAGTTTTGTTCCCTGGTCATAAATTTTGATCTTCCATGGAACCCGCAGCGGATAGAACAGCGTATCGGCCGATGTCACCGTTATGGTCAGAAATACGATGTGGTTGTGATTAATTTTCTGAATGAACGCAATGCTGCGGACCAGCGGGTATACAAACTTCTCGAAGAAAAATTTAATCTCTTTACCGGTGTTTTTGGAGCTTCTGATGAAGTGCTGGGCAGCATTGAATCAGGCGTGGATTTTGAGCGTCGAGTCCTTGAAATATATCAGCAGTGCAGAACGTCGGAAGAAATTGAACAGGCTTTTGCCGCGCTTCAGGCCGAGCTTGATGAAAAAATTGAAAGCAGGTTGCAAGATGCGCGACAAACTCTTCTTGAACACTTTGATGAAGATGTCCACGCGCGGTTGAAAGTAAATCTTGCAGGTACTCATGAACGCCTTGACCGTATGGGCAAAATGTTCTGGGATCTTACACGCCATGTCCTGAATGAAAACGCAAAATTCGACAATAAGTCACTTTCATTTGATCTCTTTGTGTCGCCTATTCCTGAAAGTCCAACTGGACGGTATCACCTTATATCTAAAAATCAGGAGAACATATCGGGAAATTTTCTCTACCGTCTGAGCCATCCTCTTGGAGAATGTGTTACCAGTGGCGGCAAAAGCTGTGAGACACCTGCGGCCGAAGTCCAATTTGATATTACGAACCATCCCGCTAAGATCACCGTAGTTGAAAACATTCGGCACAATTCTGGCTTGCTTCATTTACAGCGTCTTTGCATCGATTCTTTCGACAGGGAAGAGTATTTGCTTTTTTCTGGTTTTACTGATGACGGTATGTCTCTTGACCAGGAAACGTGTGAAAAACTGTTTCATTGCGGTGGCCATATTGTAAACAGTAATATAACAAAGACCGGATACGAAGATCGGTTGAAATCCGAGGCAAACCGACATGCACGGGCAACAATTTCGCGCTCTCTTGAACAAAACAGCCGCCATTTTAATGAAGCGCGCGAGCAGTTGAACAAATGGGCCGACGACATGGAAGTCGCCGCAGGCAGGGAACTCGACGACACAAAAAAGCAGATTCGCGCTCTGAACAGGCAGGCCCGTCTGGCAACGACTATGCAGGGACAGAGGGAACTGCAGGGACAAATCCGATTACTTGAGAAAAAGAAACGAAAGCTTCGTCAAAAAATATTCGATGTTGAAGACGAAATAGCCGAGAAGCGTGATATGCTTATTGACGCCCTCGAAAAAAGAATGAAACAGAAAACGGAAATTCAACCACTCTTTACCATTCGGTGGTTGGTGAATTAGACAAGAAAGGACTGAAGAATATGCCGACGAAAGAACAACAGCGGCAGAAACTTATCGTGCTTCTAAAAAGACTTTTCCAGCTTGATCAACCCGATCTGGACTTCGGCTTTTACCGGATTATGCATGCCAAGGCGGAGCAGATTACGGAGTTTCTCGATAAAGACCTGCTTGGCGTCATAGAAGATGCATTTGGTACGGTCGATGAGAGCAAGAAAGCGCGACTGAAGACTGAATACGAACAAGAGCTTAAAACTGCCAAGGAATATGGCGCAGTTGATCCAGAAAGTGCGCCGAAAGTGATGGAAGCCCGGGCGAAATATGAAGCGGCATTGCAAACAGAGGATGGGGAAGGCGAAATATATGACCACCTCTATCGTTTTTTCGAGCGTTATTACGACAACGGTGACTTCATTTCCCGTCGTTATTATACACGCGAAACATCAGGCAAGGCGGCTCCCTTTGCAATTCCCTATAACGGAGAAGAAGTAAAACTCGTCTGGGCCAACATGGATCAGTATTACATAAAGACGTCGGAATATTTTAGCAATTACACCTTTGACATTATGCAGACCAGGGAAGTCCTGGCGCTGCAGAAAGAGGACAGCCTGGGTCTTTTCAAAGACACCGAAATAAAACCGCGGCGGGTGCATTTCAAAATCGTTGATGCTGCAGAAGGCGAGCACGGTAATGTAAAAGCGTCTGAAAACGGCAAACGTTTTTTCATCATAAACAAAGAAGACCCGGCATTTCTCGATGATAACGGGGAACTGGTTGTCAATTTCGAATATCGCCCCGATCCCGAAAAGGGCAGTTCGCAGGAAGGAACATGGCGGGAACG
>CAZJGS010000185.1:0-4107 GCA_964545735.1 uncultured Spirochaetaceae bacterium
AATTTTACAAAAATATCAGACTTTTCTTTTAAATAAATAGGTTGAAGTGCAAAAGTTGAATAGTTAATATTTTTTAGATAATCTCTTAAAAAGGATACAGCAATTAAGAAGCTTATAAAAGCTGCTATTGCAAAACCATAACCGGTATATTCAATAGGTTTTGTAGTGAAATAGTAGGTTAAACTCCCATTAAGTACAAAAAAGATGAAGGCTATAGATAACGCTTTACCCCGTTTTTCAAAATATAAAAGTACTAATATTAAAATAAAGGTGAATATATTAAAAGATGCACCAATTGTAGTAACTTTGAAAATATCTCTTATTAAATAATTAATTTGAAGCAATTTAAAAATAGGATTAGCTAATAAAACTAGTGTTATGCTAATTAATAGTTGGGCCATGAAGGTGTAAGTGAGGTTGTAGAGTAGAGATTCTCTCATTTCTCTTTTTGATTTTTCGATTACCTCTAAGGGGTGTGCAGAGTTTGCATAACCAAAATAGTGTTTGTAAAAAATAAAAAACTCTGTTTCAATAATTACTAAAAATAGAACAAGTGAAGGGATAGTGGTTAGATAGGATAGAAATAAAGCATTATCGTAAAATGGTGCAAAAATGAAAGTATCATAAATTACTACTTGAAAATCACTAAACCATAAAATTACATTATCTACCCACAATCCTGAAGTATAAAAAAGGCCAATCAAACCTAATGAAGCAAATTTACCAAAATATCTTATAAAATCATATTTATATGCTTTCCCATAATAAAAAGTTGAAAAAAAGTTAAAAAGAAAAAATATTAAAATTAATGTAACACCAAGAACATAAGATATTAAAAAATTGGTTGAGCTTTGTAATTGTTCAAAGTAAATTGGATTTTCAACCAAATAAAAAATTAAAGCAACTGTCAATATGCCTCCAAAAAGGTAAGCCTTTGCAATTAGTTTATAATTTTTTACAGCACTTAAAAAAATAAGTATTACCCATATTTCACTAATTATAACAAATAAATACGAAGAGAGAACTTTATATAAAAGTGGTAGAGGTTTATTCCAATAAAAAGCCAAACATATAATTATACTAAGAAAAAATATTATTTTATTAATTCCTAAAAAGGTTGGCTTAATCATATCATATTTTTTTTGATATAATTGATCTGATATATATCTAGTTATAATCAGTTGCACCGGAGCAACCAATAGTTGCGAAAATAAAAAACTATAAACAATAGTAGCAGAAAATAGATTTCTTTCAACGTTGTTTACATTGATTATTCTCATAATCACTAATAAGAAATTTATAGATATGACACTTAATATCCAGGGACCTGCTGCTATAAATGATGAGTATAAATAAGCAAGAGCTCTATTTGAAAAAGTATCTTTTTGAAACATTTTTTTTAATGCAAATCCAATTCCTGCCATAATCTATGCCACCCTAATTATCATATTTTCTGAATAATTTATCATATATTTCTTTATAACTTGCTATCAATACTTTATCATTATAAAGTCTTTTTACTCGTTTTAAACCATTTTCACCCATACTCTCTCTCAAAGTTGGGCTAGCAATTAATTTTAAAATAGCATTAGCTGTATCACTAGGAGATGCTAACTTTGTTATTAAACCACATTCATTTTCAAATTTATCTTGTTGTAATAAATCTCTACAACTACCAACATCTGTTGAAATAAATGGTATTTTAGCCGCCCAACCTTCAAGTATTACAAGTGGTTGTCCCTCCGATATGGAGGTTAAAACTAATATATCTATTATACCTAAATATTCTTTGATATTAACTCGACCTGTAAAAATAATACAATCTTCAAGATTTAATAACTTTACCAAATTAGTACATTGTTGAAAATAAGATGAATCTTCCTCAGTAGGACCAATCAAATAAAATTTAACATTATTTACTCTACTTTTTACAATACTAAAAGCTCTTATCATAGTCATGATATCTTTTATTGGAACAATTCTTAAAATAGAGGCAACATTAATTCCTTCATGGGGTTTTTTTTCAATATTTAAATTATCATAATTAATTCCATTTGGGGTAATTGCAGTTTTTTTTGGATCTACACCCAACTTAATTTGAATATCTCTATTAGCTTCAAATAATGAAGTGATAACATCTGCTCTATTATATGCAGCAGCTGAAATTGAGTAAAAAAAATCAATCCATACTTTTTTGTAAATTCCTGTTACCCATTTTGCTTTTAATAATTCTTCTTCCCTTTCTCTTCCATATATACCATGCTCAGATAATAAAAATGGTTTATTAATTTTATAGGCAAAAGAAGTTGCTAATATTCCTGCATAGCCTGTTGAAGCTGAATGGTATAAATCAGCTGCTTCAGATTTTTGCTGAATCAAATATATCAAAGGAAGTAACATATTTCTGATTGTCCAAAAGAAATTATTAAATACTTCTCTTTTAAAACTTTCTTTATAATATTCTACTGTTTCATCAAAGAAAAATTTACTTTGCAAAAAGTCGATACAAGATCCTAACCTATATTTTTTATCAAATAACTTAATAATGAACTGCCAATCTACATCTCTGCTTATTCTAATTAACTTTCGAAGTTCTTTTTTTTCAGTATTGGTAAACCTTGGATTTTTTTTAATTTTCCGGTGCTTTATTTCTAAATAATCATCCAAATATATTGTTGTAATTTTAACAACATTATCAGGAATAGTATATTTTAATTCAGTTGTTTCTTTTTGACTTGGCATTATTGAAACAACTTTAAAATCATGATTAGGAAAGGAGGAAATAATTTGATTTATCCAACTTGAAACGCCCCCAGCAACATAAGGGTAGGCGCCTTCAGCAATCATACATATAATCATATCCTATCTCTCCTCTATAAAAAAATCATGAAGTTCTTTTAATCTATGATTTTCTTTTAATTCTTTACTATCTAAATTGTTTAATTCATTTCTTAATTGAGATATATTTCCTCTTTTATATAAAATATTTAGGTGATTTAATTTTGTATCCTTATTTGAATGAAATTCTTTTTTAATTTTTTCATTGATTATTTCTGCATTATAAATATCATCAATTTGAATATAAGCATCGAATAGCTGTAATAGAGAGTGTAAATCATAAGTATTTCTATTTACTTTTTGTAATAGAACGTCAATATATTCATTTCTAAAGATATCAATACTGTCCGGTTCTATCAAAGAGGAATGTATATAAACTTGATAAGAATTAATTAATTCATCTAGCATTTTTTCATTGTTTGTAGCGTTAAATCTCTCACGCAAATAACTGATATTATTTGTTAACTCATTTTCTTTACTATTTAAGAGTGTTGCTGAATAATGTTGAACTTCTTTATCCTCTGATTCTAAACCTTTTTTTAATATTTTAGCATTATTTATTTGTGTAGAGTAATGTGAATCAATTAATATTTCTTTTTTTCTTTCAGGATCAATAAATGAGAGGAGATCCATAAAACTCATGGTTTTTATTTCTCTCTCGTAATCAAGTCTTTTTCTGCTTTCTAACTCCAAATTTGCATCAAGATTTTGCTCATAATCATCAATAACTTCATTATCTCCATAAAAATAATTAATACTAAAGTAAAATACGAAAAATAATATAGGTCCTAAAATTGGCATAAATAAGATTATATAAAAAGGAACCTCTTGCATTTTATTATCGAATTTTAAATATAGGCTCCAAGAAATAATATAAATAAGCGTGTGTAAAATTAAAATGGGTATAAAATACTCTTCAAAAATGATGAGAAAAATAAAAATAATTATATCTAATATCATTAGAAAAATAAATAATAAAAATTTCATCATTCCTCCGATTGTTTTAAATCAATACTTGTCAAATTATTATTGAAATTTTTCTTTATTTTTTGTTCCAATATGAAATCATTAGATTTATTGGTAGCTGGTAAGAGAAAAGATAAGGTATTGCTATCAAAATTATAATAAGCTACATCTACATCTCGTAAAGTTTTTATAACCAATTTATCAATTTCTTCAAGGTTAAGATTTATTACCCTATAGGCTAAAAAGCAGTAATTCATACCAAATTCAGTTTTCCTTCTTTTTTCAATCATAATACGGTCTTTA
>CAZJGS010000186.1:0-4048 GCA_964545735.1 uncultured Spirochaetaceae bacterium
ATTTATTTAGTCCTCAATTGGGTCTAATAAATTCAATGATCTCTTCTATAATTGGCAAACCTTTTCAATGGAACTGGTTCTTTTCAATTGAAACAAGTTTTCTTACTGTTACATTAACTTGGATTTTATATTCTGGTTTGATATCAATTCTTGTTTTAGCTGGAATTTCTGGAGTCCCAAAAGACTTAATTAACTCTGCTAAACTTGATGGAGCAACTAATTGGCAAATTAATATTAAGATTATTCTTCCAATGATTAGAAATATATTAGGAACTTGTGTTATTATTGCAGCAACAAGTATGCTAAGAGAATTTGAGTTAATATTCTTAACAACCAATGGGGGCCCCGGTAATTCAACCTTGAATTTACCTTTATATTTATATAAGACCTCATTGATTGACAATAATTATGGTTATGCAAATATGATGGGTGTATTACTAATTGTTTTAGGAGTCTTTATTGTTGCAGGTATTAATAAAGGGTTTAAAATGGATGAATCCATTTGATATAATTAAAATATTTAGAATCAAATTTTATGAAGTTAAAAAGTAATAGGAAGAGAGGTATGTATGAGAGCTAATATTGATGATGTAGCTAAAAAAGCAGGAGTATCAATTTCAACTGTTTCACGAGTTCTTAACGGTAAAGTTAAGGTAAGTGAGAAGTTTAAAGAAAGTGTTTTAGCTGCTGCAAGTGAACTTGAATACAATCCAAGCCAAGCTGCTCGTACCTTAGCTCTTAAAAAGTCTAATTTAATTGGAATAATTATTCCTGATGTATCCAATTCTTTTTATTCAAAGATGCTTTCTGCTATTGAAGATGAAGCAAGTCTTCATGGATATAGGATTATTCTTTGTTGTATTCAAGAGAATATAGAAAAAGAAATAAAATATGTTCGACTTTTAAAACAAATGTATGTAGATGGTTTGTTGTTAATGCATGAAAAGGGAAATGATAAAAGCAAAGAAGTTTTAAATAATTGTGATTTTCCTATTGTTCAAGCTAGTGTTTTTATTGAAGGCCTTAATAATTCTGTTAGTCTCAATGTAAATGATCATAAAGCAAGCTATGAAGCTGTTAAATATTTAATAGATAGAGGTCATAGAAAGATAGCTATGATTACTGGTGATATGGTTGATAGAACCAGTGGCCAATTAAGATATGAGGGGTATTTAGAAGCTTTAAGTGATAATGATATAATTCTAAATCCCGATTTTGTAAAACAAGGCAATTATACATATGATACAGGCTACGAATGTATGAAAGAGTTACTTTCAAGAAAAGTCATTCCTTCTGCAGTTTTTGCTGCATGTGACGAGATGGCAATAGGTGCAGAAAGTGCTGCTATGGATCTAGGCTACCTTGTACCCCAGGATATTTCTGTAGTTGGCTTTGATAATATAGAATTATCGAAAATGGTAAGACCGTCTCTTACCACAGTAGCTCAGTCAGCTAATTTGATAGGAAGACTTGCCATTAAATCTATTATAAATAGTAATGGTAGTAAAAAGAATTATCTAAAAATTGATGATAAAGTTTTTACTATTAATAATAATAGAGTTGATACGCCTTATAAGCTTATTGAGAGAAATTCAGTAACAACAATTTAAATGTTAAAATGAAAATAAAATAGAAAGTTCTTTAGAATTACTGAAAGCGCTTTCATGTTAAAATATAGAGGATTTTATGAAAAAATATGATGTATTGGTAATTGGAGATATTAATCCCGATATTATAATTACTGGGTTAAAGAAATATCCTGGACCTGGAGAGGAAAGACTTGTAGATGATTTAAATATCACCCCTGGTGGGGGAGCCACAATTTCATCGTTAGCTCTTGCTAAACTTGGTTTGGATATAGCTATATATGGATGTATTGGTAAAGATCTATTTTCTAAAATGCTTTTAGATAGTTTAGTTGAAGTTGGTGTCGATATTACAAATGTATCAATACTAAATGATACAAAAGCTGGGACTTCTATTGTATTAAGTGATGAAAAAGATAGGTCTTTTATAACTTATAGAGGTGCTTTGGAAAAACTAGATTTGTACTCTATTAGTGATGAAGTTCTTGGTAATTGTGATTTTTGTTTTTTACATAATTATGATCACAATAAAATTGATGAATATTTAGATTTAGCAAATAGATTGAAAAAGTTAGGTAAAAAGATAATTTTTGATGTTGGTTATGATGAAAGTGAGCAATGGGATCCAAAAGTGTTTGAACTACTTGGAAAAGTTGACTTGTTTGTACCAGATGAGTTAGAGGCTTTATGTTTTTCTGGAAAGAATACTATAGCAGAGGCTTTATATCAACTTAGTACATTTTGTCCAAATGTAGTTGTAAAAGCTGGTAAACAAGGTGCTTATGCCTTAAAAGATGGCAATATTATAAATGTTCCTTGTTTTCCTACAACTGTTGTTGATTCAACAGGTGCTGGGGACTCTTTTGATGCTGGATTTATATATGGAATGGTTAAAGGCTACAGCCTTGAAAATAGTTTAAAATTAGCAAATTTTATAGGAAGTTTAAGTGTTTCTGCTATTGGCGGAAGTACAGGAATTCCCTCTACCAAAGAACTTTGGGAAAAAATTGAAAATTTAAAAGTAATAGAATAATTATTGGAGGAACAATATGAAATTAACAGTTTTAGGAGGAGGTGGAGTAAGAGCTCCATTTCTAGCAAAATCTATAATTACAAATGCTAAAATAGCAAATATCGATGAAGTTGTTTTCATGGATAATAATGAAGAGAAACTTAATATATTTGGAAAACTATCAAAAAAGATTTCAAATACTATAAATAACAATATAAAATTTAGCTATACTACTAATGCTAGAGAAGCACTAACAGATACCGACATTATAATTACAGCTATGAGAGTTGGTGAGGATGAATCTAGAGTTTTTGACGAGAGAAGTTGTCTAAATTTAGGATTACTTGGTCAAGAAACAACAGGTGCTGCTGGTTTTGCAATGGCTATGAGATCTATCAGTGCTTTACAAGCTTATCTTTTGATTGCAGATGAAGTAAGTCATAAAAATTATTTTGTTTTTAATTTTACCAATCCCTCTGGAATAGTTACTCAAACATTAAGAGATTTGGGATATGATAATGTTTACGGTATTTGTGATGGTCCCTCAGAATTTATTAAACAATTACAAAGATTGTATGCAGTTGATGCTAATGATTTTTCAATCAAGTGTTATGGTCTAAATCATCTTTCATTTTTTAAAGACATGAAAGTTAAAAATAAAGATGTAACTTCTTCATTTTTAAATGATCCAGATTTATATATGAATTCTGACATGAGAATTTTTTCTCATGAACTTGTTAGATTAATGGGTAATTGTCTATTTAATGAATATCTTCAATATTACTTCTATGAAGATGTTAAAATAGAAAATATCCTCAAGTCTCTTGAAACAAGAGGTGAATTGATTGAAAGAGTAAACAAGCAAATGATGACTGCTCTAAAATCAGTTGATATCGACAAAGACTTTAGCAAAGCTTTTTCTATTTTCATGCATTATTATTTAATTAGAGAAAATAGTTATGGCAATATTGAAAGTGGTTTAGATAGAATAGAACATACTGATGAGAAAACCTTTCAGCAATTTATTGATGAAGAGGATCAAGGTGGATATGCAGGTGTTGCACTAAACTTTATAAAAGCATATGTCTCAGGAACTCCTGTAGAAATGGTATTATCTATTCCAAATAATGGGGCTCTCAGTTTCTTAGATGATGAAGATATTGTTGAAATTACTTGTCACGTATCTAAAGACAAGTGTGAGAGTGTTAAAATAGAAGATGTTCCATTTATGCAAAAAGAGCTTCTTGTTAGAATGAAGAATTATGAAAAAATGGCTTCAAAAGCAATTAGAGAAAAAAATAGAGATATTGCTATAAAAGCTTTGATGCTAAATCCTTTGGTTAATACTTATTCTAAAGCAAGTAAACTTGTTGATTTATTTATTGATAAATATGAGATTTATACAGGTCCTTGGAAATAAGCATTTTAGTTTTAGTAAATAATAACAATT
>CAZJGS010000187.1:0-4042 GCA_964545735.1 uncultured Spirochaetaceae bacterium
TCTCCTAATATTAACTGGTCTATAATACCAGTATAATTTCTCTTATTTATTACCACCTAAAATAAATAGATGATATATATTTTAAAAGTGATATAATTGTGGACAGAGGACCTCATTCTATTTAAGCATTATAGCTTCAAAAGGAGTCTGTCCTCGGTCCCAGTTTTCCCTATCGGTTGATTCCTATGATGTGACCTCTTGTCAATACTTATTTCGTTTATTTTTAATTTATTTTTTGTTCATTTTTAATTCCTTAGTATTATTATAATAATTCTACAATATAGGGTTCCATAAACAGACCTATCAGTTTTTCAGCTTTATGACTACTTTCCTATACAAGGGTTGGTTACCTTAGATCAATAATCCCGCTTACTGTTCATTCTGTTTAAACTCAGAAGTCACCAAATGGTGTTCTATAATCAACTCGAAGGTAACAAAATCTTGACTGTTGTAAGTCTGTTAATGCAACCATATATAATACAATATTCTATCAAAATCATAATCAATCTTTAATTTCTCCATAAATGTCATTAGTCATCATACCCCAAACAAAACAAGCTAATTCTCTTGCACAAGCGGCTTTGGCAACATTTGAAGCTTTACCCTTGTTTCTAAGTTTTCTCATCTTATTCTTTATTCTCTTAGAACCTCTATCGGCATAATCTATAACATCTTGAGAAAGTCCACTTTGTCTGCTTTTTAATCTCTTTGATTTAGAATAAACATGAGATTTAGATATGGAATTAACACTTTCCATAAGCAATTTTCTAATCAAAGAATTTCCTGCCTTTGTTATTCCAGTGCTAAGAGTCTTTTCTCCACTAGAATGTTGACCCGGACACAATCCAATGAAAGCTGAGAAATCCTTAGCCTTTTTAAATCTATTAAAATCTCCTATTTCTACTATTAGAGAAAGAGCTGTATGAGTATCAATACCGGCAAAACATCTAAGTCTTCCTACATCTTTTTTATATTCTTCTTGTTGAGATATTCTTTCAATCTTTTTATCCATTTCTTCAACTTTTTGAACATACTCTGATACCTCAGATATATAGTAATTAAAAGCTTCTTGGTTATTATTTAATTCAAATTTAAGTTGTTTAAGCCATTTGTTATAGGCACCTGTCCAATTATCTGCTAATCCAGGATAATGTATATCTTGAGCTAAAAGAAATGATTTAAGTTGTTGTTTAGCCTGTTTTAATTTCGTTGATGCTGAGTTTCTGGCTCTTACATAAGAACGAGTAGATTCTTTTTCTGGTGAAAGAGGAACAACTTCTTTATATGCGTTCCAACAGAGAGCCCTAGAAAGCTTTCTAGCATCATTTCTATCAGTTTTAACACGATTGCCACCTTTCGTCTCTGCAATAGTTGTAGGTGCCATTATCCTGCAATCATAGCCAGCTGCTTCTAATTTTCTCTTAAGTCCATAACCTGTTGGTCCAGCCTCGTAGCCAATTCGAGCTATATAGTTTTCTTCTGTTGCTTTCCTAGCTTCTTTAAGCACTTTTTCAATATACCTTATAGCACTCTTATCATCTGCTTTGGAAGTCGTTTCAAATAAAAATGCTTGAGAACTTGGCAAATAAGAGCAGTAAGAATAAGACTCTTTATGTACATCAACACCAATATAAATAATAACAGATTCGTCTATAGCCAACATGAAGTGATCTCCTTTTGTATACCTTTTTGCATACGTAATAGTCTAGTTTTCTATTAATTAGAATAAACCCTGATTCGCAATTTTGCAAATATCAGGTCACTTCATATTGTTTAAACCTTAGAGTTTCATTCATGC
Organism: uncultured Spirochaetaceae bacterium; assembly: GCA_964545735.1. Lineage (GTDB taxonomy): Bacteria > Spirochaetota > Spirochaetia > Sphaerochaetales > Sphaerochaetaceae > Pleomorphochaeta. Next base: position 1,799 of record CAZJGS010000187.1, read on the forward strand.
GGGAGATTGGAAAATGGAACCTATTTTTAACCCTGGAGGTTAAGTATGAGTATCGTTGGTATCGACATTTCAAGTACATCGGCTACATTTTGTATTCTTGGCAATACAGGTGTTATCGCACAAGATGATTTTCCACTAAATAAAACTGGTTTTAACAAACTATTATCTACTCCCACAATTAACAAAGATAGTACATTTGTCATGGAATCTACTGGAAAATATCATTTAACTTGCTATCATTATCTACTAAATCACAACATGAGTGCCTATGTTGTAAATCCATTGCTTATTAAGCAATACAAAGATACTATTACTCTAAGGAAAACTAAGACTGACAAGTCTGATGCTCTCCTTATTGCAGGGTATGCAAACAACCCTAGTATTCAACTTGAAGGGAGAAAAACAGAATTGGAATCTGAAAGTAAACTCCTCTCTAGAGATAGACTTTCCAACAGTGAGGCACTTGCAAAAGCTAAAACCAGATTGAAGGGGGATATAGCTGTATCCTTCCCTGAATTGTATGATATCGGTGTTTTCACTGATTCTTGGCTCAACTTGTTGTCTGTTTACGGATCGTCTAAACAAGTAGCTTCTGCCTCCATTACACAGCTTGCTAAAGCTATTAGAGGACCAAGAGTAAAAAGTACAGAGCGAGATAAAAAACTTGCTAAACAAGCTAAGGAATTGGCTAAAGACTCTGTTGGTGTAGACCTCCATGCCACGATAACAAAGCATCAGGCTAAAACTGTCCTTTATTTCAAAAAGGAAGATAAAGAACTTACAAAAGCTCTCATAAATATGGAAAAAGAGCTTCATCCCCAAGAAATGGAAATCATCACTTCTTTCCCTGGTATCAGTGACACTACAGCTGCTCATTTCATGGCTGAAGTTCAGGATATTCACCACTTCAGTCGCTACCAAAAATTGATAGCTTTCATAGGAACTGATCCAACTATCTATCAATCTGGAAATGAAGATAGGCACGGTAGAATATCCAAAAGAGGAAACAAGGTGCTTAGAAAGTATTGCTATCTTATGGCCACTAACAGCCTTAGGAGTAATCCTGTTTTGGCTGAATATTATTCCAAAAAAAGAAAACAAGGCTTTCCCCATAGAAAGGCAATGATTGCTACAACAAATAAACTTATTAGGGCCCTTTACGCCCTGTTGATTAGAGGCGAAAAAGCAAGTATTTAATATTTTTAAATCTTTTTCATTAATCATGATTGTTTATAGTTGACTCCTTAGCCATTACAAGTACTTCATGAATTGAATGTTTTGATATATTTCGGGTATCGGAAATTTTGTTATTGCTAACACCCAAATAGTTCAATTCAAGAATTTGTTTTACTTTAATTTTACGAGCCATAGAAACCTCCTTCACTTAAGTAAAAGTGTACGGAAGGTTTTCTAATTTGTAAAGTTAAATAATATATAAACTATTTTAAAGAGATATTGTTGCTATTTAAAATCTTTCTTACAGTTGTGTGAGAAATAGCTTTTACAGGACTAGTTTGATTATAATGATTACTTATCATTCTATAGGACCAACGCTTTTTACTTTTTGGTGGAGTAGCTTGTGCTATATCAATTATTTCTTTTTTTAGATTTGAGTTTGTTCTTTGTCGTGTTGTAAAAGGTTTGTAGTTTTTTCTTCTTATAGTTTGTTCTATTGAATTAGTTTCATTAAATTGAGTCTTTAATCTTACTAATGTCTGCAATGATACTTGTTCTTTGTTTGCAATGCTAGTTTCTGTTTTTTCAAAATAATTTAAACTGTTATTATATATCTTCAGCAACAATCTTGCTCTTCGTTTTTCAAGCTTTGTTGCAAGTGGATCTATATTTATATTATCTATAAAATCTAAATCTTTTTCTGATAATTTAATTTTTATGTAATTGTTTCCTCTTTTCATGACAGCTCCTTGGCTAATAAATTATAGCATGGCAACTTGTTAAAAGTGTAGGATACCTGGGAAAGATATGATTATTTTACTGGTATTTTTACTTAAAGTTCTCTCTTTTTTTGGAAAAGAGAAAATCTGTGCTTTTACTATTTGTAAAGATAACAAATCCTATTTTATAGTGTATGTAAATTTAATAGGTCTTATTTTCTATTCTAAGACTATTTTTTCAGCTCTTAAAATGTTCATAACTGTGGTATGAGAGACGCTATTTGATGATATTGTATTATTGTAAAAATTACTAATCATTCTATAGGTCCAACGCGTCTTTCCTTCCGGT
>CAZJGS010000188.1:0-4036 GCA_964545735.1 uncultured Spirochaetaceae bacterium
TTTTTGTATAAATATTCATTATTACTTGTATGTTATAAATAATTTTATTATACTTCCCTCAATATTAATTAAGGATGATTAAATAAATGAAAAAACTACTAACTATTTTAGTTCTAGCTATCTTTTCTGTAGCTACAATAGCTGCAAGTGGCGCAAAAGAAAACCAAGCAGATGTATCTTTAGAAAAGGTAATGAATGCAGGTGTCTTTGTTTTAGGTCTTGATGATTCTTTCCCACCAATGGGATATAGAGATAAAAACAATGAAATTGTAGGTTATGATATTGATCTTGCAAAAGAAGTTACTTCAAGAATGGGTGTTGAACTTGTAAATCAACCAATTGATTGGAGCAGTAAAGAGCAAGAATTAGCAACTAGTAATATTGACTGTATTTGGAATGGTTTTACAAAAACTGATGAAAGAGCAAAAGTAATTCTTTTCTCCAAACCTTATCTGAAAAATCAACAAATTCTAATTGTAAAAAATAGTTCTCCTTTCAATTCTTTAGAGGATTTAAAAGGGAAATCTGTTGGATTACAAGGTGGAAGTTCAGCAAGTGATGCTATGGATGCTTCTCCTGAGTTTAAAGCAAGCTTAAAAGAGATTATTGAGTTTAGTGAAAACTTAACAGCTTTAATGGATTTAGAAGCTGGTGGAGTTGATGCTGTATTATTAGACCTTTTTGTAGCTAATGATAATATCAAAAGATCTGGTAAAGATTTTAGAATCATAAAAGGTAGCTTAACTGAAGAAGAATATGCTATTGGATTTAGAAAAAATGATGTTGCTCTTAGAGACAAAGTACAATCTATTTTACAAGATATGGCTAGTGATGGAACAATTGCAGCTATTTCAACAAAATGGTTTGATGCTGATATCAGTGTAGTAACTGAAAACTAGAGATAAGAAAAAATTACTTTAAGGGCGTGATTCACGTCCTTAATTTTTTAGTTTGGGAGATTAATCAAATGACACACTTATTAATACCAATGTTAGAGGGAACTTTAGTAAGTGTAAAGATCTTTTTCTTTACACTACTCTTTGCTCTCCCCCTTGGCTTATTAATTGCGAAAGCAAAACAAAGCCGGTTTTGGGTTGTTCGTAAATTAATAAATACTTACATTATGATAATGAGAGGAACTCCATTAATTTTGCAGTTAATATTTGTTTATTTCGCCCCTTACTACATATTTAGTACTTCCTTTGATAGATTAAATGCTGCCATTATTGCTTACGTTATTAACTACGGAGCTTATTTTGCTGAAATATATAGAGGTGGTATTCAATCAATTGACAAGGGACAATATGAAGCTGGTAAAGTATTAGGCTTTACCAAAGCCCATACTTTTTTCCATGTAATATTTCCTCAAGTTATTAAGGAAATAATTCCTGCTATGGGAAATGAAGTTATTACCCTTGTAAAAGATACGGCCTTAGCTCAAACAATAGGTGTTGCTGAAGTATTTAGAGTAGCTAAAACAGCTTCTGCAAGAGAATTTAGTACTACCCCATTATTTATTGCTGGAGTATTCTATTTTATCATGAATGCTGTTGTTTCAAAAGTTTTTGATAGAATGGAGAAAAAACTAAGTTATTATGATTAAAGAGGAAAATATGAGTGATAATAAATATATAATTGAAGTAAATAATTTAGAAAAAAGCTATGGAGATACTTTAGTTCTTAAAGATATTTCTTTTTCTGTAAGTGAAGGTGAAGTCTTATCTATAATTGGATCCTCCGGTAGTGGTAAAAGTACACTCCTTAGAGCAATCAACCAACTTGAAAGTATAGAAGGTGGAGAAGTTATTATTTGCGGAGATACTCTGTGCAATAATAATAATCTTATTTTAAGTAATGAAGAAAAAAGAAAAATACAACTTCATAATGGATTAGTATTTCAAGACTTTAATCTATTCCCTCATATGAGTATTTTACAAAATATAACAGAGGCTTTGATTTATGTTTTAAAAAAAGATAAAAAAGAGGCAAAAGAAATCGCTCTTAGCCTCTTAGATAAAATGGGCTTAAAGGATAGAGCAGCAGCTTACCCGTCTCAATTATCCGGTGGACAAAAGCAAAGAGTTTCTATAGCAAGAGCCCTAGCTCTTAAACCAAATGTACTTTGGTTTGATGAACCAACTTCGGCCCTGGATCCTGAATTAACAGGTGAGATTTTAAAAGTTATTAAAGATTTGGCTAAAGAAAAAATGACCATGGTGGTTGTAACTCATGAAATGGCCTTTGCAAAGGAAATAAGTGATAGAGTTATATTTATGGATGATGGAATTATCGCAGAAGAAGGAACTCCTGAGGAGGTTTTTGATAATCCTAAAAATCCTAGAACAAAACAATTCTTGCAACGATTCTAATAACTAAAACTGTCTTAGAATACTACCTGCATGAGAGGCTATAATTTTCTTGTCCTTATAAACACAAATTCCATTTACAAACACGTATTCTATTCCTTCTGGTGGAATTTTAGAATCATTAATTGTAGATACATCTTTTAGTTTGTCTATATCCATAACAACTAAATCGGCATAATTACCCTCTTTAATCACACCTCTACTCTCTATATTAAATCTTTTTGCACTTTTACCACTCATATTATGAATAAGAGGTACCAAATCTATACTTTTTCTTTGTTTGTAAAATACATCAATTAAATGTACACCGCTTTGATAAGATCTTGGATGGGTGGGTAAATCTCCCCCACTGAAGATAGCATCAGTTCCAAAGCACATAATAGGATGATTTAATATCATATCCATACTCTCAAAACTTTGAGTTGTATCAATCATCAGTGCAACTCCAGTTTCTTTTGCTAAAATATCAAAAAGAGTTTCAAAACAAGAATCATCATCACGTCTATTTTTTAACTCAAGAGCTAAGCTTCTTATACTCTTATTTTCTAATTCTCTCTGACTCTCTAAATACATAGTTTTTATATTATCAAAACCACACATCTTTATAATGGAATCCCAATTATTAGCATTTATTATCAAATCCTTTATTATAGCTCTTTCTTTTTCATCATTGAGAGCTTTTTTTAATTCAAGATTTGTCAATTTAAGATATTTAGGTGGTAATAGACTGTAAAGAGAAGTGGAGCCATATTCATATGGGTATTGATCGAACCCTATATCAAGATTATTCTCCTTTGCTTGTTCTATCATTCTTAACATTTGTGGTACATATTTTTGATTCTCTATACCAATAGCCTTTAAATGACTAACTTCTAATTTAACACCGACTTTAGTTGCAAGGTTTATTACTTCTTTTAGTGAATCAATTACATTGTCACCTTCACATCTGTGATGAGTGGCAAATATCTTATTGTTTTGTTTAACTACTTTTAAAAGAGCAATTAGCTCTTTTTCTTCTGCATACAAACAGGGTGCGTAATAAAGACCAGTAGATAGACCAATACACCCTTGTTTTAAGCTAATATCGAGTAGTTCACACATCTTTTGTATTTCACTATCACTTGCCTTTCTATTAGGATTTGGCCTAAGTGCATTGGCTCTAAGAGCTGTGTGACTTTGTAAATACAAAACGTTTGTATTAGGTAGTGAATTTTGTGCTATCTCATAAAGGGATGAAAAGTCATTAAAGTTATAATCGTAAGAGCCCAATACATCTTTAGTTAATTCATAAATGGAAGTTACTATACCTTTATCATTTAAATCAATTGGGAAAGCACCTATTCCACAGTTACCAGCTATTTCTGTAGTAATACCTTGTTGAATTTTACACATCATATCTGGAGTTCTTAATATTTGAAGATCACTATGACCGTGAACATCAATAAAGCCTGGTGTTATTATTTTATCTTTGCAATCAATAACTATAGTTTCTTTGTTAAATACTTCATCATTTTTAAATATCTTTTTAATCTTTGAATCTTCTATAAAAATATTGGCCTTAAAAATTGGATTATTATCACCATCAATTATAGTTGCGTTTTTCAAAATATAAGATTTATTTTCCATAATAATATGCCTCATTGCTATAAAGATTATAGTCATCTCTATTT
>CAZJGS010000189.1:0-4023 GCA_964545735.1 uncultured Spirochaetaceae bacterium
AAAAAAATTGTTTTATCACTAATTCTGTTTGTCAGTTGTTTAAGTTTTTTAGGGGCTATGAACAATGTACAAAAAATTTATCCTGTCGATTCTGATGTATATTCTACAATGGAAAAACTTTATTTAATGGAAGGCCATTCTCTTCCATCGACTGCCGGTCCTTGGAGTCAAGCGGAGCTTGTAGATATGCTTAGCTTTGTACATCCCACTTCAACCGCCACTCAAAAAGTATATGACAGTTTAGCTGATGAGTTATCTACTGAACCCAAAATTATGATGGGCAGTGATGTAGGAATGACCTTTAATATAAATACTATTTTTGAAATGTATGTGCATACAAATGAAGTATTTAAAGATGAAGAGTACTGGGTTCATGGATTTAATGACAGAGCAAAATTTTTAGACATTGAATATGAGACTTGGAGTACTGATAATATTTATATTTATTTTGATGCACCACTTCTTATGAATTCTCTTGGAAACCATCATGGTAAACGGGAGGAAATTATCTTTATAAAAATTTATTTGTAACAAATGTATCATTATTACCGCCTGCAGATTTTGGAGCTGATGGAGATTTTACTTTTCCTTACCGCAGTTTTGGCTCGTTTGGCTCTGACCATTGGAACCTTTCAATCGGCCGTGACAGATTTTCCTGGATTTACAATGTTATTGGCACACAGATTAGAATTTAGTTTTTTCAATGATAAAATGGGTCTGGCTTTAAGCGAAGCAGTCGTTTATAAAACCAAAGAAAATACATTAAATCTGGCTTCAATAAATCCCTTTGGATTTTTCCATAATGAATACATTAGAGGCCTTGCAAATTCTATTCTTACCGCTGAAATTGATGTAAATCCTTTTGGATATGTTGATTTTTATGTTCAGTTAGCAATAGACGAAATAGCCCTAGGAGAAACAATGCAGCCCGATCCAGGTGCTTATCCAAATGCATTGGGTTATATGCTTGGTGCTAGAGCCGCTTTTCCACTAAAAGATGAGTTTATAGTAGAGACTTCTCTTGAAGCTGCCTTTACAGATCCGTTTCTTTATTTACGAGGACTGGACGGAGTAACAAATTCTTCTATAGCTGGCTATAGCCATGGCTATGGCTATGATGCAATATTTAAAAACTTAAACAACGGTGGTGATTACAAACGTATGAGTCTAGGATATCAATATGGTGGTGATGCCATTGTATTGAACTTTACTTCTTCACTTGAATACATTGGACACTGGTCTGTTTTCTTTAATAGTATGTATATGTGGCATGGTAATAAGAGAATTGACTCTCAATGGAGCGCCTATGGTAAAAATGGACAAAATGATTTAATTACAATTCTTTCAGGAGATGTAATTGAGAGGACTTTTATTCTTAGCACAGGTGGAAAATATAATATAAACAAAGTCCCTGGTATGTATGTTAAAGCTAATGTTGACTATGTAAATATAGTAAACATGAAAAGCGATACTCCCACTGTGGTGGATTGTGTTGACTATGGTGATACTGTAGATGTTTATCTTAATGAGCTAGGTAGTAATCACTCTGATATTCAGATGAGCTTTGCTGTTGGCTACAGTTTTTAAATAAAAAATGACTCATATTAAATGGTTAGTGTATTATTCATCTATGCACTTATATGAGTCATTATATCATCCTCTTGGAGAGCCATTTTTCTTTTCTTAAATTCTAGGCTCTTTATAATAAATGTGGTATGATTATTTCAAATATAGGAGCAACAAAAATGGATAATATATACATTGATTCGACCAATAATCTTATAGATTTTATCAAGCAAAGCCCAACTTGCTTTCAAGCAGTTGAGACAATTGAGAAAACTTTAAAAGCCGCTGGATTTATACAATTGGATGAAAAGAACCGTTTTCATGTTGCTACTAATAAGTCCTATTATGTAAAAAGAAATAATTCATCTTTGATAGCATTCAAAGTACCTAAAGAATATAATGGGTTTTCAATTGTAGCCTCTCATACAGATTCTCCTACCTTTAAGTTAAAAAATAATCCTGAAGTTGTAAAAGAAAATAGTTACACTGTTTTAAATACAGAAGGGTACGGGGGAATGTTGCTTGCACCTTGGTTTGATAGACCTCTTTCAATTGCAGGAAGAGTTTTTGTAAAAATAAATGATCAAATAGAAGAAAAATTAATAACAATAGACAGAGATTTATTAACAATTGTTAATATAGCTATTCACCAAAATAGAGAAGCCAACAAAGGTATGGATTATAAAAAGCAAGTTGATATGTTACCTATTTTAGCTCTAGGTGATAAAAAAGGCGCAATAAATACTTTGATTGCTGAAACTTTAAATGTTGAAGAAAATCAAATACTTTCAAGTGATTTGTTTTTGTATAATAGAATGAAGGCAAGTATTTGGGGGCTCGATAATGAAATGTATTCATCCCCTAGGATAGATGACTTACAGGGCGTATTTACATCCCTATCTGCCTTAATTAATACAGAACCATCTTCTTATATAAACATGGCTTTATTTCTTGACAATGAGGAAGTTGGAAGTGGTACAAAACAAGGGGCCCTTAGTGATTTTCTTAAAATAACTATTGATAGAATTGCAAATTCACTAAAATGGGATGTGGAAGACAAAGCTATATACCAAGCTAATAGTTTTATGGTCTCTAGTGATAATGGCCATGCTTTACATCCTAATTATATTCAAAAGAATGATATTGTTAATAAACCTGTATTAAATGGCGGGGTATTAATTAAGCACTCAGCTAATCAAAAATATACAACTGATGCATCATCTGCTGCACAATTTAAATTTATATTAGACAATGCTGATATACCGTACCAAGAATTTGTAAACAACTCTGATTTGCCAGGTGGTTCAACTCTTGGTAATTTAATAAGTAGATCTTATTCAATTAGTACAATTGATATTGGAGTTGCACAACTTGCTATGCACTCTCCCTATGAAACAGGTGGGACAAAAGATACCTATTATTTGATAAAAGCTATTGAGGCTTTTTATGAGAGATAAAATAATGCACTCCTTATTTGGGTTAATCCAAATAACGGGGTGCATAACAATTTGAGGCATATATCTTTTTATTAAACAAATAACTTTTTAAATAATTTTGGGAAAATTGCTGTTAACCACAAACCAACAGTCATGTACCTTATATAAGAGCCAAGGTAATAAATGCTCTCTGGTGTTATAGCTTTAAGAACTAATTGTATTAACAACATGCCTGCAATAACAATTAGTATTCTTAAGATTTTTATTTTTATAGAGCCTTTAATATTAAATTTTATTTTTTTAGTCTCATAAGCAATTCCTAAGAAACCACCTCCACCAAATGCAATAATTTTCATCAAATCCTTAAAACCAATCATATCAATAATATTTAAGTGAAGTAAAATACTAAGCACTAAGGAAATAGTGGAAGCTATAATACCCATGATAATACTTGTTTTGTATTTTTTTAGTGAATCTTTTGCTATTCTTTCAAATATAGGATAGAAAATCATAGATAAAACAACACCAATAATTAGCCCAGCTGCAACGTCTATAGGCCAATGCACACCCAAATACATGCGGCTCAGCCCAACTAAAACAATAGCTATTGCACAAAAAATTGATATTATTCTTTTTCTTATGGCAAAGGATAGAGATGAATACATAGCTGCAGATCCTGTTGTATGGCCAGAGGGAAAAGAATACCCGGTTGCTGTAGCTATTCTTTTGCCTTTTATTTCATTTAAAACTGTAAAAGGTCTTGGTGCTTTGATAAGAGCTTTTAATACTCCCGTTGAAAACAAACTAATTACGAAAGAGCCACAAATAGCAAAGGCTTTATCTTTATCATAAGCATACATAACAATGACTAATAAAAGAATTAAAACTGTTTGCTCTCCAATAAGAGAAGAGAAATTAGCTATAAAATCGAAAAAAGGGTTACCTATATTAATAAAAAATAAAAGAATATCTTTTTGCATAACAAAACCTCCAATGTCGAATGAATTATAACAGATAAATA
>CAZJGS010000190.1:0-3991 GCA_964545735.1 uncultured Spirochaetaceae bacterium
ATAAAAATTATTACCCGCTAATAAATCTTCAGCAGAATATATCTTCATAGCAATACCAAAGAATCCAAGATATTCTAACCATTCATCTGTACCAGGATAAGTTCCTTCAGAAATTAACATCATCTTAGCCAAATCGGACATTCCATCCTCTTTAATAACGTATTTTCCATCGAATTGAGAATTATTAGCTTTATCATTCCAGCCTTCATCATTCATGAGCCATGTATGATCATCATATAATAAAATCTTATTTCCTTGACCATCATAAATAATATTTATCAAACTATGGCTAAATATAGTTGAACAACTAATAATTAGCATTAAACTAAACACCCTAAGAAGTTTTTTTCTCATAAATATTTCCTTTTGTAATTATGAAAATATTATATACCAAAAAATCATATTCTTAAAGAAGTTAACTTATAAAATTAATATATTCTGTAGAATTTAGTAAGCTACCTTAGTTAATGCGACATCATAATATTTGTTTTAATTCTTACTTTCCTTTTTTATTATTTGATAGAAAATCCTGATTCTCTAGCGGTATTGAGCTAGGTTTATTACAACTAAAATTAGCACTTTTTATTCGTTTAATTTGTTAAAACCCTGCTTTAAATATGATTAAATGAACATATTTGTAATTATTGATTTTGCTGCTATATCAAAAAATAGCTTTTAATAAATGTAAAAGAATTGATAGCCTTTAAATCTAATATTTTTTAAATAAAAATTCTTTTTTTTGAGACTTAGAAAATTTGCTAAAATAATGTTTTACATAACAAAAAAGTTATGCAATAATAATATCTGTCGTTGTTCTTATCTATGACGATTGACCCAGCGCATAGATGTTTTTAAGATTCTAATAATAGAATCAAATTGGAGGTTGCCGCTTTTCCCTTTGGTTAAGCGGTATTTTTTTGTCTTTATAGTTGCCGATTAGTTTATTTTTTGGTATTTTCTTTAAAGGTCATTTGACTTTTACTGAAAATATTTAGTTCTTCTGGAGGATAACGTGGAACAAAAAAAATTTAAAACTGAAGTTTCTCAATTATTACAATTAATTATTCACTCTCTTTACTCACATAAAGAGATTTTCTTAAGAGAGTTGATTTCCAACTCTTCTGATGCTATTGATAAATTGAAATATCTATCAATAACCGATGAAAAATTAAAAAACTATGATTTTGATCCAAGAATCGATATTGAGTTCACCGAGGGTGCAGACGCATCAATGATCATTAAAGATAATGGTATCGGAATGAGTCATGATGAATTAGCAGACAATCTTGGTACTATTGCATCAAGTGGCACTAAAAAATTCTTAGCTGCTTTAAATGATGATTTAAAAAAAGATAATAACTTAATTGGACAATTTGGTGTTGGCTTTTATAGTGCTTTTATGGTTGCAAAGAGTGTAGAAGTAATTACAAAGAGAGCTGGAGAAAATGTTGCCTATAAATGGGTTAGCACAGGTGAAGGTACTTACACTGTTGAAGAAGATTCAAGAGATGAGCAAGGTACTACTCTAGTTATTAAATTGAATGAAGAGGGCTTAATGTATGCCAATCGTTGGGAAATTGAGCAACTAATCAAAAAGTATAGTAATCATATCGCTTATCCAATTTATTTGAGTTACGACCAAGAAAATTCAGATCCTGATGGAAAAAAAGATGATGATGGAAATCCTATAAAGACAATTGAGCATAAAGTAGAGCAAATTAATACTTGTACAGCTTTATGGAGAAAAAGTAAAAGTTCATTAAAAGATGAAGATTACAATGAATTCTACAAAAATACTTATAGTGATAGTGAGAATCCATTGTTCTATACTCATGTTAAAGCAGAGGGTGTAACAGAATATACAACTTTATTCTATGTTTCACAAAAAGCTCCTTTTGATATGAAATATGCAGATTATAAACCTGGTGTAAAACTTTATGTTAAAAGAGTTTATATTACAGATGATAATAAAGAATTACTGCCAACATATTTAAGATTTGTTAGAGGTATTATCGATAGTGAAGATTTACCATTAAATGTTTCTAGAGAAATTTTGCAAAAAAATAAAGTAATGACATCTATTAGAAATGCTAGTATTAAAAAACTTTTAGGTGAATTCAAGAAAATTTCTGATAACAATCCTGAAATGTATGCCAAGTTTATTGAACAATATAATGGACCATTAAAAGAAGGTTTGTACAGTGATTATGCAAATAGAGATGCCTTGTTAGAACTAGTTAGATTTAAATCATCAACCGAAGAAGGGTTTGTCTCCTTAGCTCAATACAAAGAAAGAATGAGTGAAGATCAAAAAAGTATTTATTATATTACTGGTGGTAAAGAGCAAACTCTTAAAGCTAGTCCTCTATTAGCAGCCTACAAGAAAAAAGGCTTTGAAGTTTTAATTATGGCAGAAGAAATCGATGATTTCATTATTGGTTCAATTGCAAATTACAAAGATATTCCTTTAAAGGCTATTAATAAAAGTGGTGCAGTCGATGATCTTAAGGATGAAGCTGAAGATAAAAAAGACTCTATAGAAGAAAAAGCTGTATTAAAGAAAATAAAAGAGGCTTTGGGTGATAAAGTTAGTAATGTTGTTTCTTCTTCTCGTTTAGTTGACTCTCCTGCTATTGTAGTTGTTGATGAAAACGATCCTAGTGCACAAATGCAACAAATGTTAAGACAAATGGGACAAACTGATTTTCCAGAAGCAAAACCAATTTTAGAAGTCAATTGTGATCATGATATTCTTAAGAAAATTGCTGAAAGTAATGATGATGATTACAATAAAGTAATTAGTGAGGTTTTATTAGGCCAAGCTATGTTAGCTCAAGGAGTAATGCCAAGTGATCCTGTTGAGTTTACAAAAAGACTAAATGAATTATTATCTAAATAAAACTGAAATATAATAGGATTAAAGAGGTTATCATAAAATTGATAACCTCTTTTTTGACGAAATCACGAAAGACAATATTTTTTAAATCGAATGAATTGAATTGTTAATATAATTTTAATAATTTATAATGATTTTATATTTCAAAGAAAATGGAGGCATTATGAAACCCTTGTTTATGTTAGCAGCAGAAGTAGTAAATGATACAGCACAATCCGGGTTTGCTGATATTTTAAAGTTTTGGCAAGGACAAGACTTTAAGGATTTGGTTTTTCAATTAATCATTGGAGTAATAATATTTATTGTTTCTTGGATTGCCTTAAAACTAATTATTCGCTCAATAAAAATGGTATTAGGAAGATCAAAAAAGGTAAGTGAATTGATGGTTGCTTATCTTTTAAAAATTTTTTCGGTTATCGGTTGGTTGATAATAGCTTTAATAATATTACAACATATTGGAATCAATATGGGACCTCTTATCGCAGGCTTAGGTGTTACTGGTGTAGTTTTAGGCTTTGCTTTGCAAGATTCCCTTTCGAACTTTTTTGCGGGTGCAATGCTTGTGATTAATGAGCCTTTTAGAAAAGGCGATTATATTGAAATTGGGGCCATTTCTGGTTCTGTTGTATCAATGGATTTAATGTGTGTAATTTTAAGCACGCCGGATGGGAAAAGAATTATTTTGTCTAATAAACTCGTTTGGGGGGTGGCAATAACAAACTATTCATATACTACTAAACGTGGTGTTAATATGATTGTAAGTGTTGCTTATAATGATGATTTAACAGTATGCAAAGATGTTATAAAAGATTTATTAAGTTCTTATCCAGAGATATTAGCGGATCCTCTTCCTATTATTGAAGTTAAACAATTCTCAGCATCTTCTATCGATTTCATGGTAAGACCTTGGGTAAAACCAGAAGATTATTGGAAAATACATTGGAGATTCCATGCAGAAATAGTTGGAAAATTAGCTGAAAAGGGAATTAATATTCCTTTCCCTCAAGTAGATGTACATTTTGATAAAGAAAATAAATAAATAAAAATATCAATTTTAATAAATATTAACATGCCTCTAAAATTATCCTTTATAAT
>CAZJGS010000191.1:0-3966 GCA_964545735.1 uncultured Spirochaetaceae bacterium
TGCTAACTTTCCGAGAAATAATATGTATAACCTAATAAATGACCATAATAATTACAAAAAATAATAAATCACTTAAAAAATATGGCATTTCAATTCCTATATATCCCTTCTGTCAAAAAACAAAAAAATCAATAAATGAATAAATGATTCAATCAATTCTTTGTGGTACATGTTATTATAAATTAGAATCATATTAATTTATAAATAAACTACACTCCAAAGATTTTTTATTTGTATAAATTTAAAAAACTCAAAATACGAAAGTAGTAATTTAAAACTAAGAAGAGACTATCCCATGGGTTTCAGTAATGAGGGTGTTTACTTTGAAGAAAGGAATAATCGAAGTTGGGGAAGGTTCTCTTCTAGTAATTTGGTATAATCAAGATTTACCACTACCTAATATTCTGTTTTTTTAACATTTTGGTTAAATATATGTAATTCTAACAAATTAGTTATATAACACAAATTAAAATCATCTAATCTATGTTTATCAATAACATTTTTCTTGATAGTCTTTAATTTTTCTAATTATATTTCTTTTAATTTTAATTTTAATTTGAGAAACTAAACCATTTTTATTACAACACACATTTTCACCTTTCAATGAGGTGTAATAACAACAATTATCAAAAATATATGGACAATATGTTAAAATATGTTAAAGTTATAACAGAATATAACATTTGGCTACAATATGGTTATGTATGTAAAAATTAATTAGTTGGTTGCTTATTATGGTATACATTAGTGGTTTTATAGTAGCTAATGATATTTTCTGAGTAGAGGAATCTCAAAAACTAGAAGCAAAGTTTGAAATTATATAAAAAGAAGGGTCAAAAAATGGAAGATAATGAAATAATGGATTCTTTAATTCCCGCAAGAAGACGAAAAATAATTTGTAATAAAATTCAAAATAATGGAGCTGTTAGGATTAAAGATCTAAGTAGTTCTTTAAAAGTTGCTTCTATGACTATTCGACGAGACTTAGAAATATTAGAAAAACAAGGAATTGTTGAAAGAACCTATGGTGGTGCAATTATTTCTAATCGGATGAAGTTTGAAACTTTATTTAAACAAAAAAAAGAAAAAAATATTATCCAAAAAGAAGAAATAGGTAAAATAGCCAGCACTCTTATTGAAAATAGTGATACTATTTTTGTTAATTCAGGAACAACAACATTAAGTTTTGTACGAAATATTATAGCGCATGATGTTAAAATTATTACTAATAATGCACTTGTAGCTATGGAAGATATTACTGATTCAACAGAAATATTTCTAACTGGAGGTATTCTTAGAAAAGAATCATATTCTTTAGTTGGGGAAACGGCGATGCGGGATGTTCGCGAGGTTTATGCTGCAAAAGCTATTATAGGAACAGATGGAATAAGTCTGAAATATGGTTTGACACTTTCTGTAAGATCAGAAGGTGAATTAAATGCTTTAATGATTAATCAGACTCAAGGAGCTGTAATTGTTCTTGCCGATTCTTCAAAATTTGGTAATGTTTCAAGTTTTTCTTTTTCCTCAATAAAAAAAATTACTGATATTGTTACTGATGATGGTCTTAATTCTATGGTTATTGAAGAATTTAAAAAAATAGGAATAAGAGTTCATATAGCTAAAATAAAGCAATATTGTGAAATTTAATAAATAGTATTAAATAAGGAGTTATAATGTGGATTATATGAAAAATATTAAAGACTTGCAAACAAAGGTCTTTATTAATTCTAAAGGAAGTATTGAAAATGTAGGAATTGAATTTAAAAAAAGATATCCTAATTTTAAAGCTTTTGTAGTCTTTGATATAAATACCAAGAAAGTTGCTGGTGATAAAGTTATTGATTTATTAAAAAAAAGTGATATTGAAGTTTTGTCATTTTTGCTTATTGGGGATTCAGAAGAAAATATTTGTCCCTATTTCACTAAAGTAAAAGACCTCAAAAAAAATAGTCCAAACGGTAATTTTATTCCTGTTTCAGTGGGAAGTGGGACTATAAATGATTTGGTAAAACGATTTTCTTATGAAATTCATGTTCCTTACTTGTGTATTCCTACTGCTCCCTCAGTTGACGGTTATTCTTCTTTTGGAGCCGCTCTTATTGTAGATGATTTTAAAGTTACTGTCCCCTGTTCTGCTCCAGAAATGATTATTGCTGATTCGAATATAATGAAAACCGCCCCAATAGAAATGATTTCCGCTGGTTATGGGGATTTGTATGCAAAAAATACTGCAGGTACTGACTGGATTATTGCTGATAAAATGAGAATTGAATCAATAAATAAAAAAGTATGGGACATATTTCATTCCAATTTAAAGGTCTGGTTGAAAAATCCTCAGAAGATTAACACTGCCAATAATGAAGTTTTATCTGGAATTTTTGCAGGGCTTTGTGCAAGTGGGTTTGCAATGCAAATTTATGGTAGCTCACGTCCTGCTTCAGGGCTGGAACATAACTTAAGCCATGTTTGGGAAATGGAATATGAAAAAGATGGATTAAGAATTTCTCATGGCTTCAAAGTATCAGTGGGAATTTTAATTAGTACAGCCATAACAGAAAGTTTTCTAAAATACCCTATAGAAAAGTTAAATATTAAAAAAATAATAGCCAATAGAGAAAGTTGGGAAACCAGAAAAAATAAAATAAATAGGGTTTTTTCTACTAATATGATATCAAAAAAAGCGCAAGAAACGTCAGCTGCTAAATGGATAGATGATAAGGAATTAGAGAAAAGATTAAATTTACTCAAAGAAAAATGGCCGGAAATAAGGTCTATTGTTCAAAATAATACTATTCCTTTTGAGAAAGTAAAATCTGATCTTAAAGAAGCGGGATGTCCTACTAGTATGAAAGAAATTGGTCTTTCTAATGATATTATAAGAGAATCTGTAATTAAAGCTCAAATGATTCGAAATAGATATATTCTTATAGAGGCTGTTTATGATTGTGGATTAATGTCAGATATTCTTGATATAGTAGAAACTTATTTTTAAAGGGAGTTTAACTTTAATGAAATAATATGAAAATAAAATTAATAGTATTTAGGATATTCCTTTATAAGTTTTATAAAAATTTAGAGTATTTCTTTACAGATATTGATGATACTATTACAAATAATTGCCTACTTTCTGCCTCTAGTTTTAATAAGATTTGGGACTTAACTAATGCTGGCATTAAAGTTGTACTTATAACAGGTAGACCTGCAGGATGGTGCGATTTCTTTCACGTATGTGGCCCATTGATGGTTTTTCGAATATTCTTTAGAAAATAGAAAATAATAATTGGAGGTATTTTTTTAATCATATGGAAATGATAGTTCTTAAACAATAATTAAACCAAATTCATACTACCATAAGCTGTCAATTTATGACAAAAACAAGATGTAAATATCTACAGAGGAGGGGCTGGGAACCCTTTTTTTCTATCATTTTTAACTTTCCTTTAAGTTGTAAATCATTTGAAGTATATGTCAGTTTTCATTTATTAGTTTTTTTAATTTTATTTTGCCCCTACTATTATTATTAATAAATAATGTTGTAAAAATTAAACCCAACAAACAAATTATAAAAAAATAAACGATAACATTAAACCAATTGCTTTTATTAGCAAGATATCCAATAAAGATTCCTGAAATTGAAGCTGAAAAATATGCAATAGCATTAAAAAGTCCAGTAATTGTAGAAGTTTTATTAAAAATTAGATAATTCATAGGTATAACTGTTAAAATAAAATTGTTAATTGCCAGAATAGCCGACATAGAAATGGCTATAAAAATTATCGCTAAAGATATAAAAATAATTTTATAATCTTGATTATAAAAATATGCTATTAACATAAAAATAAAAAAGGAAATGGTAGCAATTAAATATAAGATTGCACAAGTTTTCATTTCATTTTCAAAATATTTTTTTACCTGAAATCTTAATAAGAAAATTCCGCCGATACTAATGATAGGAAGCATAGA
>CAZJGS010000192.1:0-3841 GCA_964545735.1 uncultured Spirochaetaceae bacterium
ACAAAAAATTTAATAAATAATTATTTATTAGATGTCAAATAATACTTTTAGGCACTACTCGAACCTATGACCTGGCGTACGCCCGAGTTACCACAAAACTTTTAGGAATAAAAAAAGCACGAGACCCTTACGCTTGGTGGTGTGAGATGTGCACTGGCGGTTATTTAACCGTCAGCCGCCTACTCATATGTTTGCAAAATAATTAATGAAAGCCATGTTTTACTGATTTTGTATTTTAGTAAAACTATGGAGAAAGACAGGATAACAACGGTCTACTAGATACAAATTTATTGATATCGTAATCGAGAAATTGTAACTGTCTTTCATTTTCTCGATTATACAATGTAAAATTTTTTGTAATAGAATTCATTAACGAAATTGGTATGGATATTCTATCGAAGCAAACAAATAGATTTGTTAGCACTCTTTTTTAAGTACTAATGCATATTCCATTTCATCAACTCCTCTTTCAACCGGATAAATCTCTTTATCTACTACAGGTATAAGACCTGCATTCTTAGCGTAAGTTTTTATTTCTCCCGGAGTAAACATCCGCATAGTATAGACTATTCGCTGGTCTTTGCAATTCGTTAATGGACTCCCTCCTATTTTAACAAAATATGCAACATATTTACCATGATTACTATCGACTTCGTTGTAATGGTATAGTTTAAGAAACTTCTGATTTCTTTCAAGAACATCTATGCAGAGAATGCCTCCATCTACGAGAGACTGAGATAGATTATTAAAAGCTTGCTGAATCAAATCCTCCGGTAAATGTCCAATAACGCCATACATACAGGTAACTACATTGAATTCAGCCTGAAAAGGTAAATCAGTAATGTTTCCCCATGCAACGTTTGAATGACCCAGAATTCCTTGTGCTTTCGCAACCATTTCTCTTGAGTAGTCGATTGCATTGAGTCTGTCAATTTGGCAAAAATCCTCCAGTTCGTTGAAAAACCTCTTAGTTCTTCTGCCATCTGCACAGCCAACATCTAAATAAGCAATTCTTTTACCGCTTATTAATCCTCTCAGTTCTTCAAGAAAGAACCTGTCTGTTGAAGTAGTCTGATGTACCTTATCCTGCCTGCTTTGACTCTCTTTGCTATAATTGTCTGCCCTTACATCATATCCAACTTGTAACTGTTGCATATTTGCCACATCAGTAAATGCAACTCTATTTCTTTCGATTATTGTTCGTAATCTGTTGATTTCTTTATTGATTATTATGTCCATTATAAATATCCCTTGAAATTTTCTATGTTTTTTCTCGTTTTACAAGTTTTAAAAAACCCTATTATTTAAAACCTGTGTTATACGATGTAATTTTCATTGTAATAAAATTTATTAACGAAATTGGTGTGGGTATTCTTTCTTTCGATTTTGAAATGAAAGAATTTTCGGATTTTGAATTATTCCATTGCGTATTTCTATTGCTTTTGAAATGGTTTTATTTTGTTTCCATTTATTTGGTCCCCCAATAACTATGGATAAAAATGGAAGTAATGCTTCTGAAATTTCCCATGAGGCAGAATTCCAATAATAACTTGGACTGTGATCCACTGAATAATAAAACTTACCCCCCACTTCAAACATTGGGTGTTCAAAGGATGTTGGTTTGGCACACCAAAAACCCATTCCTTCATCACAGCTTATATCAATAATTAAAGAACCTTTCATCAATTTATCAGCATCATCTTCAGGTACAAACATTTTTGGATGTTCAATATCTTGAAGGGTTCCATTAACAATTATTTGCACATCTGATAATGCTTCTGCAAATGGGCGAGTACTGCCGTCATATTCAACTGCAAGCAAATTTCCTGAACCGTTATTCTTCATTTGTTTAAACGATATTGCAGGCAATTGATCATTCACATCTGTTGATGCACGACAGGTATAAATTGTGATATCTCGAGATCCTTGACCTTGCAATGCATATACTGCCCCTCGACTCACCGATCCAAAACTGAGTACCACTGCTTTTCGTGGTTTTCCATAATTCCCGACAACTCCGATAAGACTTATCGCATGATTTATACTGGCATAGCCTGCAATTTCATTATTTTTATAAAAAATATGCATATTTTTATCACCTGTTCGGCTCCATATAAACATTTCTTCCCAGGCAATAATGGTTAATTTTCTTTCAATTGATACTTGAGTAATTTCTTTCTGTTGTACACAATGCGCCCAACCCCAAACAATTGCACCTTCTCGTACCTGAGACAAATCTTTTGCCAAAGGTTTAGGTATTAGCACACAATCAAAATTTTTCAGTATTTCTTCTCTGGAAGCAACTCGTCCTGATGTAAGTTTGGCTAAAGTGTTGTCATCCATGCCAAATCTCAATCCATAACCTTCTTCAAAAGTAATTTGTTTTTGTAATTCCTTTGGAATGCGTTCTATATGTTCCGGATGAATTGCTACTCGTTTTTCGTTTTCTTTTAGTGATCTTCCGACCACGCCGACAGTTAAAAGTTGTGTCATATTATCATTTTATATTGTATGTCTTGTCCTAAAATAAGTTTACAATAAATTTGTAAATTTAACCGCACAGTTGTGTGGTAACGGCGTATGTGGCGTGGCAGAGTGCGTGTGCTTTTCCTGTCTGCGTACCCACGTTTTAGGCTGGTGCAGACTGCTGGAATTTGCACTAAAACTGCCATGATCATATACAAATTGTTAGGCACTGTTTTTATTTCTTTACTCTTTTCCCTTTTCCGAAAACGACTAATGGTTTCCAATGAAAAGGAACATTTGATAGTTTAAATTCTGCTTGGACTTGGTCTTGTGTCATAAAATTATCAGTCATATAAAATACGGCATAAAAATTAGTCCAATCCTCAGAGCCTTCGTAGCCTTGAATATCTTCAAAAATTCCACCTATAGCAACCTTTGCTTCATTTTCAGAATCAATGAACTTGTATTCAATTGCACTTTTAATATTTTTAATTCCAATATCCGGTTTATATGTTTTAGAAACTTTAGCGATAGGGATTTCTCTTACCGTATCAGGAAAAACATGAATCAATATTTTATAAACTTCGTTTCTTACTTCAGTTTCATTTTTAGGTTCAATTTTCCTATCTGATAGTATTTTTGGTGTTCCTCGTAAAATCTGTTCCAATAAATTTTGTGAATTTGTATTCTCAAATTTATTCTCTCCTTCAATCTTTATGTGACACGTAATAGCGTTCAAATGGTTTTGAAATATCCATAAAATCGGAGAATAAGCGACATCAACATATGGTATAAAACTGAGTTTCTCAAATTTTCCTTCATATTTATTAAGTTCGCTTTTCAACGATGATTCCATTTTTTCAAGTCCAAGAAATTCATAAGTGAAGTAAAATTTAAGTTTTAATTGATTTAAAATTTCACTCAGTCTCAATTCAGATAATTCTTTATCCTCATCTCGATAGCCTATTTCATAATAATCTTGAAGTTTATCGACAATTATCTGAGCATCAACAAAGTCCTTTTGGATATTTGAATTAAACTCTATGAAATCAAATTCTTTCATTATTCTATGTTTTTGTTATGCGGCTGATTGTCATTTAAATAGTGCCTAACGTTTGTGTATAAACAATTGCTTTTATTTTTATTATATTTTCTCTCAAAGTTAAATTATTCATCCAATATAGCGGAATAAAGTAAACTTTTTCTTTTTTCTTAAAAGATAAAACTCATAATTAGCTTCCCCCAAAGATACAAAAAATATTAATATTTAAGGAATTAATTAAATAAATTATATTCGTAATTAATTATTAATGAATTTTCTGGTCTAATTGAAAAAACATGGTTGCTATTTTTTAAGTAATTCATTGATTAATTT
>CAZJGS010000193.1:0-3809 GCA_964545735.1 uncultured Spirochaetaceae bacterium
ACTTCTTCGGCTCTCGCTTTGGTATTATATACTAAAGAGAGAGCCTTTTCCTTTTACCTTGTATGGGCAATTCTATGTGATTAAAGGCCCCTGTGGAGGCTTTTAATCATTCTTATGTACAGAAATATATGAGGCTTTTAAAGCTTAGAAGACAGCCTTTGATAATGCGACAGGGTCAATTGAAAGGCTTAAAGTAACCTCAAAATTATCGAATGTATCACCTAATTGGTTTTTATAATTGGTAGCATGAGTATAATATAATAGAGCTTTTGCTTTTACTATTTTTTCATAATCATAAGTGCCTTCAATTCCTATAGAATGATAGTATGATAATGGCCATGTTTCTCTATCTCCTTTAGGGTTTATAATAGAGCCACCATCATTTTTAGGTAAGCTCATAAATATATCATAAGGGCCTTTTTCTAGGTAGTTATAGACTCCAGTAACTGAATAATGGCCAAACTTTTGATATCCTAATTCAAAGTGTAGTAGTGATACATCATTTCCAAGAGGATAGCCTAATGGTCTAATATCGTATCCACCACGTGTTACTGAAGTGTTTCTTTGTGCAGTTGTATGAGTTTGTAAAAAATACTTATGCGTATACAACCAATCATTTGTATAAACATATTCAACATTTGCACTAAAATAGCCTGAATTATAAGGGATAGAAGTTTTTAGACCAACGAGATAGCCATGTGCTTCTGGGTCTGTAGTGTCTGTCTCATAGCTAAGAGTATATTGATCTAAAATTCCAGAAGCATATACTTGTGCCCACTTATTTAAGGAGAATTGAAGATCAAGAGATATAAGAGAGTTTGTTTGGTTTCCGTTGTTTGTATTGTGCCACAATGTGAGAGGAATGAAAATAAATAATTCTGGAACAGCTCTCGCATAAATTGCAGACTCATTTACTCCTATGTATAATTTGTCTTTAATAAAACGGAATTCCATAGTATGAGTTAAAAATCCTTTATATGGGTATAAACCCGGTGACATATATTCATCATAATCATCTCCATAGATGCTAGGATTATATCCAGATGTTAAATTATCTAAGTCGATAACATTGAAATGATTACTTTTATAAGTATATTCTCCCTCGTTTACAAATCCTGTTTGTAGTGAAAAGTAGGTAAAATTATAACGAACATGCTTATTGAACCAAGAAATTCTTGCAGCTGGTATATGATCAGCCTGTTGGCTTAATAATAGTTTCCCCGTTTCTCCTACACCTATGCTATATTCACTAGAGCCTAGGTAAGCTGATACATTATCGGAGTTAAATCCTATATAGTAGTTGTCTGGGAAATGGTGAAAAATTTGGTTAAATGCCATTGGGATATTTGAGTGATTAGTTGCTGGTTCTCCATATGTTGGATATACCCCTAACCCTGGTTGCTCTTTAATATCTATATCGATTTCAATAAAAAAGAATTTACCGGCCCAAAAATTTATGGGTAGTGAGAGAATTGGAAGTCTTTCTTCATAACCATAAATATTTCCATAAAGATAATGCTGGCTTCCAGTATCTTTAATAATATTCTTATCAGAATTTAAATATATTTCTGGCGAAATTATTGGGTTAAAAGCCAGAGCACTTGTTTCTTCACTCATTATCAATGGAATTTTTAATTCTTTGTGTATCCACTCTAAAGTGCTTTTACTAGCTTTAGAATTTATTAAGAGTTCTATAGGCTCTAGATACATTAAATATTCATTTACAGTATAAGGGCGATTAGTGAAAGGAATTACTTTTCCACTCTCATAATATAGAGTATCAAGCGCCTCATACAATCCTGATTCTAGTGGCACGAGGTGTGCTTCATTTTGAATATTTTGGGCAAATAATTGAGACAATAATATTGAAATATTTAAAATGAAAAGAAATAAAAGCTTTTTTGTCATGAAAAAATCTCCTTAATATGAATATTAAATGTTATAATATAATACATTACACTTTAAATCAAAAGGAATAATTGTTTTATGAGAAATTTGAAAAATAAGTTTATTTTGGCTCTAGTCATATCCTTGTTAGTTCTAGGAATGCAAGCGATATATGCGAATAATCAAAAGATTATACCTATAGAGTCAGATTATTATAATATTTTAGAACAAATAGCTTCTACTCAAGAGATCGTTGTAAGTAAGAGTAAACCATTTTCAAGTGATGAATTTATCATGGTGCTAAACAAGATTAATCCAGTTTTATTAGATGATGTTTCTGCTAGGCGCTATACAAAACTTATCAATGATTTAAAGCAATATACAGAATTAACAACAAATGATATTACAGGCAATCTCGATATTAACTTGGCTTTAGAAGGTTATCTTCACACAAACGAGGAGCATTTTATTCATGAGAGTGATTGGTTGTTTGATAATGAAAAGCGAAAACCAATTATATCTTTAGAAGTCGATAGTCATATAGCTAAATCGGTGTACTTATATACAAATTTTATTGTTAAAAATAATAGATTTTCCAGAGCTACAGAGGGAGCTGCACCTGAACCTAGGGTTCCTGTTGATACACTAGTTTTTTCTCCTCTTTTTTCAAACAATATTGTATTGATGCCTAATCAAGATTTTGATGTACCCTCCCGTGCTTTCATCGCTGTTGGAGGAGATGGATATTCAATTCAATTTGGTCGAGATAAACTATCTTGGGGCCCTGGAAATAGTGGTAATTTTATAATAGGAGATCATCATAAGTACCAAGATTTCCTGAGATTTACACTCTATAATGAGGATGTAAAATTTACTAATGCTATTCTTTTCATGCAGCCTCCAGGTTATACTACTAACTCTCGTAGGCCTTATATTCCTGCTTCTCTTTCAGACTATACTGTAAAAATGTTTCTCGCGCATAGATTAGAGTTTAATGTTAACTCGTGGTTACACGTTGAATTTTCAGAAAATGTTATATATCAAGATACTACTTTTAACTTTAAATACCTTAATCCCCTTTATATATATCATAATTACAGTAATAGATCGTTATTTAATGCGATTGCAGATATTTCTATAGAAGCAGTCATCTCTAAAGGCTTGAGTCTCTACACCTCTATTGCCTTTGATCAACTCACCGCGCCAGGTGAATCATCAGACCAACCGTCAACATTAGCTTACATGGTTGGTGCTAAATATTATTATCCCATGGAAACTGGTTGGTGGAATTTTCTTATAGAAGGAGTTTATATAGATCCATATATGTATATAAGGGATATGGTAGATTTTATTGTCATGACACGGGAGCGAGAGCAATATTATGGGGTAGTTCCTCACTACGAATATCTAGGATATAAGGATGGAGGAGATCTTATTTTAGCCACATTGAGAGGTGAGTATCATGTCAATGAAGCCTTATCTATTGCTAGTTCTTTTACATATAAGGCAAAAGGAAGTGTAAATTTAAATACTCCATACAATGTGGGAGGTATGGACCAAATTACTTCACCTAGTTCACCAGTAACACACTGGTTTATTTCTACCCTTTCGAGTAAATATAGTAGAGATTGCTCTCTTTTATTTTTTGATCATATATCAATATATGGAGAAGCTAATTTATTGATAAAAAAAGAAGCAAACAACTCTCCATTCACGGACTTTCAACTAACCTGTAGTGTTGAATTAGGTTTATAATGAATTACGAGATACTAGCGCTCAAAAAATAGATAGATCTAAATTAAATCAAAATAAGCGTATATTTTATTGATTTTCTTCTTCTAAATTTTCTAAACTAGGACGTATTGGCTCGTTATCTCTAAGATAAGTATGTCGCACATACATCAAAGCAATAATACACAAAA
>CAZJGS010000194.1:0-3771 GCA_964545735.1 uncultured Spirochaetaceae bacterium
AGTCAGATTTTTTGATAATATAGCCTAAATCTTCCATCTTCTGAGGAAAATTGTTTTTAAAATCTCTTTGTAAGATTTCCCTTTTATTACACAAGACTGATTCTTTTTTAAGTCGAATATTTTCATGGAACTTAATAAATTGTGTATTTAATCTACCACCCATTTTTTTCATCTCCTTTTTTATTTGCTCATTTTCTGAGCTATACATTTAATAATTATTTTTATTATCTATCAATTTCTCACAACATTTTAAACACTTATTTTTATACTTACACTCTTTACAAGCTTCTAATTGTTGTAAAACAAGCGATATCTCTGAAAATGAGCAATCATTAGTTTTCCCATCTAGAATTGCTTCAGAGTTCTTTAATGCTCTATCAATTCCACCATTTATTTCAAGTCTAGAAAAAATATCGCTTTGATCAAAATATTTTTTAGTTTTTTCATAATCTGGTATTTTCTTTTTTAATTGTAGATAAAGTTCCTCATACGAAGTATATAAACGAAATATTGGGTAATCTATTAAATGAAGATAAAACCAAAATTCTATACATGGCATACTTGTAATAGGAATTACACTTTTAGGAAGACTCTTACAAGCTTTAATAAATTCTGACATTTTTCGCTGATTATATATTGTATCAATATCAACAACACAAAATACCAAATCGTAAGCTTTTGAAGCTAACTCTTTTCCTTTTTTAAATACTGTCTTATAGTTAGAGTGTTTTGGAAGTTCAGGCTTTAATGTAAAGAAATATCTTCTTGTTATTCTTATATAATCAAAATACTTCCATTCAGTAAATCCTTCTCCAACTATAGCTATAGAAAATCTTGCTTGTTGTTGTTGTCTTTTCACTTTTTTTGTAATCCTTTTTCATAAACAGGACTTCCTAAACGAGGTATAGCTCCTAATTTCCCTGCTCTGTAATAATTGATAACAGAGATATTTTTATGCAATTTAAAATCCTGAACACTATAATATTGAGAAATACCATCTTCATTTTTTTCACAAAGCCAGATCATATCATTACGCATATATTCTTGTTCCATGAGAAATTGATTATGAGTTGTAACGAATAACTGAGACTCATTAGCATTCATTAAAAACTGTTGAATAAAGAATGCAACTAATTCAGGATGAAGAGATGTTTCAATTTCATCAATAAGAATAAATTTAGATGAATAAATCATCTCGTTCATAATTCCACCTAATCCAAAATATCTCATAGTACCTTGAGATTCATTTTCACTTGAGATACTAAAATCACCCTTTGAAGTTGAATGTGAAAAAAATAATTCATTACTTTCAATAGTTTTTCTCATTTTTAGTTCATCTAATATTTGAGATGGTAATCCTTCCTTTTGAATTTCGTTTAATATATCTTCTGTTAATTCGAGTGATTCTTCTTTGATTTCAAGATCTGAAATTTGAAAATCAGCTTTTGATAATAAATTTATATAAAAATCTTTTTGACTACTATTTTGCTTCAACTGATTGAAACTCCATTCTCTCAATAATACTCTAGGTGTAACTATTGGACGAATATGATTTCTAAAATATTCAGAAACTTTATCTAGTTGCTCTGAATTAACATTGGTCTTTCTATAAGCAGCTAATACAGTACAGTTTTCAAGAGTATTCCCTTCTATAAATATTTTTTCTTTTGCTTTAAATCCACAACGTTCCCCAAAACTAATTTTTGAAACATTCTCAATTTCATCATACACACGAGAAAATAATTGAGCTTTTCTAATTTCTGGAGTAAAAAAAAGAGTCTCCAATAATATCTTATCACTGGTTAACTTAATGATGTATTCATACTTAATTGCATCAATATAAAAGATTAAGGAGAAAGTTCCAGGTTTGTTTTTAGAATCGGACTCTAAAAGAAAAGGCCTAAACCCAGTTTCTTCATCTTTTGCTTTTGGGGCTTCAATAGCCAATATTCTAAGAAAATTTATAGCATCAAGAAGATTAGATTTTCCAGAAGCATTATAACCATAAAGAACCCCTAGTTTTAAAAGCTTTACTTTCTCAGAAATATCAATAAGCAAATAATCTTCATAGCCATTATTCATTTTTTTGTTGGGAACGAAACTAATCCCTTGCTTTTCTTTTATAGATTTATAATTTTCTACATAAAATTCTTGTATCATTGTTTTTATTCCTACTTTCCGTATTTATTTTACCTATAACTAAAATATAAAGATATAATATTATATTGTCAAGTTTAAATTAAAATAAATTAAAATTCTAACTGATACAATTAAACTAATTTACCAAATTCTCCCCACAGTTTTACATGGTAGCCAAAACACCTAAATCTTCATTTTTTTGACAATAAAGTTAAGCTATAACACTTTTAATCTAAATCCATATAAAATTTTTACATGTATAAAAGAAATTTTCACTTATAAAAATTATAGATACATACAATAAAACCCAAAATTGTTGGTATGTGTTTATGGTAATCTAACCTATGCACCTGTAAAAAATCAAGAAAAACAATAGCTCATAAGGATTCCCGCAATTTAGCATTTTTAATTTTTATTAAAAAATGTGTTTCTCAACAAACGAAGAAACTGTGCTAGAATAAAAGGCAATAATATTATGGATATCTGATAGTAAGGCTCTGATAGTTGCTATAATGTTTAAACTTATTCAAATATGAATAAGATGGAGATTGATTTATGCCAATAAAAAATATAATTATCGAAAATGTTAGAGGGCTTAGTCGGTTAAATATTGAGTCTAAAATATTAAAAAATCGACCTAACATACTTGTAGCTACAAATGGATTTGGCAAAACTTCTATGGCTACAGCTTTTAAGTGTGCTGCCGACCAAACCTCAATAAAATTAGAATATGAAGACCACCATCAACACGATAACAGCAAGCAAGCAACAATTGAGTTGGAGTCGGAGGAAAATGGATCTTCGGTGAAACTGAGGGTCACAGAAAAGGCATATTCTAATAATATTCGTAAACATTTTGATATTCATGTAATCTGTGATTTGCGAAAAATCAAGGCCACAACGCAATGGGCACCAGGAGGACGTGGAAAACCTAAAGGTAAAATGATCATTGATCCAATCATCATTTGCAAAAAGGTCAAAAAAGTAAATAGCCCTTACAAAATATCAGAAATAAAACGACACTTTGGAAGCCATAAAAATGCTTTACCAAACATTGAAACTTCACTCTTCCAGTCTCGTGATTTTGTAATGAGGTGTCCAGAATGTTGGCAATATGTTGATGAGCTGATAAAACAACGTAAATGGGAACAAATTGAAAATGTACAAAAACAAATATCTGACTATGTAGGTAGCACTGATGATGTTTTATCTTATGCTGCTCCAGCTATTAATAAGTTAATTGACATCTTTCATGAAGCTAAGGAATTACTTTCAATTATTGAAACTACCACGAAACTTAATAGAATTGAAGCATTCCTATCAATTTGGCAAATTCTAATATTATCAAAGAAAGATAGGAACGCTTTAAAAGACTATCTGGAATGGCTCCGATATTCATGGATAAAAAAATCACTCCAAAAGGGCTTAAATGACCTCAACACTTCCTGGAAAATTCCAGTCCTCAAGGAAACTAAAGGAAATCTAGTAGCTGAAATGCCAGACCCAACATGCATATCAAATGGGCAAAGAGATGTCCTAGTGATGCTTATATTGCTTCACATTGCCCGTTACAATCTCAAAAAATCAAGAGCTATTTTAATGATTGAGTATTCGCTATAAAGAAGTCCAGCT
>CAZJGS010000195.1:0-3716 GCA_964545735.1 uncultured Spirochaetaceae bacterium
TTTTCTATAATTAATTAGTGAGAAAAAATAAAAAAAGTAGAGTTGATTTAGTTTTATTTTCAGAAACTTTTAATCAACTATGTAAAACTACAAGATTGTTGCAAACACGAGCATATACACATCATTATGGTACGTCTCTTTTGCGTCACAGTGTTAACGTTGCTTATGTTTCCGCTTTTATTTCTAAATTATTACGCCTTAATATTGATTATATTCAACTTATTAGAGGTGCTCTTTTGCATGATTATTATTTATATGATTGTCATGATAAAAATGAAGAAAATAAAAAACATCACTTGAGAAGACATCCTGGTAAAGCTGTTTTAGCAGCCCAAGATGAAATCTTTTTAACAAAGAAAGAAATTGATATTATTTTAAAACACATGTTCCCAATTACTTTCTCACTTCCCAAATCAAAAGAAAGTTTTGTTGTATGTTTTAGTGACAAAGTATGTTCTATCTATGAGTTGTTTACAAACATTTCCAAAAAAATCTTCCTTAAAGTCTCTTTTGCTTAACTTATTTGTATTTTTTAATTATTCTATCAGCTGCTAATTTACCGATAATCAAAGAGGTTGGCATTCCTGTTGGAGAAAAAACCCAATGCCCTGTTTGAATGATATCATTAAAAGGGGTATCTATTGCTTTGCCCATTTTTTTCATGCGGCTTTCAACCGGTATTTTTCCAGTAAAGCTCCAACCTGTAATTGCACCATCACTGTTGTTTAGGTGTTTTTCAATAGTCATAGGGGATGATGAAAAATTATCAGTAATATTTTCTTTAAATTCTGGGTACAAGTAAGTGTCTAATGTATCAATGATAGCCTTATTAAAGGTTTCTTTGAAAAACTCATATAGGTTTTCATTATACAAATAAGAAGTTAGATCATAATCAAATACAGCACTTATTATAACTGCAGATTTATTTTCTGGAGCTAAAGTCTTGTCTCGTAAAACAGGGATTGAGATTTCATATGTAGTTTTATTTGCAAATTCAATTAACCATGATGTTAAAAGTTCTTTTTTGTCAGATTTACTATTTTTTAGTTTATCTATCAATTGAATAGCACTTATTTTCATAGAAGATAGTCCATCTAATATAGGGGTATAGAAGTTGTGTTCACTACATTTGCCCTTGTAATAGGTTGGAGGTAGATTTGTAGCTACGAAAAGTGAATATATTGAATCATTTCCATGAGAATTTAAGATTAGATTCTTTTTATCATTATACTTTTTCAAATTAAAGTTTTTGGCATTTTCTACATTAACAACTCTATATAAAGTCTTTAAATCTGCTGCCCATACTAATTTACTGAAATGGAATTCTTTATCACCGCTTTTAGCTATGTTATCTTTTAACACTACATCTGTAATTTCAGTGTTAATAATAATTTTTCCACCATTAGAGGTGATATAGTTTTCTAAAGCATCAATTAATGATTTAGTTCCACCCTCCGGATAATAATAATCTTTGTACAATCTAAAGTAGCTTAATGCAAAGAAAGTAGGGGTATCTTTAAAAAAATGCTGAATTATCATATCTATTAAAGATTCATTGTTGGTAATTTTTTTAAGGTATTCATCAACTGCAATATTTAATTTTTCAATTTTTTTAATAGTTTTATTAAATTTAGCCATCCAAGGTAGTACTGTTTTTACTAAATAATCTCTATCATTTTTCATATCTAAAAATAATGGGTTATCAATTCCATAAAGAACTTCCATGTATTGAGAAATTTTATCAATCAATTCAATTATTTGTTTTATCTCATTAGTATCATTTGGATATATTTCACATAGCATTTTAGAATATTCAGTCAAACTGTTATCATCGATTACTCTAACAGATTTGTCACCAATTTTAATTGTTACTATGTTTTCTAAAAATTTTAAGTCTATGTTTAAGTCTCTAAGCATTGGGAAAAGGGAGCCAGAGTTTTCTGTGGCTCTTATGCCTTTATCAAATAGAAAGCCATCCTTGTAAAAACTACCAATTAAACCACCAACTTGGTCATTTTTTTCAATTAGTGTAACAGGAATGTTGTTTTTTGCTAGATAGGCGGCTGTTGTTAAGCCTGAAATACCACCACCAATAATTAATATATCGTTATTCATGAGTTCCCCTTAACTTTTTTAAAATTATACCACAAATGTGCTATAATGCTATAAAAAATACTATCTGATTTTTATTTTATTTATATTTTATATTACATACTAAAATATTTAGCAAAGGATGTCTATTTGTGTCACTAAATTATATTACAATTTTGTTTGGATTTATTATTTCTTTTTTCTTATTTAATAAATTCCCACAAGTTAAAAAAACACAGAATAAAGTCTATCGAAAAGTTTCAATAATTATTCCTTCTAGAAATGAAGAAAATAATATTGAAAATATATTATCTGATTTAGAAAAACAGGATTTCGATATACAAGAGATTATTTGTGTTGATGATAATTCTACTGATTCTACAGCTGAAAAAATTAAAAAACATGATGTCAAATATTTGTTGCTTGATAATTTACCCAAGGGATGGAAAGGTAAAACCTGGGCCTGTCAAAATGGGGCATTAGCGGCTATTGGTGATTTATTGCTATTTATTGATGCTGATGTAAGACTTTCTAAGAGTGCAGTTAGCAGTTTAGTCGCTCATTATAGTAAACAGGATATACCTTTATCTGTTCAGCCTTACCATACTGTAAATAAGTTGTATGAATTTTATTCATTTTTTTTTAATTTTATTCAAGTTTGTGTCACCTACCTTAGTGTATACAAAAAGGAAAAGTATTTGGGCTTTTATGGCCCTGTATTTTTAGTAGATAGAGAGCTATTTTTAGAAAAGGCTGGTTATTCAAAAGTTAAAAATGAAGTTGTTGAAGATCTATTTTTAGGAAAATATTATAATAGTATAGGTATCAATATTGATTTGTTGCTAGGTGGAGATGAGATTAAATTTAAAATGTACCCAAAGGGTTTCGCTCAATTATTAGAAGGTTGGTCTAAGAATTTTTCTAAAGCATCAGTTTCTATAAGTGTTGGAATTTTTGTTATGATGTTCCTTTGGATAGGCTATATATTAGCTTTACCAGTTGAGCTAGTTAAAGCTATTTTAGCTCAAAATCTATTATATTCGGTTGTTTTAGCTTCTATTTATATTATTACAGTTTTAAAAATGTATAGAGATATTAAAAAAATAGGATCTTACCCTTTGTTTGTGTGTATTTTATTTCCAGTTTATTTATTAGCTTTTTTATTAATTTTCTTATATTCTATTTTTGGAACATATATTTTAAAAACAACTACTTGGAAAGGTCGTAAAGTGTAAGAGGAGTTTTTCATGCAACTTTTTTTTCTATCTGATAAAGCTATGATTCTTTCAATTTTTATTGTTTGGCCAATTCTACAAGTTATAATTACATTAATTTGTAATAGTTTTGGAGACGATAAATTCACTCCTGATAGATTTTTTTTAAAAACTTATAAATGGGAAAAAAATGGTCAAATATATAAAAGTGTTTTTAAGATTCATAAATGGAAGTTTTTATTGCCTGATGGAGCTAAAGTTCAGAAAAATGGATTTACAAAAAAAAATATTAAATCATTTGATAATGGCTATTTGGAGGAATTTATTATTCAAACAGGACGGGGTGAAATAGCCCATTGGTTACAAATATTACCTTTTTGGGTTTTTGGATTTTGGTGTCCACCTTATATG
>CAZJGS010000196.1:0-3644 GCA_964545735.1 uncultured Spirochaetaceae bacterium
CATATCTACGTAAGTATAACATAGTGTGTAGTTTAGTTGGATTTATTACTTTTATTTAAGAAAAAAGTAAACTTTTTACATTATATCTGTTATACATAATATGACTATGATTATAAAAAAGAAAATATGGCTACTATTACTAATTGGTATTATATTATCATTATTTGGTAGTTGCAAAACTGCAACAGAGCTACAGACAAATTATATTAATAAAGACATTTCTATTGATGCAAAAATTGCAGCAATAGATTCTTATGGGAATATTACTTTAAATATTTTAACTAATGATTTACTAAATGCTGACTTTGATTATGAGAATAAAATTATTTTACAATTTTCAAATGGTTATTTGATTGAAAGTGCTTTAGCACTAAGC
Organism: uncultured Spirochaetaceae bacterium; assembly: GCA_964545735.1. Lineage (GTDB taxonomy): Bacteria > Spirochaetota > Spirochaetia > Sphaerochaetales > Sphaerochaetaceae > Pleomorphochaeta. The sequence continues at coordinate 377 of CAZJGS010000196.1, forward strand.
AATAAAGATATTCAAGATGGTCAATGTTATACTAGGACTGTTAGTAACAACAATCCCATAACAGTTGGAATAAAAACTGAAAGTCTTGCAGATATAGGAACTCTTAAAATTGGTGATATTGTAAAACTCAGCCAACTTCTTTAAACAAAGCTATTCATCTAATACACGAATAATCTCAGGAAGTAATTGTTTTTTTCTAGATAATACTTTAGGAAGAGTAAAAGTTTTATCTGCTATTTTTTCATAAATTAATTTGTATTCTACTGTATCAAGACCTGTAGTTAATAAAATACTATTTTCTTTAACTACATTGGTAATCATAAATAAAGCCCAATCTAATCCATTACTTTTTTTAACTTCTCCAAGAGTTTTTAAATAGTTTTCTTTATAGTCTTCAATATTTTTTAATGTTGTAACTTCACATTGTCCAATACCAACTTTTAAACCATGTTCATTATAAACTTTAAAGTCACCTTCAATAACAGTGCGCGGATCTTGTTTTGCTATAGATAAACCACTGGCAAACATTTCTTCACCAAAAGCTGTTAAATCTTCTATTTCGCCAGCTTTACATAAAACTTTAGCAATTCGTACATCTTCCTTTGTAGTAGTAGGACTTTTTAAAATTACTGTATCACTAACCAATCCCGATAATAAAATTTTAGCTACATCTTTTTTTATTTCAATACCATTTCTTTCATACAGTTGAGCAACTAAAGTACAAGTAGACCCCAAAGGAGCACTATAAATATAAATTGGATTTATTGTTTTTGTTGCACCAAATCTATGGTGATCAATAATACCAATTATATCAGCCTCCTCAATTCCAGGCATTGCTTGTTCACTTTCATTATGATCAACCATAACAATTTTAGTTTTAGGCTTTTCTATAAAGCATCTTCTTGTCACAAAACCTTTAAATTCTTCTTTTTCAAATACAGGAAGACCCCTGAAATGTGTATTCATTAAGATGTTTTTTGCTTCATCAAATAATGTATTTAAAGATAAGACCGGGGCATTTTTATCTAATAAATCTTCAACTGGAGTACATAGCCTTAAAAGCCTTAAAGTTTCGTTAGTATGACAATCACTTAAAAAAACAGTTCCTGGATAATTACTAAAATCTACTAATCTGTCAATTTTATCACTCATTTTTGTTAATATTATCAAAGGAGCCTGTCTATAAATAGCTTCTAAAATAGGCTCTAAGCGATCTCCTACAACCAATAGTGGTAACTTATCATCATCTATTTTATCGAAAACTGCTTTAAATTGTGTAAAACTCATAGCAGCAACCATTATTTGAAGTCTAAGTAAATTCTTATCACTTCTTTTTAAAAAGCTTCCTTTTAAAACTTGAGATAATTTATCAACATTAATATTATAAAATGGTTTTTGCGCACTAGCATCTCGTAAAAAATATTTATTTACATTATCGATACTTAATAAACCTGAGAATTTCCCTTTTTTTGTAACAGGAACAACAGAGATATCATTTTCACTAAAAATATTCATCAAATCATAAACAGGTTCATCACCTTCTATAGTGATGGCGCTATTATGTTTAACATATACCGAAGAAACTCTGGTTCGAACATCTTTTACAAATTTAGGTGGTTCAATATTTAGTTTACTAAAAACCTGCTTTGTACTTTCATTCAAGTTTCCACATCGTGCTGCAATATATTCTTTATCAGTATTTAATTCATTTTCTAATTTGGCATATGCCCAAGCACTACAAACGCTATCCATATCGGGATTTCTATGCCCGCAAACAAGTATTCTTTCCATGAAAACTCCCTTTATACTCAATAATAACGCACTACTAAACAAATGACAAGAAAGATAATTTATTTAAAAAAAGTAAAAATTAGTGCTTTTGAAATAATAAATACTTTTGAAAATACTCCTTGACCCAGATGCGCTTGTTGCTGCATTATTAATGAGTGCTTTTGCATTATCATTAAAAGACAAATTGAAAGATTTTTCTTTTAATTTTGATATGCTCTGTACAAAGAAATAACTCTTTGTGCACATTTTTTAAAATTGTGAGGACCTCTTGAATAAAATATTAAATTACGGATCTTTAAACATTGATAAGATTTTTTCTCTGGATCATATTGTAAAACCCGGAGAAACAATCGCTTCCTATGCTTACAAATCTAATGCAGGTGGAAAAGGGTGTAATCAAGCAGGCGCTCTCGCTAAAGCTGGATGTGAGGTTTATATGGCAGGAAAAACAGGTGTTGATGGCCTGTTTATCCTTGAACTTCTGAAAAACTGCAATGTAAATGTTGATTTTGTTAATACTGATTCACTAGTAAGTGGCCAAGCATTAATTCAAGTCTCAAAAGACGGTCAAAATTCAATTATTTTAAGCCCTGGTGCTAACATGGAAAATACCTGTGCTGAAATTGATAAAACTTTTGAAAATTTTTCTAAGGGTGATTATCTTATTCTTCAAAATGAAATTAATAATATTGAATATTTAATAAACAAAGGCTATGAAAAAAAAATGGTCATTTGCTTTAATCCATCCCCTTTTACCAATGAAATTTTGACATTACCTTTAAAAAAAGTTGATTACTTTTTTGTAAATGAAGTTGAAGCTTCTCAAATGGTGGATTCTAAAGATATTAATAATTTCCAAAATATTCTTGATAAATTAAATAGCAAATTTTCAAATGCCAAAATTATCATGACAGTTGGCAAAGAAGGCGCCTATTATTCTTACAAAAATGAGCAATACCACCAAGAAATAATTGATGCGCCTGTTGTGGATACTACAGCAGCTGGTGATACATTTATGGGATATTTTATTGCGTCAATAATTAATAATCTTAGTGCAGATAAAGCTTTATACTATGCAACAAAAGCTTCAGCTGTCACAGTATCGAAGGAAGGTGCTCTTATATCAATTCCAAAGAAAGAAGAAATATTTGTATAAACAACTAATTTCTTAAATTCTCAAAAATTTGTCATTCACAAAAGACTTTTCTTTTGTTATATTATTTTCTAGGAGAAAGAAAATGAATATTGTATTAGCAAACGATCAAGGTGCAGTTGAATTATCAAAAAAAATCTTTGATCATCTAGAAAAAGCAGGCCATAGCGTAAATTGGTTAGGGATAAAAGAAGAGAAATCTGTTGATTATCCTGATATGGCAGAATTAGCTTGCAGAGAATATTTAAAAGGTGATTATGATTTTGGAATTGTTTGTTGTGGTACAGGAATTGGCATTTCTATTAGTGCAAACAAAATAGATGG
>CAZJGS010000197.1:0-3636 GCA_964545735.1 uncultured Spirochaetaceae bacterium
TCATGCTTGATAAAGAATTAAGAGATATAATTTAACAATGTCGGCATAATTATTTCATCGGTATTTGTACGGTGGTGTGAGAGGACGGTTCCGCGAGGAACCCTCCTACTCGATTGGATATTTGTTTGATGCCATAGACAAATTTGGCACTAGTATAATAAATTAGATAGCATCAAATAGTATAAAAAGTTGACTAAGAGCTTCATGATCGGTGTCCAAATACGTAAACCCATTTTTTTTATATAGGTCAATTAATCTTTCGTTATTATCGACTTCTATCAAGATTGAAGAGCCCCCAACTTTGGTTTGTACATCTGCTAATATTGAGTAAATTTCGCTTAAAATATCTTCTAAACTTAGATCTTTGCTAGTGAATGAATCATTTCTACCAATTTGACCAATAAGATATACATTATAGTAATCCATATCTGGTAACATTAATGAAACACTTTTACCTGGATTGATTTTCTTCCTAATTGCATTTGTAAAGCTTTTATTTTGTGCAAAAAGAGTTTTTAAGGCTAAAGTAAAATACCCTAACAACTTATTTTCCTCATTCACAATGAGATAGGTCCTAGCGCGATTTTTCTTTTCAAAAGAAATACACACATTAGTTGTTAGAAAGTTTTGAACATCCTGATTCTTGGAACAAGAGAAATTACGAAGAAACGATAACAATCTGTCTTCAGCAGTTTTCTTGATTTTTTTTGAATTCCCTATTCCTGATACAAATTGAGAAAGACTCATTTCTGAATCATCAACAATAATAGTTTTAGTCTTAGTTATTTTATCAGAAGTTAGTAACTCTCTATTTATTAATTCATCGAGTAAAAAATCTTCTAAAGCTTTTTGAAGTGGATAAATATTTCGTAAGATAATAAATGCCTCAATGTCTGATTAATAATCTCGTAATATACTTATTACCTGAGAATCTGATACAATTTTACTACCTTTAGGGGCAATTTTTCGCTCACTATGGGTAGTACCTTTTTTAATTGAGGTTTTTAACAGTTTTATAGCTCTACTACTATTTATAATAATATTATGAGAAAATGATTTTGTCGCCATAGTCGTACCTCCAATTTAAAAATCATAGTTAAAATATATGATAGTGATACCATGGTGTCAAGTAGGTCTAACGGGATATATGCTATTACTTATTAATATAAAAATCCGGAGTTGTCTGTGTTGTTGTGGATAAAAGATATGTTTCTTTTTTCTAAACATTAAAAGCCTCCCTACTTCCGACTCAATCACCTATGACAATCTCAAAATCTAAAATAAACTATTCAAGTCGGTCTCTGATCTGTCCACCTGGCTATTCAATTTGTTGAACGAGTAGCCCGTACGTAACAAACTTCCGGTGTTCATCATCAGAGCTAGCTCAATATTATGGGTCTTCGTCCTAACCCCAGGGGCCGTACCTCCGGTAGCGCCGTTGACACTATATGTCACAGTATATGTGTCTGCAATCCAGTTTGCAAACAACGTAACTGCCGCATTGGCCGTATAGGCAGTCCCTGTTGCGTAATCGGTTCCCGATCTATCCATCTATATATTCCATCCATCGAAAGAGTAGCTTATTCTTTCAAAATTAGTAGTATTCCCACATACCGATATTTCTTCACCTGCATAAGCAAAAGCTACTAGTGGGACATCCCATGAGTCAGTCCCATTGCTATCATACGCAATACTTACTATATTAATTTCATCCTCCGCCAGAATATTCCACTGACTTCCATCAGAGATATATGAAATACCATCTGTAGTGTTGTATGTAGTAGGCCCAATTCAACTCTATATCACTCGGCACTAATTCTATCCACCCTTCCAGATAATCGAGATACCATCGGATCCTAGAGATTAATTACATATAAGCTTATTAATTATAAAATCTATATTGAAGCTAGAGAAGCAGTATTTTAATAAAATTATGATTTCCCAACAACTAAATAGACCCTATTAAGATTTAAATTTTCTACCGAACATAATCATATGCACAAAGCCCCAAGAGGTAACACTTTTGCACTATAATAATCAGAAAGGTTCTTATTATTTTAAAATCTCAATCATATAACTGCGCTACAACAGAATTAGCATATACCTATCATTTACCCAAAATCCTCAAATCAATAGTAGATTAAAGATAAATGAATTATTTAAAAATTCATGGCTATGTTCGCATCTAATAGTTGGAAATTCCCAAAGTGATGTAAAAATAGTTGTTTTTAGATTAAAATCAAAATATGAGAAAAAGCAATTTAAGGCAAAAAAGTATTCAATACTGCAAAGGGCATAAAATAACTATAGATGATCTAGATAACATTGCAAAAGATTTCACAGATCTTGATGGAGATGAATTTGATACATTAATACAATATATTAAAATGGTCAGAGAAGAAGAAATTAAAAGAAAACAACCACCTAAAAAGAATATTGATAAACCTGAAGTTTGTCCTAAATGTGGTGGTACTCATATTATTCGTAATGGACTTCAAAGTGGTAAGCAACGATTTTATTGTTATGGTAATCCTAATAGTGAAAGTGATAAAAATAAAACTTCTCATTCTTTCACTTTGGATAAATCATTGCCAGCAATGGGCCGTTGCTCTCTTCGTGCATCTGAGAAAAGTGAATATGTTAAGAATTTACACCTTCATAATACTCTAAGAGATATTTCCAGTGATTTTAATATGGCTACTTCTACTGCTTTTAATTGGAGACATAAGATTTTAACTGTTTTAAAAGAATACTTAGAAAAGAACAATATATTTGATGGACGAGTTGAAGTAGATGAAATCTATTTCCCTTTAAATTTTACATCAAACGTTAATGCTTTAAATAACTTCAAAACTAAAGGTGAAAAAATAAATAACAAATCTACGTGTCTCATATATGGACCTAGTAAAAAACTACATAAAATAGGTAAGGCTACAAACAAAGCAGGATTAAGCAAAGAATTGATGTGTGTTGTTACAGCACTTAATGTAGCTTTAACTGGTTCTATTGGTAAATGTTCAAATTTAGGTAACCCGTCAGCTGCTAGTGTTACTAGCGTTTTAGAAAATCTTTTTGGCATCGAAGTAGTGATGATTACAGAGAGTGAAAAAGCCACTCATAAATTTGCAGTAGATCGTGGTACTGCTGTTATTCAGGTGTCTAAAGGTGATAAAAATGAGCATATCAACAATATAAATAGCTTGCATAGTAATCTTAGATATTAATACAAACATTACAAAGGAATAAGCACAAAACATTTAGAAAACTATATTGCATTAGGAATCTTTGAACATATGAATTCTTCTTTATCTAAGAAAGAAAAAATTGAAAAAATGTTAGATATTTTACATGGAGTTAAAACCCCAATTGAATATTTAGAGATAAAGAAAAAAAGATACCCCGAGTTTTTTTACAAAAAAGAAATAGATGACTTAGCTATAGAGAATGAACCAAATATTTATGTTTCCAACTGGGATAGAGCCTCAATAAATATAAGCGCTACTAAATCAACTATGAGAATAGCGGGTAAAGTAGGCTATATTGACGAAAATAATAATAATAGCATCGATTGGGATGAAGGATTTGAATTATTTAGTGGGGAAATACCCTTTTAATTGAAATTCCAACTATTAGATG
>CAZJGS010000198.1:0-3621 GCA_964545735.1 uncultured Spirochaetaceae bacterium
GATTTATTTAAATAATCAATTTTTATAGCTTGGCCTTGGAAAATTCTCTATAAAAAGCTTATTGAAATTATAAAATATGTACAAAATATATAGCGCAATACGCTTCCAGATGAAAAATATGTAAAACTACATAAATTTTTAGTTGTAATAAACCGGGCAAAACTTACTAACACTGACTATAAATATAACTCTTAGAATTATGCTTATTTGATAGCAATACATTATGCAGTAACACTTTTATTAAATGGGTATTTTTTTTCTAAAATTTTTAATTTTTTACTTAGCTTTGAAAGATAGATTGCATCTATAAATATCATAATAACTTCTGCCACTGGTATTGCAAGCCATATTCCATTAACACCAAATATCATAGGAAGAATGGTCAAAAAGAGCAGAGTAAATATAAATACTCTCAAAAATGATATTGTAGCAGATCGTTTACCATCACCAATTGATGTAAATATGGTTGATGATATTATAGATATTCCACATACCAAGAAACTAAATGAAAATAGTCGAAGTCCATGAGCTGCAAGATCATATACAGGATTATCAGCTCTACAGAACAAGCCTGTAACAAGATTTGATCCAAAGAATGATATACCAAACATCAAAAGAGAGAATATGAATACCAATCTAAAACATAGTTTGATTAACTTATCTGTATACTCGTATTTTCTTGCTCCCCAGGCATAACCTATAAGAGGAGAGGCTCCTATGGAAAATCCTATGAATATTGAGGAAAACAAGAATTGACAGTAAAGGAGTATGGAAATGGCTGCTACCCCATCAGCTCCTAAGTACTTCAATGTTAAATAGTTGAAGTAAAAGGTTGTAATTGAAGTAGAAAGGCTTGTTACCATCTCACTCATACCATTGCTTATAGTTCTAAGGATAACCCTTTTATTCTTTGAGGGTACACTAAAGTGTATTCCTTCTTTATTTCTTAAGAAATAATAAGTTCCATAAACACCCCAAACAAGATATCCAAGGGCAGTACCCCAGGCAGCGCCCCTAATTCCCATACCAAATATCTTTATAAAGATATAATCAAAGATTACATTTACAACACCACTTATAAAAACCAATCTAAAGGCAAGTTTACCTTTGTTATCAACAAATAAAAATCCTTGATAAAGTATCTGCAATATAAAGATAGGACTGGTGAGAACAGTTATCCTTAAATATTGCTTGGTGTAATTAAAGGTTTCCTCTGTTGCTCCAAGAAAATGAACAATTGGATCAAGATAGAGTTCTAGAATTAATGCAAGTACTATTGAAACTACAAAAGAGAATACCACTATGAGGGAAAAATCCTTTGATGCTTTTTCTTCTTCTCTCTCCCCTAGTTTTATTGATACCCAGGCACAGCCTCCTGTTGAAAACATGAAAGCAAAGGCACTCGTTAATGTAATCAAAGGAAATGCTAGATTTAATGCTGCCAGGGCATTTGTATTGATGTAGTTTGATATAAACAAACTATCTACAATGGTGTAGAGAGAGGTGAATACAAGTAGTCCTATGGAAAATATTGTTTTCTTGAATAAGTCCTTGGTTGTTAGTTTTATTGTTAGTGAATCGGACATTTAATATTTCTCCAGTAAGTTTTGTAAGTTTGTATTTTTTTATTTCATATAGTAATATAAACTATGGTGTTACACCATAGTCAAGGAGATTTGAAATGGTTGGATACTTTTCTATAAGCGAATTTGCACACCTTTGTAATACCACTCGTGATACATTGATTCATTATGATAAAATTGGATTGATGCATCCATCTTTTGTTGCATCAAATGGATATAGATATTATTCCTTCAGACAGTATGAATCCTACCAGATGATTTATGCAATGAAGTTGATAGGTATTCCTTTATCAAAAATCAAGGAATATCAAAACAAAGGAACTCCGAGTGAATTATTATTAATTCTAGATGGTATTGAAGAGGATCTTGATGAACAAATTAAGAGTATGAATTCAATAAAACAAATAGTATCACGCGAAAAACAAGAGATGAGAAAGGCAATAAATAATTTAGATACCATCAACATAGAGAATATTGACGAGCAACCATATATTAAAATAGAAGGTGATATTTACAATGAACATACTTTTACTTCTGCTCTTTTAAAATTGGATATTGCAACAAGAAAAGAAGAGCTGCATACCTCCCATAATATTGGCGTTTACGGGAGCCTTGAGCATATAAATAACAACCTTGATAATGAGTCTAAATTTATCAACTTTGATGGAATTTACATGTTTATGCTAAATAAAAATGAAAAATATGAAACAAGAGAAAAGGGAAAGTACCTAGTAACATATATTTATACTAACTTTAAAGATGATGAGGTAGAATTATTTAAAAGAGTGATCCAATACTCAAAAGATAATAACATAGAGCTATCAAATGAATATTATCAAGAATCTTATGGTGGACCATTTGATAAATTGGATGATCCTTTATTTCTAGCCAAATATCTATTTAAAATAAAAGAATAATAGAATTATTGTTAAAAACACTTGCCTTATAAGACATTGGTTTATAGTTTCATTATTCTTTAAGACTCCTGAAAATCCTATCTGCTTACAAAATATTCAAGATATTACAGACTGCTGGTTATAAACCTGTTATGGGTAAGATGAATATCTAAAAGGGATATTAATTTAAACCCATATTTGTTTATTTGTTGACTAAATAAGAACATCAATCATAGACTAATAAAAAACAAAGCCTTGAAATGGTTTATTATATCTATAGAAAAAAAGTGAGCTTGTATGAAAGAAAAAAACCTTTATATTGCGAAAAATGTTGAGAACTGGGATGAAATAACTGATGTCATTGTTATTGGCAGCGGGTTTGCAGGACTTACTGCAGCAATAGAGGCACATAATTGTGGGGCATCTGTTGTTATTTTAGAAAAAATGATGGCTTCTGGAGGTAATTCAATTATTAGCGATGGTGGTATTGCAGCACCATCAACAAAACTTCAAAAAAAATATGGAATTACAGATTCTCCCGAGATGATGTATAAGGATATGTTGAAAGCTGGTCTTGGCATTAACAATCCTGAATTGGTGAAGGTTTTAGTTAATAATGCGAATGATGTATTTCAATGGTCAATTGATTATCTGGGTGTAGAATATCTAGATAGAATAGATATTTTTGGAGGACACTCGGTTCCTCGCTGTTATACTTCAAAGAATATAACAGGGGCAACTATTATCAAAAAGCAGATGAAAAAAATAAATGAGTTGGGTATGGAAGTCAGGTTTAAATCATATTTAAAATCTCTAATTCAAGATTCAACTGGTAAAATAGTAGGTGTTGTTGTAAGAGAGAATTATGATTATAAAGATTCTCAAAAAGGAAAAGACATATACATAAAGGCAGAAAAAGGTGTGATTCTTGCATCTGGTGGATTTGCAAGTGATGTTGATTTTAGAGTAGCTCAGGATCCTCGACTTACAGAAAAAATTGGTACTACTAGCAAACCCTTTGCAACTTCAGAAGTCATTAAACAATCTATAAAGGCCGGAGCTATGCCTATACAGCTATCCCAAATTCAGCTAGGACCTTGGGCATCACCTGATGAAAAAGGCTACGGAGTTGGTCCTCAATT
>CAZJGS010000199.1:0-3554 GCA_964545735.1 uncultured Spirochaetaceae bacterium
CCTTTAACAGTGCACCATCTTGATATTACACTTGAAATCAAAGTTCACATCGCCTATTCAGATGATTTAATTGATATAGCTTCAACCTCAGAAATGATAGATTTAATTAACTTTATTTGTAAAAAATCAAAAGATGAAAATGAAATTTCAAGATTAAATTTAGATAATATAACAGAATATCGCTACAATGAAAAAAGAAATTTAGCAATAATGCATGCTATAGAAAATGAAGAAATTGAACTAAATTTGCAAGCTATATTTGATACAAGAACAAAACAGTTTACTACTGCAGAGGCTCTTTGTAGAATTAATACCAAATATTTTGGTTATATTTCACCTTCAGTTTTTATCCCCTTTGCTGAGAAAAAAGGTATCATCAATCAATTAAGTTTAGCAATGATTAAAAAGGTCTGCATATTTATTAGCGAATCTAAGCTCCCAGATAATTTTACTAATATTTCTATAAATTTATCTGTTATAGATTGCTTAGATCCAACCTTTCCAAAGAAGATAATAACTTTTTTAAATTACTATAAAATAAATAAAAAAAAATTTCTTTTGAAGTAACTGAAAGTATAGCTAGTTTAGCTCCCCAATTAGAAAACACAATGAATATATTATCAAAGGAGGGTATTTTATTCTCAATGGAGGATTTTGGAACTGGATATGCTAATTTAGACTCTGTACTACGATTACCTTTTTCAATTGCAAAGATTGATAAAGCTCTACTAAATCTAGCTCAAGAACGTGATAGATATAAAGTTATGATTTCTTCTTTAGTTGAAATGATAAAAAAACTAGATTTTGAAGTTGTTGTAGAAGGTATTGAAACAATTGATCAAATCAAATTCCTTTCTAGTATGAATATTGATTATTATCAAGGTTTTTATTATTGCAAGCCTCTATCGGCCAATGAGTTTAGAAACTTTCTTTTACTAAATTATCCATCATCTGTTAAATAAGACTATTTATAAATAATTAGTTGTTATTTTACTTTATACATAATTCTAATATACATTTCTTTATTTTTCCATTGACAATTCAAATATTCCGATTAAAAATATAAAGAAGAATTTATACTATTAAAAGGATGTACTATGATATACTTATTAGCTGCTTCAATTTTAGCAGCTCTACTTTTGGCATTATTTAATTATCATAATGTTAAAAATGAAGATCCAGGCACAAAGCAAATGATCGAAATTGCTTCATACATAAAAGATGGAGCAAAAGAATTTCTCAGACAAGAATTCAAACTTATAATAATTGCATCAATTGTAGTTGCAATTATTCTTGGATTTGTTGTCTCTATTAGCTCTGCGATATGTTTCTTGCTAGGAGCTACACTTAGCTCCAGTGCTGCTGCGATTGGAATGAAAATTGCAACAATCACAAATGTAAGAGTTACTAATAAAGCAAGAACTACGAAAGACAAAGGTCAAACCTTAAAAGTTGCCTTTGAAGGGGGCTCAGTAATGGGACTTTGTGTAGCAGCCTTTGCTTTACTTGGTCTATTAATTGTTTACTTGGTTTTTGGTAAATTATTTAACCAACTTGCTATTGATAATTTAACCTTCCATACTAATTTCATTGGTATTAGCGATATTCCATTTACAATGAGCGTCAGTTCATACGCTTTGGGATGTTCATTAATTGCAATGTTTAATCGTGTAGGCGGTGGTATATATACAAAAGCTGCTGATATGGGTGCAGATTTAGTTGGTAAAGCCGAATATAAAATTCCAGAAGATGATGCTAGAAATCCAGCCACAATTGCAGACAATGTTGGGGACAATGTTGGGGATGTTGCAGGTTTAGGTTCAGATCTTTTAGAAAGCTATGTTGGCTCAATAATAAGTGCTATTGTTTTAGCAATTTATACAGCTTATTCTGTAAGGAATACTGCAATGGAAATTTCTTTTGACCATTTAAATCAATTGATATTTTTCCCACTTGCCTTTTGTTCATTAGGATTAATATCTTCAACAATTGCAATTTTTATGTTCTCAAAAAAGAAAAATTTTTCTGACCCTCATAAAGAACTTAATAGAGTTACTTATTTAGGTGCTGGCTTAACTATAATTTCAACTTTTATCTTATCCTTGTTCTTTATTAGTCCTGATATCAAAATATTCAGTTTTGGACAACTTTCACCTTGGTTCTCAGCAATTTTAGGAATTATAAGCGGCTTAACAGTTGGCTTTTTTGCAGAGTACTTTACCAGTTATCATTTCAAGCCAACTCTGAGTGTTTCAAAAGCCTCACAGCAAGGTGGTGCAATAGTAATAACTCAAGGACTAGCTATTGGAATGAAAAGTACATTATTTCCAATTTTAATAATTAGTTTTTGTATTATTCTCTCTCACACTTTTGCTGGATTATATGGTGTTGGAATGTCAGCTATTGGTATGCTTAGTTTCGTAGCTGTTACAGTTAGTGTTGATACCTATGGACCTATTGCAGACAATGCAGGTGGCATAGCTGAAATGTGTCACTTAAATGAAGAGGTCCGTGAAATAACAGATGAATTAGATGCTATTGGAAATACTACTGCTGCAATGGGTAAAGGTTTTGCTATTGGCTCTGCTGCATTAGCTGCTCTTTCCTTATTCGCGTCCTATTTATATGCTCAAATGGGTGCAAACAGTACTAATCAACCACTAGTTTTAAATATGATTGATACATTGATTTTAGCAGGAGCACTAGTTGGTGCAGCTCTTCCTTATCTTTTCTCAGGTATATTGATTGAGGCAGTTGCAAAATCAGCTCAAAAAATGGTTGATGCTGTTCGAGCTCAATTTGTAAAAAATCCATTGATACTAGAAGGTAAAGTATTACCTAATTACAAAGAATGTATTGCAATTTCAAGCAAAGGTGCTTTATCTGAAATGAAAAAGCCTGCTTTAATATCTGTTTTGACACCTCTACTTTCCGGCTTCATATTTGGCCCTAAATTTGTTGGTGGTCTATTGATAGGAACTACGCTATCAGCAATTATGCTAGCAATATTTACGGCTAATTCAGGTGGTTCTTGGGATAATGCTAAAAAATATATTGAAATAGGACACTTTGGTGGGAAATCAAGTGCTGCCCACGAAGCTTCTATTCTTGGTGATACTGTTGGAGATCCATTAAAAGATACTGTTGGTCCTTCTCTTGATATCTTAATAAAAATAATGAGCGTTATTTCTCTTATTACAGTTTCAATTTTCTCAAAGTATAATTTATTAAATCTATTTAAATAATTTATGCTTATCACTTATTACAAGTGATAAAATATTATATAATTTTCTTTAAAATGTATTAATCCTAAACTCTAAATTGCATAATTTGATAATAATGCAATTTAGTTTTAGGATTATTTTTTATTTAAAAAGCTTGAATATTTCTTTATTTATAGGATCAGAATATTCTTTAATTCCACGATAAATATTCTTCTCTATATCTTGATATATTTTTATATTTTCTTCAGTAGGTTCAAAATGATTTTTTATTTTAACCATTTTTCCAACCGCAACTTCATAACTTGGATAGACTTTAGCACCTATAGCAGC
>CAZJGS010000200.1:0-3510 GCA_964545735.1 uncultured Spirochaetaceae bacterium
CGCCAGCGGTAATCAAACCACCCGCCGTGTCAAAGATATCGCCGGCAGTCGCGTTCAAGGCTACGCCATTAGTGCCACCCGCTGTCACAGTAGTCGTTGTAATAGTTCCACCTGCCTCGATATCAACCAAACCATTGGTAGCTACCAGGTCAGTTACGATGATAGCATTTGTTTCATTCAGGTATATGCCTCCGAGGGTTGCATCTATGTCAAGATACTCCTCAACCGTAGTATTTATCGCAAGGCCCGCTGTGGCTCCTATCGCACCGCTTGTGTGAAGCTCAAGATCATCTGCGGTGATAGTTGAATCATCATCTGTATCCGTGAGCGAGCCGCCATTTAACGTTATGACTACATCACCTGCAGCACCAGCACTTACCGTGTCTACCTCAACGTCACCGGTAGTCACCGTTATCGTTATATCGTCTGCATCAGCACCGCTGAGACTCTGAACATCGGTAAGAGTTGTGGCGCCACCTGTCATGATAGTAATTGAACCAATGAGTGTATCAATATCTGATAAATCAACTCCGTCTGTCTCTACCAGAACTATGTCACCCGCAACAGTGCTGCTTACATCTAAAGTCACCGCTGTCGTCTCAAGCGCACCGGCAGTGTCTGTAACCATCGAAACTGCATTGCCGCCTATCTCATCCGCTGCTGTCAAGGTCACCACCTGACCTGTGATGTCAACGACAATATCGTCATTCGCATCGTTTATGGCACCTGTTGTCGCCTCAATCGTTGCATCCGCAAGGGTACCCGTACCTGCTGTCACAACACCTATTGTGATATCACCAGTAGCTGCGGTGAGTGTAATATCATTATCATCAGAATCGGTTGTAGAAACGACATCAGTAGCAGTTATTCCAACAAGCCCCGCACCTGCGCCACCCGCAACTATGGTAATTGCGCCGTTGGCAGTATCAACATCATCTAATACGATACCATCGGTTTCAGTTATAATTATATCTCCTGCTGTGGTGGATGAAGCGTTCAAATTCGCAACTGTGGTCTCAATATCCAATTCTCCGGTTGAGCTACCTATTTCATCCCGTGCAGTCATAGTCAAAAGGTCAGCAATTACATCAACACCCGTATCCGCAGGCGTCTGGCGTCTATCGATTTCTGTGATAGAACCGAACGTTGCTTCTAATGTAACATCGCCATTAGCGCCGGTATCATTATCAGTCGATATATATCCGAGAGTCATATCACCCGTATTTGCTGTAATTGAAATGCTATGCCCATTTGCGCCGCCAGTATCAGACCGGACATCAGTAACAACTGTCTCAATTTCCGGTTCGTGCTTGCCGCCATTTGTTATTAAAGTAATGTTACCATCATTGGTATCCACTGATTGTAATTCAATTCCATCTCCATCACCATCAAGCTCTGTAAGATATATATTGCCTGTACTTGTTGAATCTGCAACGAGAGTGGTGATATTGGTCTCAATAGCAAGCGTACCTACCCCACCTATGTCACCGGCTGCAGTTAAGGTCAATACATCACCAGTAATATCGGTAATATCAGCAGGAGAAGGAGGAGTATCGGCAGACCTACTAGTCATGCCCGGATACACCATCTGATTATCGAGTTCAACTATTGAGCCAAGGGTTGCCGTCATTGTAATATCATCCGTACCAGCATCACCTACCACACCTACATATATATTCCCAGTATCTGCAGTAACAGTTATATCATCATCTGCCAGAACAGTATTTAAAACTATATCCTGATGTACTGGAAGAGTACCAGTGGAAGTTATCGAAACATCCCTGCTTATACCGTTGGCGCTAATACTTTCTACCGCTATATATCCAACAGCTTCTATTGTAATATTTCCGGACACAGTGCTAACATTCTTCACTATTACATCATTAGCTTCATCAATCCATATATCTCCTCCTACAGGAGAACTTGTTTCAGCATCAAGAGTAACCGCATCAATTTCCAGTTCATATTTTTGTCCGATACCAATTGCAGCTCTTAATGTTACTGTATCACCCATAATATCAACCGTACCGTCTTGAGCCACACCGGTTTCAACAAGTTCATCAATATATCCATTGTTTGAGGTAATATTCACATCGACAGTAGCGTCGTCACCAACCACATCTATGCTGATATCGCCTATATCTGCAGTTACATTTATTGTATTATCACCTAATACAGACCCTAAAACCATACCACCGGCATCGGTTGTCAATGTTACTGCACCATTGGTCCCGGTGAGACCGCTGGCATTTATACCCCCTCCTCCAGAAGCAAAATCCACTCTTATTCCTGGAGTTCCTGTCGCTCCAATAGAATCTATAGTTATATCACCATCGGTTGTGAAAACCTTTTCAACAAATAACCCACCGCCACCTGCCTGCTGGAAGGTAAAATCAGCACTCGCACCTACAGTATTGTTGGCTCCACCAGCAACAGATCCAAGAGTAGTAGCCTGTGGATTTGTATTTTCTATAACTATACTTGCAGCGCCACCACCAGTTGTATTGGCAGTTATAGTATTAGCTATGGTCTCAATCTGATTTGCCACTGTTGCTCCGGTTATACCAATTCCAAGAGCAGCAGTCATAGTCAATGTATCACAGGCAAGATATTCATCTTCAACCCCAGTATCGTCATCATAAATATATCCGTTGGTAGCTGTTAATGTAATATCTCCCTCTCCAGGATGTGTTCTCACTTCATCAGAAAGAAATATATCATTGACGGCAGTCATGATAATATCGCCTTGCATAGTGCTGTTAACCGGAGCATTAATATCAATATCATTATCAGCAACGATACTAATATCATCCTCAGCAGTCATTCCATCGCCGCCTATAGTTACAAGGAAAGGCTCTAAACCGGCGGTTCCAACCACAATAGCACCGCCGGAATTCAGCTCGCTTGTTCCTTGAGTAATTGTGAAGCTTCCGTCAATATCGTCATCGTCTAAATCAGTATTTATCTGGATATTACCGCCACCTGTAGATCTTACTATACCTGTGAATCCTTGACCGGCAATACCCAAATTGACATTCTCACCTTCAAGACTTATTTTTCCTGTTTCAGAAGTTATCGTAACATCTGCTACTCGAGCAATATCAAGGTCTCCTGCTCCACTGCTGTCAGAATCAGCAGTAATGCTAATTGTATAGTTGCCATCGGTAGTAATATTGGCATCAATGTCAACCTCATCGTCAGCATCTATGTCAATATTACCGCTGGCCGTAATTGCTCCATCTATATCGACATTATCAGCTGAATCCAGAGTAACTCCTCCGGTAGTTGTAGTTTTCCCATCTACATCTATTAAAGTCGTAGCGGCAACAGATATAAGACCATTCATATCGGTTGAACCGACAAGCTGTGTAGTTGAACTGCTTGTCACAGTAAGAGATGTTAAATCATTAATGTTATCGAGCTGAACTGTTCCTGTTCCTGCAACCAGGGTAAGACCAAATCCACCGCTTAAAGAATTGGCTGCAGAATTTGACAAATCTATGTTACCGC
>CAZJGS010000201.1:0-3442 GCA_964545735.1 uncultured Spirochaetaceae bacterium
ACAACCCCATGTTATGGAACCTCCTCTAGATCTAAACGGAGCAATGTATTACTACGATCCTAAAGATGACCCTACTGATGATTGCTTTAGAGCTGGAGGTAATTTGTGGAGAGTATTAACTGAAGAGAAGAAGCAAGTTTTGATTGAAAATACTGCATCAGACATGGCTAGTGTTACCCTAAATATTAAGTATCGACATGCAGCACACTGTTATTTAGCTGATACTGAGTACGGCGAGCGCTTTACTAAAGCTGCTAATTTGGACATGAATAAAGTAATAGAACTTTCTAAACTTGATAATCAAGGATTGGTTAAAGCAACTCTGTCGGATAATATGTGATAGGAAAAAGGGTAGATATTTAAGTAGATTTCTTACTTAATATTTGCCCAATCACTTAAATCGTATAAATAAAACAGTGATTTCATATAGTAATTGTTTATAGAGAAAAAAATAGTGCAGACATGGGATTATTGAAAACAATCCAACATAATGTCTGCACCTTTCAATTCTTTATTTCAATTCTTTATTTCATTTCTTTTAACAAGCTCTTAACCTTTTCTGTATCTCTTTTTCTTTCAAATAATGGAGATTTATTTGTTTCATAAGCAACAAGATTTTCTTCAAAAGTAGTTTTACGCTCTTTATTCATGTATAATACTCCCAATGGGAACTTTTCAGTTTCTAATGATTTTCTAAATGCTTCCACTCGATCATATGGATCATATTTATCATCAAGATAGTAACTATTTTCTTTAAACCATTTAAAATTATTAATTTTATTAAATGAAACACAAGGCTGAAATATATCTACAAGCGAATAACCTTTATGCAAAATAGCTTTTTTAATTATCTCTTTTGTTTCTTCTTTATCACCACTGAAAGCTCTTGCAACAAAGGATGCTCCAAGAGAGATTGCAACTGACATAGGATTAAAAGGCTCATTTATAACACCGAAAACCTGCAATGTTGTCTTCATACCTTTTTGTGTAGTCGGGGAAGCTTGTCCTTTCGTAAGCCCATATATCATATTGTTATGAACTATGTTTGTTATATTCACGTTTCTTCTTATTGTATGAATAAAATGATTGCCACCTTCCCCATACATATCCCCTTCTCCGCTTTCAGCAATAACTGTTAGTTTTGGATTAGAAACTTTAATTGCGGTTGCAACAGGCAAAGCCCTCCCATGAAGACCGTTAAAAAAATTAGTATCTATATATTGAGGTGTCTTTGCTGCCTGACCAATGCCTGAGACCATAACTGTATTTTTCTGCTCAAGAGACAGTTCACTTAGTGCCGTTTTGATTATTTCTAATATAGAGAAATTACCACATCCGGGACACCAGGCTATATCTTGATTGTTCATATCAAATTTATTCTTCATTAATTATCTCCTGCTAATTCTTTGATTTTTTCAACCAATTCTTCCAGATAAAAATGCATGCCATTGTATTTTAATATCTTATTTTTTATTTCAATACCTGTATAAATTGTTAACAACTTAGAAAACTGTGCAGTAGCATTGTTTTCGATAATTATTATATTTTTTGCTTTTTCTAAATATGGTTTAATCTTTTCACTGATTGGATAAACTTGAGTAAAATGAAGATATCCAATTTTCTTATTATTAATTTTCTCTAAAGCCTCTTTTATAACATTATATGTTGAACCCCAGCCTATAACCAAAGTCTCGTAATTTTTATCTCCTATAAATACAGGTTCAATTACATCTTTTTTCATAAGCTCTAGTTTTTTGAGTCTTTTATCACTCATCTTTACTCTTATATCTAGATCTTCTGTCAATATTCCAGTCTCATCATGTTCATCACTATCAACACGCACCAAACCATCTCCAAATCCAGGAATTCCTCTGGGTGAAATACCATTTTCACTCAGCTCATACCGTTTATAATCTTTGTCAGTTTTAATGGTGTGATTATCAATTTTCACATCAAGATCCAGACTCTTCGTATTGTAAAAAGTGTCCAAAAAATACTGATCTGTGAGAATTATTACAGGTACCTGATATTTATCGGCAAAGTTAAAGGCCTCTGCAGTAATTTTTATCGTGCTTTCAATAGTAGAAGGGGCTAAGATTATACGAGGAAATTCACCATGCCCTGAGTATAATGCTACTTCAAGATCACCTTGTTCTGTCCTCGTGGGAAGGCCTGTTGCAGGACCCGGTCTCTGTGCCAGATGAATGACTATAGGAGTCTCAATCATTGCTGCTAAACTGATTCCCTCTCCCATGAGGGCGAATCCTCCACCTGAAGTTGTAACCAGTGCTCTTGCACCGGCATACCAAGCGCCTATTCCCATATTTACAGCAGAAATCTCATCTTCTGCCTGTTCAACGGCAATTTCCATCTCTTTGGAATGCTCTGACAAAAATGTTAATACACCTGTTCCTGGAGACATAGGATAAGAAGATATAAAATTACATCCTCCCATTAAGGCTCCATAACCAACTGCTCCATTTCCATTTAAGAAATAGTCATTTTGAATTTTAGAATTGCTCTTAATATTTATTCTTACTATAGAATTGTCATACAACTCTTTTCCTAATTCATATCCTCTTTTTGCAGCCTTAATATTATCATTTACTATATCCTTTCCCTTACTCTCAAATTTATGAGTTATGTATTCATTTAATACATTGAGATCACTATTAAATAGAGCTAAAACAGCTGCGCAGGCTACAATATTTTCATAAATCTTACTTCCAACTTCTTTTGCTATTTTTAAAAAAGGAATATGAATTATTTCATATTCGGTAGCTTTTAATAAATCTTTATCACCGAGAATTATTGTATTTTCAGTAAGTCTATCAGCAACATGATCTATAGCTTTGCTATCTAAAGGTATAAGAATATCAATCTTATGTTTCATTGCTTTAATATTTTTATCTGATACTCTTATGAGGGTTGAATTACTTCCCCCACGAATCCTAGACATATATTCTTTTGTTGAAAAAACATTATATCCACTGTTTTTTAAAACATGAACCAAAATTAATTCTATAGTTTTTATACCTTGACCTGCTTCACCGCATAAAACAATAGAAACGTCTTCTTTAAAAAAATTATCTCTTTTATCCATATACACCTCAAAGAATGAAATATCATTCTCTTTATTTTACTAAATTATTGATTTCTCAAAATATGTATCATCAGTCACTTGCTTAACATACATACAACTCTTAGATATAATCTCTTTTTTTAAAAGTTTAATTTGAGAACCTTGCTCTATAAAAAATATAGTCCGGAATATAAAAATGTTCTGTCTGTTATCGCACATATAGGAAATTATTATTGTTTATCCATTTTGGAAAAAACATAATTTAAAACAAAACTCTCCCAGTAAAATAGGTGTAAAATAATATCATCAAACCATATATTTTATATCTGAGGTATAGGTAGGATAAGCCCAGGGAAGCTC
>CAZJGS010000202.1:0-3434 GCA_964545735.1 uncultured Spirochaetaceae bacterium
GGCCTTATACTATCGACGGCATTTCTAGGGTTAGGATGTGTTTCAATACTTTTTACTGCCCATCACCAAGGCATTCATGATCTCATGGCAAATACGATTGTGGTCCATAAAATTAAGATTCATTATTAAAAATATAAAAATATAACTCCTTACATCGTAGGGAGTTATAGGTTAATTATAGATGATTCTTACAAAGAAGATGAAAATCAGCACCACAAGTGGATTTTTATTTTGAGGATTTCACATTAAAATTATATTTGTAAAAAAAACCATTATATTCCATATTAATTATTAGAATCTTTTGGATCTTCATCTGTTATATGAAAGCCAGTACTGTTAGGACAAGGATACACATAAATTGGTATATTATTATCCTTTCTGAATTTATTAGCTCTGATTTTTGCTGATTTTCTTGTATCAAATAGTTGTATAGAATCACCATCTGAATTCGTACAACCACATAATTCACTTTCAGTTTGACGGCTTTTAGGAGATAGATGATAAAATCCACATTTTGAACATTCGTAGGAAATCATTGGTACTGAATCTTTATAATTATTTTTAATATAATTAATTCCATCTAAAGCTTCTTCTTCACTTTCATAGCTAGTTACTGGTTTACCAGACATTAATCCAAAACATTTATCACTTTTAAAACTCATACACACTCACTTTTTTAAGGATTTAATCATATTTGTTGCTAAATATATATTAACTATATTTATTTCCAAATTTTTTTATTCCATTTTTTAATTTTGACTAATAGTTATGGCATTGAAAAAAAACGCCAAAGGAAAAGTCACTTTACAACTTAAGAATTACCTAATAACAATAATTTCTATTACCTAATTTTACTATTACACATTATATTTCCATTATCGACTATAATGGGATGTGTTACTAGAGACGAGTAAAATAATTTAATGAATACTTTTATTTTTTTACCTTCAGATTATTATATAAATCATGAAGATAAATTAACTAAATTTTCTAGCATTATTATTAGAAAAAAAGAAAGAAACAAAAAGCAATTATGTAAACTTAATATAGGATGATACATTAGTATTAAAAAGAGATTGCCAAAATTAGCTGTTGTAAAATAGACTCATCAGCCTTTATAATAAGGTTACTTATAAAGATAGCTTTGAGCGGATATTTCGTTGTTTTAATAAAGTATAAACAGCTATTTATACCTTAAATTTAAAATTGGAGATTAATTATGCCTTTTGAGATTGTAAGAGCTAATATTACTAAAATGAAGGTAGATGCTATTGTAAATTCCGCCAATCCTCATGTCTTCATTGGTGTTGGAGTTGATGGCGCTATACATGCAGCTGCTGGTCCTAAACTATTTGAAGCGAGAAAAGCAATTGGAGAAATTTATGCTGGTTCTGCAGTTATCACCCCAGCTTTTAACTTGAAATCAAAGTACGTTATCCATACCGTAGGTCCACTTTGGCAGGGAGGATATGCACACGAAATTGATCTTGTTAAAGAGTGCTATAAAAACTGCCTACAGTTGGCACTAGAAAATAAATGTGATTCTATAGCCTTCCCTTTAATTTCTACCGGAACTTACGGCTTTCCAAAGGATGAGGCCTTGCAAATTGCAATATCGGCTTTCAGTGAATTCTTGCTTATTCACGATATGAAAGTTCTCTTGGTTGTATATGATCCAACATCTTTTGCTTTATCAGAAAAAATATTTTCCTCAGTTTCAAATTATATAGATGATAACTATATCGAAGAACCTCAAATACTCCATAAAAATCAGCTTATAAGAGAGAATATCAAAGTATGTAAGGATGAATTACTTTCTCTCAGTCGCCTGAGTAATAAAATAAGCAAATCGCCGAGTAATAAGTCAAATAGAAACCTTAATGATTTGATACAAAAACTTGATGAAACCTTTTCCCAATCACTAATGTCTCTTATTGCTGAAAAAGGTAATACTGATGTCCAGATTTACAAAAAAGCAAATGTAGACCGTAAACTCTTTTCTAAAATTAGAAGTAACAATAATTATAAACCAAGTAAAATTACAGCTATTTCCTTTGCAATTGCATTAGAACTCAATTTGGATGAAACAAGAGATTTAATAGGTAGGGCAGGGTTTGCTCTTTCTCATTGTACCAAGTTTGATGTTATTATTGAGTATTTTATAGAACAAAAAAACTACAATGTATTTGAAATAAATGAAGTATTATTTGCCTTTGATCAATCGCTTCTAGGGCTTTAAATTTGTCGCCTGCTGTGCGACCTAAGCAATAATTGTTTTCCTTATAATGTAATTACAATAAAAATTACGGAGGAGAATGTTATGGAAAATAAATTTACAGAAATTGTATTTATCTTAGACAGAAGTGGATCTATGAGTGGTCTTGAAAGTGACACCATTGGGGGTTACAATTCGTTGCTAAAAAAACAAAAAGCTGCTCCAGGTAAAGCTATTGTTTCAACTATTTTATTCGATACTTGTAGCGAGGTGCTTCATAATCGTCTCGATTTACAAACTGTACCATTAATGAGTGAAAAGGAATACTTTACACAAGGTTGTACAGCCCTCCTAGATGCTGTTGGTGGAGCTATCCATTATATTGGGAATATTCATAAATATGCTAAAAAAGAAAATCAACCAGAGAATACACTTTTTATTATTACTACAGATGGTATGGAGAATTCAAGTCAAGTTTATAGCTATGAAAAAGTTAAGATGTTGATAGAACTGGAGACTGAAAAATATGGTTGGGAGTTTATCTTTTTAGGAGCAAATATTGATGCAATTAAAGTTGCAAGTCGCTTTGGCATAGGGGCTGAACGTGCGGCAAATTATCACTGTGATAAAGAAGGCACCGAGTTAAATTATGAGATAATGAATGATGAAATCATGAATTTACGTATGTCTAAGCCTATTAGTCCCGATTGGAAAGATCGTATTGAAAAGGATTATATCAAAAGAAGTAAGAAGTCCTAAAGTAATTAGGATGTTGATACTATAGTGATAACTATAGATACGTAATTAGATAAATAGATAGGGGAATGTTTTTAATAACTTAATAAGAATTGGATTTAGCCACCCTTAAGAAAAAGTATAGTTTTCTTCTAAATTTTATATTCATTGTATTTCTTAGAGAGTGGGGCGTTGTATCCCTGCTCTCTTTTTACTAATAACTAACAAATATCCTCGGCTAAAAGCGTAACCTCCTTTACATAAATGAGATAATTAGCATTTGCAAAGGGATAACTACCACAAGTAGTGCTGTTGTTACCATCCATCCAGCATTTGCAAGGTCGATATCCAAATTATAAATTGAAGGAGGGACTAGCGCAGTAAATCCGACTGGCATCGAAGTAAGAATAAGAATTACCTTCAATGGCAGTCCATTGTCAATTTTTCCAAATCCCAGTAAAAAGGCTACTCCTGTTGCTACAAA
>CAZJGS010000203.1:0-3420 GCA_964545735.1 uncultured Spirochaetaceae bacterium
TCAAATATACACTGCAAAGCCTCTCTTTTAATCCATCCTACTTCTGGTTTAATTGCTGTTGCCATTGGAATGGATAAAATATTGCAATACAAGAAATCTGCCAACTCAAAATTGATTCCAATCATGAATTTTGCATAGGTTTTTAAACCAGCTAATCTTTGATTCCTTGTAGCCGTAATACAGCCTCCTTCATCGATTGATTTCAAAAATAGTAACATTAAATTTCTAGTAGCATCTTTCACTTTAAGGTTAAAAAAACATTCTCCTGTTGTTTTTTCTATAAATATCTTCAAAATTCGTAAGCAATTTCTATAAGATATTATGGTATTGGGGCTCCGATTAAGAGTGTTGGGTAAATAGTCATTTAGAAAAACATATGTTCCTATGAAAAATGAATCCTCCTTGTTTATTTTCAGATTATCTTTATAGTATTCTGGTATTCTAATTATTTCATTTATGTTGTTGGTTGTATTTTTGTATTTAATTCTTTTCATTTTATAAGTCCTCTGGATATAAATCTTCAAACGATTTCATTTTTCTATTGATAATTGGATATGCTGACGAGACCAAATGAATGTAATAGAAAGTACTTTCAACTGATGTATGGCCAAGATGAGCCGATAAGAATGGAAGCCAATAAGATAAATCCATATCATTTGAATACCATTCTTCCAATTTCCTCACAACCAGTGTGTGGCGGAATCCGTGAATAGTAGGTTTTTTGTCAACTATCAGACAATAACTTGTTTTGTTCCAAATATTATTGAATACTTTA
Source organism: uncultured Spirochaetaceae bacterium (assembly GCA_964545735.1). Classification (GTDB taxonomy): domain Bacteria; phylum Spirochaetota; class Spirochaetia; order Sphaerochaetales; family Sphaerochaetaceae; genus Pleomorphochaeta. Next base: position 776 of record CAZJGS010000203.1, read on the forward strand.
CAAAGGGTTGTATCTCTGATTCTATCTCCAAGAATATTTGAAATAAAAAAATACTTTCTATTGATGATTAATTTATTAATCCTATTATCATAAGCTATTGCTAATTCCAATAAATCATCAGGTAAATAAAGCAATCTATCTTTAAGATTTTTAGCTGCACGTATCAATACAGTTCCTGTCTTTAAATTTATATCTCTACATTCAATTAATAATGCTTCATTTAATCGAAGTCCCATACAATAATAAAATCTAAAAACCACCGTATAACTTAGTTTTTGCCATTTATTACTTGTTGAATATAAATTCAAATAATGAAAAAATTCTACTAATTCTTCATTTTTGAATATGTGAGGTGTCTCTACTTTGACTTGTTGTAGGTTAGGTGCTATAAATGCATTAAAACCTATAGAAATAAGATATTCAGCTAATTCTCGTATCACAGTAACACGTCTAGCCATACTATTTTTAATCTCTGATGGTTTTTGAACTGACCAAGGAATCACAATTTCTTTGGTCAGTTCAGGCTTTTGTACTTTGATTTCAATGCAGAATCTATCAAATTGTTTGAGTATTCTTTCTTCCCTTTCATATTTATAATTTCGTCTGCGCTTATCATTTATAAAATCAATTATTAAATTTTTAAACACACTATGAAATAAATAGGGAACCTTTTTATTAATTTCTTTAATCTTGGAATCAGGAACATCTATATCAATCCCTTTATATATTTTTATATAAATACATAATTGTCTTACCAGATACCAATAATTCTTTTGATATGAAGCATCTTCTATCCATTCGTTAAAGAAGTGTTTTGTTAATTGATTGAATTTTGTTATATTTTGTTTAATACAAAACTTATCAATGTTCTTTAACACTTTAGATTCGCTTTTATAGGCATAACCCTCTGAGTTTTTTTGTTCTATGAGTTCTTTTATTATTGACGATAAAAAACTAATACAGTGATATTCTTTTTGTACACTTCCTGGTATTTTATAAGGTACTATGTAATTGTTGGAATCAAGACTATTCAAATATTTTGAAAATAATCTAACGGTGGATAAATATGATTCATCTCTAGAGTAAAGTCCTCCGATTGAATCAAGCCAATTAACTATAAATTGTTGTGTTAAAATAGGTTGAACTAAATTCATAGAATTGCAATATAAATTAAATTTTTTTAGTCGATTTTCTCCAGTTTCATAAATACACCCCTCATCATGCTTTTTATTGATAAAAGCTATCATTTGCGTCCCTAATATGCAGTTATAACTATTTTTTTTTATTTTTGGCATTTAAATACCTCAGGGAAACCTATCAAAGATAAATTGATATTACATGCTTTCATTCGTTTGCCATCCAAACTTAAATATGGATTTATTGATAACAAACTTGAATGCCCTAGAAAATTTGAAGCAGTAGTTAAATTAACTTCACTTTTTAAAAGATCTGCACAAAAAGTTCTCCTTAGTATGTGAAAACCTTTAGGTTGGTTGGGTTCTGTTGTTGATATTAGTTTTGTTGAGGCACCATAACAGGCAGAACTTTGTTGTAATCTTTGATAAGGTTTTCTATGAGATACAAAGATATTCTTTGAATTTGTTTTAGGTCTGTGATTAAATATATAATCAGCTATTGCATTGCCAACAACAGGAATCAAAGGAAGTTTTAAATGTCTTTTTGTTTTATGTTGAATTATGGATATTGTATTGGCTTTCCATGAAATATTGGAAAATTCAAGATCAATAATATCGATTGAACGAAGCCCTAAATACAGAGCCAATGTTCCCATTGCATAACTTCTATTCAATGTATCATCATCAGTCTTTTGATTGCTTTGAAATTCCATTTTTTGTTCTTTTGTAATAATTGTAATCACTTTTTGAGGTTTTCTATATTTTGTGGTGATTACATATTCGAACTTCTTGTTAATCATGTTTTTATATATTAGATGGCGAATAAACAATCTTATTCTGGTTTGATAAGCAACCATTGTGTTTGGATTTAAAAAAGCCATATATTTTTCATAATCCCTGCACAATTCTACAGTTAACTGATCAGGATTAAAGCATCCCTGCTTCTCCAAATAACATATAAATCTTACTGCTGTTATATGGCGAAATGATATTGTAGATGGTGCTTTGCTTTCCAATTTTAATTCATTAACATAGGAATTAATAATTTGCTGCCATATATAAGTTACAGGTTCTTTCCTTTTTAAATGTAGATAGTAAGATTTATTGAATATTATTAAATCATCTCGATATGCCTCAATTATTGTATTAACAATATGATAATAGTCCATAGTTTGATAATAATGGCCGTTATTTTCTTTCATTTTGATAGTTAACCAATCCTCGGCTACTATTTCAGAATATTTAAGTTCATTAACTTCCAGATAAACCAAAAACTCTGAACATATTTTATTCATAGTAGTTTTTGAACTTTGTTTGTACTCTTGATTGTAAAATATTTTAATTTTACTAATTGTTTCTTTTATGGATTTATTTTCCATTTGCAATTCTCCTTATAAGTTTAATTCTATTCTTATTAGGGAGACATATATCGAATCAGATAGCAAACTAAAAGTTTATTATTCGCATCTTTATTTTTGAAACCTGCATTTTAGATATCTATAATGATGA
>CAZJGS010000204.1:0-3395 GCA_964545735.1 uncultured Spirochaetaceae bacterium
GATTATACCGAAGAAAAAACTATGCCGAAATTTATTATAATTTGATATAATAGCTGTATTTAACTCTATTTATTCGGCATAGTATTTTATACTTGAAGTTACTTTTAATAAGTAGGAGGTGCTTCAAGATGAGAATTGAAATTATTAGTAACTTGTGTATCGAGGCGTTAATAAATGCAGGGTTTTTAAAATCTACAATTTTTAATTACCAAGGGGTCATAAGAAGATTTAAGGCCTTCTGTGACGAAAAAAATGTTACAGAATACTCACCACAGTTAGGACAATTGTATGCTAATGATGTAATTAGTAAAAAGACAGGTAAATTTAGTAAACAACGTTTTTATTTACAAGGAAGATTTATCAGGTTGTTAGATTCATATATTAATTCTGGAAACTTTAATCTTTCGATGATACCCAAAGAAAAAATAAAACCTAAAAATCAAAAACACAAAATAATATATGAAAATTATTATTATTATCTTAATAAGAAATATGAAAATAAAAATACAATACATTTTTATGAATACGGAATGTATTGCCTACTTCATTATCTTAATAAAATAAGTATTGGATCACTTAATGAGTTGACTTCCGAAATTGTTATTTGTTATATCCAAGATTCAAAGCCTAATCGCCAACGTGAAATACTTTGTGAATTAAGAAATATTTTTAGATATCTTTCTAGGCAAGATTTGGTTAATTCTATAGCAGGAATACATGCTACTAGACACAAAAGAATAATTCCAACACTGACAAATGAAGAAATAACTAAAATTGAATTTGTTATTAATAATAATATAGTATCATTACGTAATGCTGCTATGGTGCTTATGGGAATGAATTATGGTATTCGTGCCTGTGATATTATCAAATTGCGTTTATCTGATATAAACTGGGGAAATGAAACGATTTCATTTAGGCAAAGCAAAACAGGTAATCTAGTATGTCTTCCACTAACGGTTGCCGTAGGGAATGCACTAATAAAATATATTACTATAGAGAGACCTAATGCACCAAATAACTTTGTATTTATTCGACAACTTGCTCCCTTTAATCCTTTTACAGAACATTCTGCATGTTATAATGTAGTAAGCAAGGTCTTCAAGAAAGCTGGAATTGAAAAAGGACCAAATATATGGGGTATGCATTTTCTGCGCCATAATGCAGCGTCAACCATGGTTAAAAATGAAGTGCCTATTGAAACTATTGCAGCCATACTTGGTCATTCTAGTCCAAATACAACCGATATATACATAACTACAGATGAAAAGAGTTTAAAGAGCTGTGTATTACCAATGATTGGCATCTCTAAGGAGGTGTAACATGAATAATTATATCAGTAATCTTGGACCTAAAATAGAAAACTTTATAAAATTCAAAAATTCATTAGGAATTGAATATAAAACATCATCCTTTTATTTAAAACAACTAGATATATATAATATGAATCATGGAAATAAAAATTCACTTACAAAAAAAATCATTGAAGGATGGGCCTTAGAACATGATGCCAAATCAATTACTTGTAATCGTAGCTGGATACCACCAATAAGAGAATTTGGAAGATATTTGCAGAGCATTGGAGATGATAATGCTTATATTCTTGATCATCGTTTTAAAATTCAACACTATCATGCTGAAGTTTATTTAATGGCAGATAAAGAAATTCAATTGTTTTTCAAAGAATGTGATAAATTTGTGTTAAAATTTACAACTCCAGGAAGACCATACGTATTACCTGCTTTATATAGATTACTTTATTGTTGTGGTGCAAGGTGCGGAGAAGCGCGAAAACTTAAATGCGAAAATGTATCTCTAAAAAAAGGATATTTAGATATATTGCAATCTAAAGGCAATAGAGACCGACGATTGTATCTTTCTGAAGAATTGATTAATTACCTTTCTGAGTATGATAAAGCTATAAAAGATATATTTCATGAAAGAATATATTTCTTTCCAAGTCCTCAAGGCGATATGTGTTCTAGTCAATCTCTATCTGTTAATTTTAAAAACATATGGAAATCAGCGGGTCTTAATTATGATGGAAATCCAAAGGTAAGAGCATTTGATTTTCGGCATCATTTTGCATGCTCAAATATAATGCGTTGGTCCAAGGACGGAAAAGATATACATGCGAAACTTCCATATTTGATGAGATATATGGGGCATACAACAATTGAGAGCACTTATTATTATATTCATCTAATTCCTGATTTCTTTCCACAATATTCAAAATTAGTAGCCTCTACCGAGGATTTGATTCCGGAGGTTGAAGAGTATGAAATATAAAAGAAAAAAGGATAAAGAATTCTGGCAACTAGCTAGGAATTATCTTCATGATTATATGCCAATAATTAGAAATCTTTCGGATAAGTCGGTTATAGCATACAAGCAATCACTAAAAAGTTATCTAAAGTTTTTGGAAGAAGAAAAATCATTGATTAATGAGAAAATAACATTTGATTCTTTTTATAGAAATAACATAAAGGATTATGTGGTGTGGCTTAAAAATCAATCCTATGCAGCAAAAAGTATAAATTTAAAACTGACAGCAATTCGATCTTTTCTTAAATTTTGCAGTGAGGAAGATTTTGAACTTAGAGGGATATATAATGATGTATGTACTATAAAGAAGCTAAAAGAAGAAAAAAAGCCAATAGTTTATCTTCAACCTAAAGTCACTGCAGCAATCCTTTCGGCATATGATAATAATACTGCCAAGCACAGAAGAAATCGAATGCTACTAATTATGCTTTATGATACGGGAGCGAGAGTCCAAGAACTCTCAGATTTAAATTTTTCCTCTCTTCATTTGGAAATGGAAAACCCATATATAACGCTTATTGGAAAAGGTAGAAAAGTTCGAAATGTTCCTCTTCTTAATAAGACCATTAAACATTTAAAAGTTTATTTTACAGAATTCCATCCTAACAAAAAAGAAAACCCTCTGTTTTATAGTATATTGGATAAAAAACCACATAGATTATCTACAGACAGTATTAGCTTAATACTCAAAACCGCTGCTGACAAAGCAAGAAAGAATTGTAGTGATGTTCCTGTAAATATTCATTGTCATCTAATGAGAAAAACAAAAGCTATGGACCTGTATAAGAATGGAGTACCATTACCCTTTATCATGCAGCTATTAGGTCATGAAAGTATGTCTACTACATCAGGATTTTACGCTTTTGCAACGTTAGAGATGATGAGTGATGCAATTAATAAATCTGCCCCTAATATAAGTGGTCAAGAAAAACTCTGGAAAAAGGATAGTATAAAAAAAGCTCTTTACACGCTAGATTGATATAAAATACTATGCCGAAGAAATAGAGTTAAATACTGCTATTATATCAAATTATAATAAATTTCGGCATAGTTTTTTCTTCGGTATAATC
>CAZJGS010000205.1:0-3353 GCA_964545735.1 uncultured Spirochaetaceae bacterium
GTTTCTAGTGCTGGAGTAGATAATTTATGAATATAATACATTAAGTTGGTTCTCCAAAATCTTTTATCACTATATCAATATAATCCTGAACCCATTGTGTTTTAACTTCTATTGATTGTAAAACATCTAGTAATTTTTTTGATTGCCAGTTGTCGATCAATTCTATACCTATCCCTTTTTGTAAGTCTGACTTACTATGTAATAAATCTTTTACAGTAGAAGTCCCCCATATAGAAACGTCATCATAATCAAATCCACATAAACCTTTGCCAACTTGTATTAAAATGTTTTCATCGTTAACATAATCAATAAAGATTTTTAGAACAACGTAACCCAAAGTATAAAAACCAAATTCAATAGAAATTTTTAATAATGAATTCGCGATAGGACCAATTCCTGATGAAAGGGTATAATCTCCAAATCTAAACTCAGCAACAGCTTTTTCAAAAATGTCAAAAGCCTCAAACACCTTTTTTTCAATTTTTGGATCAAGGGTTGTTGTAGAAGATGATTCTGATGATGACCTTTTTATGATAGGTTTATCGTTGTCAAATATATTTTCTCTTTTACTAACTTTGATTTCTGAATTTGAGCTAATATCTAGTGATTTGGGATTTTGATTAGTTTGAATTCGAAATTCTCCATCTTTCTCTATTTCATTAAAATCAAAGTTTGTTTCTTGCTTTTCTTCGTCATTAAAAATATCATTCATAACAAATATTGGCATTCTTTTGTTTGAATAAGCCTCAAAAGGACTTTTATTCAATTTAGAAAAAACTTTATTATTGTTATAATTAATAAGAAACTTATTTACATCAAAAGAACTTTCTGATTTTTGATTATTTAAATACGTCATAATAGTTTTGCTCCAAAATTTTCAACTAATTCAAAAAAGTCTAATACTTAACGGCCTCTAATATAAATTTATTTTTATTGTCCTTAAATATTTTTATAAAATCACCCAATGATTTATTATCGAATCTTTCTTGCATATTCTCCTGACTAGTATTGAAATCAATATGATACTCTAATAAATGTGCTAAATTAGCATTAGATAGAACTCTGTAGTCAGATATAATATTGAAGATTTCTAGCTTATTATTGATTTTAAATTTAGAATTTTTGTTAATACGCATTGACCATTCAGCGAAATCTTCCTTATAAAAATCAATTGGTGGTTTAATAATATCTGAAATTAAATCATTATTAAACAAATTATATGTAATGTTCATTGCTAATCTTTTACCTAGAATTTTTGTTTCCTCTAGTAGTAGATCCAATATTTTACTTTCTGTTTCTATAAAAGCTTCTAGCTCTGAAATAGCAACACCTTTTAAGAACTCATAATTAATAACAAATCGATCTCTGTCAAGAACTATTTGTTTTCTAATTTCATTATTATTTGGAGAAATAAATGATAAAACTTCTTTTGGTATGATAATATTATTTTTGGGATCTAGTTCATTTATGGGAAGGACATTAGGTAAATACCCATTAATTCCTGATTCTTTAAACTTAATTAGCAAATTCATAATAACTTCATCATTTATTTTTATATTATTTGTTAAAAAACAACTTAACTGTAAAATTTTTAATTTATCCATACTTTTACCTCCTAAAGATAAAATACTATAATAATATTATTAACCATTTGTTTTATTGTCAAATAAAAAAATAGGAAAAAGAGGATTTTGATATCATACTTATGTAAAAATAAATTATATAAAAAACCACCTATTGTTACATAAATATTATCATTTCGCAACACAAACTATCGTGATAAACAATTTAAGGTTTCACCATATTATTTTTCATAAATTTCTGGATAAAAGCTTTATCTGCCATGTATTTTTCAATATTTATGGGTTTTTCATTTTTATCCCAAGTTGGATTATCTATTGCTTTTAACAAGTTTTTTATACCATATTGGGTAGTAATTTTGAAAGTGTTAGTGAACGATTTTGTTGCCATAGAAACCCTCCTTATCTACAGACAATAATAATGTATAAATAATTTTAATACTAGGTTTATTTTTTCAATATTCTTTTATACCACTTTTAAAAATTCTAGTAGTATATGAAATTTTTTATACTCCTCATATATCTCTAATTGAAATACTTCTTTATTTGCATTTAAAAAAAGAATATTTGATTTTTTAATTTATAGGATGATACTTGTGTTTGTTATTTTTTGATTTAAGCGCTATTGAAATACTTATCAAAAGTAGTAATTATCTGTAAATCAAACTGTTATTCAGGGCTAGTGAAGGGGTGACTTTAAGTTGATAAGATAAGAATTTCTTTTAATAAACACAAAGAGAAGCTAATGTATAAAACAAAAGCTTCTATATTGATTTTTATTATTTATAGATTATCCTTTAACCATATGATATTTACTACAAAGTAGGTGGCAAGGTTCTTTATTTTCTTCTACTTTAAGGAATCTTCCAAAAGGCTATAAGAAGACGTCATCAATAATCCCATCATTAGACATAGATGCCTCTTTTAATAATACCTGATATATAATACCAGTAAAATAACTTAGAAAGGTTCTAGATGATTATATACTAACCCTTAACAGCTCCAGCAGTCATTCCAGCAACAAAGAATTTCTGTAAGAAAATAAACATAATTGCTACAGGAATAGAAGCTATAACAGATGCAGCCATCATACCAATCCAGTCATTTCCACCTTCACCCGTAAATGTGAATATCATACCACTTGCAAGAGTTCTTTTTGCAGTTGTAGATATCAATGTTAAGGCATAGAGTAAATCATTCCAGGCCCAAACAAAGCTGTAAATAGCAATAGTGGTCATTCCCGGATAGGCTAGAGGCATTACAATTTTTGACATAATAGTTAAGTCACTTGCCCCATCAATACAAGCAGCTTCCATAATAGAATTAGGAATTTGATCAAAGTAAGCTTTTAATGTCCATGTACCTATGGGTAGTGTTAAGGCTACGTAGGCAAGTATAATAGAAGAGAATTTATCAATCATTCCAACTTGTTGTAGCATTGGATAAAGAGAAACAAGAAGTAAACCTTGAGGAAAAGCCTGACTAATTAATATTATAGCCATTACCTGTTTTCTTCCTTTAAAACGGAATTTTGAAAAACTATAACCAGCTAAAGCTGAAACTGTGGTTGAAATTACACTTGATATTATTGCTACAGAAAACCCATTTCTTAAATATCCTAAGAAATCAGAGTTGTTTAAAATTCTTATAATATTAGAAAGATTAAAATTTTGAAAAAATGTAATTTTATACATTTCAGCATCAGGTTTTAAAGAGGTTGAAATCATCCAAAGTTGAGGGAAAAATGCAAAAAATCCAATTAATATAATAAAA
>CAZJGS010000206.1:0-3306 GCA_964545735.1 uncultured Spirochaetaceae bacterium
CTTGTTCCCGCTTCAATCAGGTGGGTGGCAAAGCTGTGCCGTAACGTATGGATGCTGGCCGGTTTGGTGATTCCGGTACGTTTCTTTGCTTGTTTGAAAACCTGCTGGATCGTACTCAGGGAGATGTGGCCTTTCCCTTTGGCGCCAGCAAACAACCATTCCTTGGGATGGTATTTTTTCCAGTATCTTCTCAAATGCTCAAGGACGGTTTCGGACAGGATGGAGTAGCGGTCTTTGCCTCCCTTGCCGTCACTCACCCTGACTGTCATCCGCTTGCTGTCGACATCGGTCAGCTTCAGGCGGGCCGTTTCGCTGACCCTCAATCCCGACGAATACGTGATCATCAGCATCGCCTTGTGCTTGAGGTTTCTGGTGACCGAAAAGAGGGACTCCACCTCCGTAAGGTCCAGGACCACAGGAAGCTTCCTCTTGCTCCGCGGATGCCTGATCTTCTCCACCGGCCATTCCCGCTTCAGCGTCGTTCTGTAGAAAAACTTGAGCCCGGCAACATAGAATCGGAATGTCCCCTCAGATAGATGCCGTTCCTTCATAAGGTGAAGCAGGTACTCCTTGAGCTCGGCCTCCCCCAGTTCCGCCGGGGAGCGCTTAAAGTATTTTGCCAGGTTCTCTACTTCCCGCAGGTAGGCATCTTGTGTCCTCGGTTTGGCCCCGCTCAACTGTAAATCCATCAGCATCTGATCTCTTAACGTTCCCATCATACAACCTCCTTTGATTTTGATATCCGCCAGCACAGGCTGACGGTTTGACAAAGGATGATGTATGAGGATTTCGCTTGATCAACAAGCGCTAAAAAACGTGTTGGATTTATAAAGACTGGTATTATAACCCGATGAAACAGGCGATGGGATGGCTACCGCGCAGCGGTTTAGTTCTTCTTTTTGTAATCAGTAATGATCAAATAAAAGGGCGCTGTTGTCCCTCATTTGCTCCGTCTGATATTTTTTACATCATGACGATGCGTTTGCCTCCACCAGAATTTCATCGCCGGGAGATCCGTAGAATAGCAGATAGTAATCACCCGAAGCGGCCGGAAGCGATGCTGAGTCGGAGCCTGCAAGCGTTTCGATCCACGTTAGGTTCGAATCGAACACCCGCCACACACTTTGTGTCGTCACCGTGACTATTTTCTCCACACTTTCGCTTGGAAACTTTCTCCACTCCGCATAGCCGTCATCGCCGATGGTGACCGTTACAGGTGAGTTTGCCAGCTCGGACACGCCATCCTGCGGGCGGTAGACGTTGCTGCCGAACCGAATCCACTCCTCTCCGTCGTTGTCGACGATGAATACGTCGTTTAAATCGCGACCGGTCTGCGGCAGGATGAGATACATGGTGGCGAGCGTGTCGCTCTTGGAAGGATCCTCGAGAAAGTACGATCCATCATGCGCGCCGGCGGCGAGAAACCCGGTCATTCCCTCCGGAGAGTAAAGCGAGAGCCTCGGTTCCTTTGCCGTCGCATCCAGCGTGTCCGGCAAGTTGTTCACTTGCAGCCATGTCTTCGTCGTTCTTCCCGCCCAGGCTTCCGATATTGGAGACGCCGGAACGATTTTTTCCAAATAGAGCATGTCGTCCTGAACATTTCCGTAACCCCCGACATTTCTTGAAAAGATGTAGTCACTACCACCTGCCGATACCGCTCCTAATTCGGTGAGGGGCTTGGCATCCATCGAGAACAGACCGTCATCTCTCATCTGGGATCTGGTATGCGGTGTCTCCGTCCATCCATCGCTCGTGAACTTGAAAAAAGAGATCGTCTTGTCGCTGTTTGCATCTATCCGATAGATGGTACCACTGGTCGCAAAGTACCCGCTCATGGTGGAAAGCTTTTCGTCGGTGGGTTCTTCAACCGGACGCGGGAGGGCGGGAAGCGGTTCGGGCATGCTGCTTATCGCCCCCTTTTCCACAAGCGCCCGCAGCAAAATTCTCTCGGCGATTACCCGCGCATTCGACGAAGTGAATTGGCTGGCCCCCGTCACGACAACGCCCATGCCCTGCTGCGGGAGGACGATCATGTACGTTCCGTAAGTCTGGACATCCCCGCCCTTGGCCCATGCCTCTACGTCTACCGCCTGAAATGCGGGATCGGTGATTGTATCCCATCCGATGCCGAATCGATTGTTATCGGACTTCACGGGATTGAACGTCCCCACAGTCTGATCGACCGACATCGCTTCGATCGCCTCCTCGGAAAGGATGCGCGTGTTTCCCAGCTTTCCGTCGCCGAGGATCATCAGGATCCATGTGGCCATGTCAGTTGGCGTCGAGTACAGTCCTCCGGCAGCATAGGCGTTGATGAAAGCCTGGGGGTCCTGGTCATCTCCGGTGTAGCTATAGGCAGAGGTTCCGGGAGCGACCACCTCCGGCGGAAGCCTGCTGTGATCCATCCCCAGCGGCGACAAAATCTCCTCCTGAATGAACTCGGGATAGTTCCTGCCGGTCACCACAGGAACCAGGCTCTCGATCAGCGAGAAGCCGTCGTTACAAGATACGTTCATGTACCCGGGAGGGGCTTTGAGATGCTCCTCACTCAGAGAGGCCAAGACCTGCGCATGATAGTCTTCATAGACGCCTGAGGTAAAGGTGTTGCGATAATCGCTTCCCGGGAATCCCGATGAATGATTGAGCAGCATGTGCACGGTTACCTGGGCATATTCAGGGGAGAGCATGGAAAAATCGGGGAGGTAGTCAATGACGGGTCGCTCCAGATTGACGAGTTCTTGGTCCACGAGCATCATCACCGCTGTCGTCGATATCATTTTACCGGTGGAGCCGATATTGTACATTGAGACGGCGTTAGGCCGGGTCGAGGTAGCTCGGTCCGCGTAGCCGAACCCCTCGGCCCACACGACCTTTCCATCTGCCACGAAGGCTACGGAGACGGATGCCGAGCCGGTCTGTTCGAGCATCTCGTTTGCCGCCGTCGTTCCTTCGGCAATCGTCGCGTTGTAGAATGTGGTGGGCGAATCACAGCCGACGCCGGTGAGCACCACGAGCAAAATGGTCAGAATGCTCGAAAGTTCAAATCTCGTTTTGTGGAATAGTGTTTGCGTGAGCCCCCCAGAATAGAAACCAAGTTGCAATATTAGGGTCTTTGATAAGACATTGCTTTCTGACGAGGGAAATATAGGGAAGGTCCGTTTGTATGTCAAGTATTTTTTCCACAAGGTGGAGACAATAACCGGGACCATCTATATTTTCCTTGATCTTGGCTGAACAGTACCAATTGAAATCTGCTATACAGTCGCAGCACCCCAATACCCCCCGTCGACCTTAAATCTCATTCGC
>CAZJGS010000207.1:0-1874 GCA_964545735.1 uncultured Spirochaetaceae bacterium
TTTATAAGCTTTCAACAATAAGCCAGTCTAATGCATTCATAATTATGATTCCATCTACTGTAGTGATAGGATCATTATCAAGAGTTAGAATATATTTTTGATTATGATCTTTTATTTGATTTAACGATCTAAGTTCTCTTTCTCGTGTTTTTTTATCTCTTAATGTCGCAGCAACTTGAAAATATAGTACTGATTGTGGATTGCTTACAACAAAATCTATTTCTACTATTCCCCCTTTTCCGACATAAACACTTTGGTATCTTTTTTTAAGTTCTAAATAAATGATGTTTTCAAGAATATGGCCTATATCCGTATTTTTATTAGTGGCTAATGTATTTCTCAATCCAATGTCAGCTACATAATATTTTTCAAGAGATTTGAGATATTGTTTTCCTTTAATATCATAGCGTTGCACTCGATAAAGAAGGTATGAATTAAGAAATTCGCTAATATAGGATTCTACAGTTGCATTGGAAATTTTTCTTCCATCTGATGTCATGGTATTAGCAATTTTACTAATTGAGAGTTCATTTCCAATATTATTCATTATAAATGATAATACGTCTTCAATTTTTCTTTTATCTCTAAATTTATTTCTTTGCATAATATCTCTAGAAATAATTGTTTCAAGAATTGAACTGAGAGCTTCAGTTACTTGATTATCTTTTAGGGATAGAGTTTTAACTGCAGGAAATCCACCCTTTGTAATATATTCCTGATATTCCCTTTCTAAATTAATATTTTTAGCATCTAGGTTTGTATACTCAGAAAAAGAGAGAGTCATCATTTCTATTTTAACATATCGGCCAGTTAGATAGGTGGAAAGCTCCCCTGAAAGAAGATGTGAATTAGAACCAGTAATATAAATATCTGTATTATTTTTACGATATAAACTATTTACGACTTCTTCGAAATTAGGAACTTCTTGCACTCTATCAAGAAAAATGTAATCCATATCAGCATCACTCAAAAGGGGAGTAATATAATTATAAAGAGCATCAATATCTTTAAGCTCTCTATTTTTAAAATCATCAAAATTAATTGAAATTATTCTTTCTACTTTTATTCCTTGATCAATTAGATAATGTTTATATTGAGTTAACAATGTGGTTTTACCACAGCCTCTTATACCCGTTACTACTTTAATAAAGTCTTTATCTTTCAATCTTATTAGTTTGTTTAAATATGTTTTTCTTTCAAGCATTCTATCCCTCAATATTATTTATAATTATAAAACAAATAGTTTTGATTTAAAGGGCTAAATGCATTACGCAACAATAAATTATTAGAATTTATTAAGGTTTTAATATTAAAAGTAACTAAAAGTAGAAAGTTTTATAAAGTGTACTTAGTAAAAGTGTTGATTTATTAGAAGCTTTACTAAGTATACTTGTGAAAATGTGATAAATGTTTAGAAACTTGAGAAGACGCTGATTTACCTTCAAGTGGTATTGTTTCAGTATATAAATTATTGATAACAATATAGGTTATTCCTAATTAGGAATTATAGTTATAAAATTAAATACTTTTTCAAATTTATTGGTAAAAAGTTATGAATAAGAATTTTGGAAGTTTGCGCTAGTAAAATTAATGGTGTTCATATATGTGGCTATTTAATAAGTCCCCCAGCCATATGATGTAAATCATTGTTTAAGTAATCATGATTAGTATTTTTTATTTTTTGCGTATTTCACTTACTTAGAACACTGTTGTTCGACTATTTGGACATTGTTAGTACCACTAGAACAGATTTAAATTCTATATATTAAATAGGTCTAGTAACATATTTGTAACTAAAATAGGGTTAATCATAGATAAAATTGGTGTTAGCTTTTTTGAAAACATAGTAGCTTTATCTAACAATGAAAACTTGC
>CAZJGS010000207.1:1974-3275 GCA_964545735.1 uncultured Spirochaetaceae bacterium
TGAAAACTTGCCAAACAACGTAATGAAAACTTGCCAAAACTTGTAATTGGTGGTAATATTGTTTGTGTGCTCTTAAGGGGAGGTCTTATGAATAAGTATTATAATAGAATTGCCGATGATATATTAAAGAATAAACTAAAAGGTAAAGGTGCTGTTCTTATCACAGGAGCAAAGTGGTGTGGTAAAACTACAACTGCGGCACGAATTTCAAATAGCATATTATTTATGCAGGAACCGCAATATAAAAGTCAAAATATCCAAATGGCAGAATTAAATCCATCTCGACTATTAAGTGGTGATATTCCAAGGCTAATTGATGAGTGGCAATTAGCTCCAAAACTATGGGATGCTATTCGCTTTGAAGTAGACCAAAGAAATGAGTTTGGACAATTTATATTGACAGGATCAGCAGTTCCTGCAGACTTTTCTGAAATTTCACATACAGGAATTTCTCGTATTGCAAGATTGAAAATGCGTCCTATGAGTTTATATGAATCAGAGGATTCTAATGGAATGGTTTGTTTAAAAACGTTGTTTGATACTGAGACTACTAAATTAGATGGTGAAAATGATATAGATATTGATAGTTTGGCTTATTTAATATGTAGAGGTGGTTGGCCAAAAGCATTGGATTGTGATTCAACTATAGCTTTGCAACAGGCTGTAGATTATTTTGATACAGTTGTGGAAGTCGATATTTCAAGAGTTGATAGTATAAATAGAAACCCGGAAAGTGTAAAAAGGCTGATGCACTCATTAGCTAGATTTATTGGATCTCAAGCAAAAATACCGACTATTTTAGCGGATATGAAAGCTAATGAGGCAGATATATTAACGGAAAGTACAATCAACTCTTATATAACAGCGCTATTAAAAATTTTTGTAATAGAAAACTCTCCTGCATGGAATCCTAATCTTAGATCTAAAACAGCAATAAGAACTTCTGATACTAGATATTTTACAGATCCTTCAATTGCAACTGCAGCACTTGGTATTGGACCTACTGATTTAATAAATGATTTAGAAACCATGGGATTCTTTTTTGAAAATATGTGTATTCGTGATTTACGTATTTATGCTGAAGCAATAGACGGTTCAGTATATCATTATAGAGATAAAAGTGGTTTAGAATGTGATGCTGTTGTTCATTTGAGAAATGGGTCATATGGTTTAATAGAAGTCAAATTGGGCGGAGATAAACTAATTGAAGAAGGAATTAAAACCCTTACAAAAATTTCAGAGAATATTGATACAAACAGAATGAAAGAACCCTCATTTAAAATGATTCTTATAGGTATTGG
>CAZJGS010000208.1:0-3252 GCA_964545735.1 uncultured Spirochaetaceae bacterium
TTTTTATCAAGCTAATATTAATTCTAAAAGACAGTCAAACAAGTCTTTTTCTAAATTAAGTGTACTTAAATTTGGTATTATTTGTGAAATATCATCATTACTTAAAATCTTATAAAGGATTTCTTTTAATGGGTTTGAAATTTCACATCTATCTAACAATTCAAAATAAGCAGATTCTTTATCTTGCAATCCCAATTTTGTAGATTCATCTAATACTATTTTTGTATTTGATAGGGTAGATATAGAATTAACAACAATGGTTAATTCCTTTTTACTCTTGTTATATTTTTCATCAAAATATATTTCTTTATCTTCATTAAATACAACAACAGTTGTATTTTCAACTCCTACAAATATAATATTATAATCTCGTGTTTCTGGAATTAGTGATAAATTTCCAATAGCTTTATTTATTTTTAATGTTTTTAAATCCCAACTGTTTTCAACAAGAGTTTCTACTTTGATACCCTCTTTATATTTCTCACTAATATTATCATCTTCATAAAGAGTAAAACTATCATTTGCTCCGCAATAGCATTTTAAAGTTAGACTCTTAGGATTAACATCGGCAGTTTTTTCCTGTGTAAAAGGGATTATACTTCCCTCTTTTATTAAAACAGGGATTGAGTCAATTGCTCTAAACATTGTTAAATTTCTATTTCCTTTGTATTTCCTTGAATTAAATAAATCATAATAATTACCCTCTGGAAGCCAAACTTTTGTACTTGCCATCAAAAGGGATTCGTTTTGCTTTGAAACTATAGGAGCGACAATCATTTTGGATCCAAAATAATATTGATTTTCATTTTCGTAAGCTTCATCATTCTCACTATTGTGATAATACATTGGTCTTACTAGTGGAATATCATCTTTGAAAGATTTATAGGCCATGGTATATATATAAGGGATTAATTTGTGTCTTAATTTCAAAAAATCATTCATAACGTCATGAATTTCTTTAGTAAAACGCCAGGGCTCTTTCCCATCAAAAACACCATTTGAGCTGTGTAGTCTCATAATTGGAGAAAAAACACCATATTGAGTCCATCTTGCAGCTAGTTCATGATCTTTAACTCCTTTCATATGTCCACCAATATCATGGCTCCACCAACCGTAGCCAATATTAGAGGCACAAGAGGTAAACTTTGGTTGGAATTTTAGAGATTCCCAAGTAATTACTGTATCTCCTGAAAAACCTATAGGATAGCGATGACTTCCAACTCCAGCATAACGAGAGAAAATTAATGCTCTGTTTCCTTTTGCTTCATTTGCTTTAAACCTATGATGATTTAAAATCCAAAGAGGATCTAAACCTTTTACTTTTGAAACAGATCCTTGCTGCCAATCAATCCACCAAAAATCAATTCCTTCATTTTCTAATGGCTCTAAAATATACATCTGTAAATTATCTAAATATTTTTTACTACTTGCATCAAATGCTACCGGCTTTTGAGTTTTCGCATCTATACCCATGTGTTTAGCAATATTATCATAATTATCTTCAAAAGCCCTGATTCCTTCATATGGATGGTCATTTACAGTGACTTTTAAACCTCTATTATGTAATTCGTCTAAAAAATCTTTAGGTGATGGAAAAAGCTCTTTATTCCAGGTATAACCTGTCCAACCACTACCATATTTTGATTCAATATCAACTAAGTGCCAATCCATATCAATTACTGCAACTGAGAACGGTACCTCTTCTTTTTCAAATCTGTCCATTAATTCTAGATAGCTTTTACTAGTGTATTTGTAATATCTACTCCACCAGTTACCCAAAGCGTAGCGAGGAATCATAGGAGATTTTCCACACAGTTTATAAAAATCTTTTAATCCATCTAAAAAATCATGACCATATCCAAAAAAGTAAAGATCTTTGTTTCCTGATTTTCTTGGGACAACAAAATTATTTGTTTGAAGCATAGATGTTGAATCATCAATTACGGCATAACCTCTTTTTGAGAAGATACCATCATCAAGAGGAATCTCTCCCGCAGCTCTGTCTAAAGTTCTAGCTGTTCCACCAAGATTTTCAATCTTTTCACCATATCTCCAGGTATTATAATAGGCGCTGTGCACTTGTTTTAAGGATATAGAAATAGAAGAAGGACTAAACTCTTCTCCATTTGTTTGTATAAAAAGATAGGGTGTATTTATTTCAAGATAATTTTCATTAATATTTGTATCAAAGTCTACAAGTGGGAAATCTCTATCAACTACCATTTGTGTTTTTGAATCAATGAATTCAAATTTGTTTGAATATTCTAATCTAATAAGTCTCTCACTAATAATAGTAATTCTAACTTTGTTAAAGTAAAGTGTATTGTCTTCTTTTTTGAGTTTGTATTTATCCATAAAGATCCTCTGTTATATTTGGTTTGATATTTTTTATAATAGTTGGTTTAGCGATAAACTGCAAGTTTTTTTTGTATTAATTTACTATGTTTAGATATTTAATGTCTTCGATTGAAGAGGCAAGATAAACAAAAGGTAAATATATAGTGAAAAAAGGAACTTGTAATGGTGCTTAAATTACTTTTTTTATGATATTGGTTATAACTTATTCAGGAGTTTTGAAAAAAAACTGTTACAAGAATAAGTTTTAACTTTTATTTTTAGCAACAGCCTATTGTTTTATTTTAAGCTATACAAATCATAAATTTTTAGATTCTGTATAAACTCTTGAAGATCTATATTACTTTTTGGGAATTTTAAAATTACCTCTTTATCAATAAATAGATTATTGTCAGAAAAATTTTCATTATAAGGGGTATCGAGTAAAACATTAAAGGTCGGTTTATCAACCTTTAGTTCAACTTTGAAGAAGTCTATTTCCTCAGTAATATTTATTTTAAAGTCAGGTTTTTTTATATGTGCCAGCTTTTCTTTAGTTAATAAAGTATAAGCCTTTATTTCATCATTTTCTAAAACAAACTTTGCTTTAATAAAAACTTCACTTGTTTCAAATTGTGAGGTATCCATTTTTTCAAGTAGTAAAGCTGTATTAGCTTTTACAGTTTTAGGAATCTTATTTATATTTACTACATTTCCATCAAAATCTACAATTTCTACGATTAACATTCCTGATAATTCTTTTTGAGAATCATTGATAAAATGAATTTCAGTTATATCCTCTTTATTGATTAAAGCGAGTAGAAGGGGGCTGTAAAATCTTTTTGCTTCATAGTGAAGGGCTTTCCATTTCCCAAAATAATCAATAGAAGACCAGGAGGATACTGGCCAACAATCATT
>CAZJGS010000209.1:0-3226 GCA_964545735.1 uncultured Spirochaetaceae bacterium
GATTGATCTGTATTAAATTCAGTTTTTACTCGTTTTTCTCATTGATTCAGAATATCATTTTATGCGATAAAGATTGAGGCCTCTAGTGGTCCATAGTATATTGAAGATGTTGTAATAAAAACAAATAATAATAAAGCTTGTTTCATTGATGTGAGCCCTAATAAAATTAATTATATCACCACCAATATAATTGTAAAGAGTAAAGTATATTTACTGTAATTAAGATACAATATTTAGTTATCCTATATTTTAAAGGGATTTAATATCGCTATATTCAAAAAAAAATATGTGTTTTATGTGTCGTTGCCTTAATTGCTTTGTCTTGTAGACTTTTTTGTACTATAATTTATATATAGAAATTTACAAATAAAGGTAGCGAAATATGGAAAGTGATAAAAAAGCATTGATATATGTAATAGAAGACCACCAAGTTATAGCTAATGGTGTAAAACAGTATTTAGAATTTAGTGATTTAGATTGTGATGTGTTTTATAACTTGGAAAGTGCAAGAAAAGCTTTTGAAGAAAAATTACCAGACCTTTTGCTACAAGATGTTATGCTACCTGATGGAGATGGGTTTTCTTTTGTAAAAGAAATTAGAGCAAAATATAATTTCCCTGTAATTTTTATGACAGCCAGAGCTGAAGAATCGGATAGGATTTTAGGCTTTGAAATAGGGGCTGATGATTATATTACAAAGCCATTTTCTCCTAAAGAGTTGGTATTAAGAGTTCAAGCTGTTATAAGAAGAACTAAGCAAGCAACACCATTACCAACACAAGCTATAAGTAATTATTATAAAGATGATTTTTCTCTCTATGTAGATAGAAATGCTCACTCTTTGAAAATTGATGATGGAGAAGTTATTTTAACAGCAGCAGAATGGAGAGTATTATTGTGTTTAATCGATAATTCCCACTTGTTAGTATCTAGAACTAAAATATTAGATGAATGCTTTAACTATTCAAGTGAATCATACGAGCGAATTGTTGATACACATATTAAAAATATTAGAGCAAAATTACTAAAAGGCAACTGGATAGAAACGGTAAGAGGTTATGGTTATCGCTTTGTTGGTGTTGAAAATAATGACACACATTGATGAGAAAATGATAGTATGAGAAAACTATTTAGCCGCCTATTTGTCTCTATATTTAGCGTATCATTGTTTGTATTATTTTTTGTTTTGTTTTTTATTGCTATTTTCTTTATGAGAGCATCAAAACTATGGGCAAATAATTCATTTAATGATTTTAGTCAAAGAGTAGCTGTTTGTTTATCCTCAAATAGTGAAATGCCTCAATTAATAACTCTCGTTCAAAATTCCCTGGATTGTGCTGTTGAAGATAATAGAATTAGTGGTTTATTATTTAGAAATGAGCAAGGTAAAATTGTTTACTCTCTTGGTAAAACTCCAATAGGTGAGGGTCTATCTCAAAGGCAAACGCCTCTAGATCTTGATAATATTAATCCTATTTTAGAAATAGGAGAGATATCTGATGATTATTATAAAAAAGTTGTAACAATAAGTCCTATCAACTTAATTCAAACTAAACATATAGAAAATAAATTGCTTGTAGATTTAATTCAAGTAACTGAATCGGATAGTATTTTTGAAAAAAGGGAAATTGAGGTTCCAAAGGGAGTAGATGCTAAATCTATAACAGGAACTATCATTATAATGGATGGAGATAAATTTTCCTATGCAATTGATGTATTGGTCTATACTCCAACTACCTATAAATACAGTAAAGATATTTTTAGTGTAGGTAGTGTTTGGCTAATCAGTATCATATTAATTGCTTTACAATTTTCACTTGTATTAAGTTATCATTTTTCTAGACAATTAGAAAATTATGCAAAAGGCCTTAGAAAAGCATTGTTTAAGTTATCTAGAGGGGAGGAAGATGTAAAACTTCCTCAGTACAATGTAGAAGAATATGATGAAATAAATGAAGCTGTTCGGCTTTTAGATAGTGATTTGGCACAAAACAGGAAAAACAGAAAAGCCTGGCTTAGAAATATTACTCATGATTTTAATACACCAGTTACTTCTATGCAGATATTAATAGATGGAGTAGAAGATAAGGTCTTTCCCTTAAATTATGAAATTATTGCTGCAATAAAAAAAGAGCACACCGATCTTTCTAATAGAATTAAAAGAGTTGTATTATATGCATCACTGTTGAGCCCCGACAAACAAGTAATGATTTCTAAGTGCAATACTGATGAAATAATTAATGCTTTAAATAAATCTGATTTAGATATGTCGCGTGTTAAGTTTGTTGAATTTGAAAGAAGTGTTGAAGCCGATTTTAGTGCAATTGTTTTAGCTTTAACCTGTTTGATTGAAAATGCAATTGAATATGGGAAAGATGAGGTTTCAGTTGAATTCTCAACAAATGAAATAAGAGTTATTAATAAGGGACTCTTACTTAAAGATGTAGCTATTTTCCAACCTTGGGAGAGAGGCGATAAGAGTAGATCAACTGGTGGTAATGGCCTAGGTCTCCCAATTGCGTATGAAGTTATGAGACTTCATAAGGGGAAAATTCAATTATTCCAAGATCACAATAAAGTTGTAGCTATATTAAATTGGGTCAAACAAATTAAATAGTCGTTTCTAAAATTATATTATTATCAAAATCATATACGACAAAGCTATTATTTTCATAAATCATGTAGCTGTTTTTAAATCCACCTTTGGCTAGAGAAACAGACCCTGGGTTTAGATGATGTACATTATTATCTAATAGTTCATATAGAGGAATATGTGTATGACCTGTTAATAAAATATCATGTTTTTTTAAATTAGGAAAAGTGTGATGGCCATGGGTTAAATAGAACATATGATTATCAATAAAGAGAGTGCTATGATCACTTGATACATCAAAATCTAAAACCATTTGATCTACTTCTGCCTCACAGTTTCCTTTAACAGCAATTATATTATTTGAAATATTATTTAATAAGATAATAACCTTTTTAGGATCATAGTCTTTTGGTAAATCATTTCTAGGCCCATGATATAAGATATCACCAAGGATCACGAACTTGTCATATTTGTCAGCATTATATATATCTATAAGCTTTTTTGCATAGTAATAACTACCATGAATGTCGGATGCAATAAGTATTTTCATAATGCTTATTATATACCAACTATCCCCCATAATTTCAAGTAATTTAAAATCTTGTATTGAACTTTGTCCTGCTATGTGATATA
>CAZJGS010000210.1:0-3173 GCA_964545735.1 uncultured Spirochaetaceae bacterium
TTGCATTCAACATTAATTAGAGTAGATTTTGCAAATTATATGGAAGATTTAATATATTTAGTTTGTGAACAAATAAATAAAAAAATATAGTTTATAGTAGCAACTACTTGATTTTTTTAGAACTATTGATAAAATGATAATTAGGTTTTTGATATAAAGCATATTTTTTATTATTTTTCACACTACTGTGGTAAAGTGTTTTTTATTTGTATTTTTGTGTATTTTGTTATGAATTAGTTGACAAATGAGAAATATTTTATGAATATAGTTATATTAGATATAAACTATAAAATAATTTTATGAATTCAAAAGATAAATAGTTGCAATTGTAAATTGTAACGGGAGATGAAATATGATAAATTTATGTGCTTTAAGACAAATGATAATGGATCTTCACAATGTTGAAGATCACCTGAAGGTAGAGGTAGGTGTTACTTTTAATGAGGCAGCTATACTGTGTGCCATAGATAATGGTTATACTGAGCCCGCTGCAATAGCAAAACAAATGAATCTATCCCCTTCTAGAACTAGCAGACTGTTAACTTCAGTTGAGTCAAAGAAATTAATAAATAGAAAAAACTCACGTGTAGATAAACGTGTTGTTCATATCTCGCTATCACAGAGAGGACAAAAAGTTCTTGAGCAGTTACATGTTTGTGATGCAAAATTTCCGGCTTATATTGAAGAAGCAATTATAAAAGGAACAGAAAACGCTAATGAGCAATAAGACTTATGTAGTTGTAGGCGGTGTGGCCGGTGGTGCTGGTGTTGCGGCAAGATTGAGAAGACTTGATGAAGAGGCAACAATAATAATGTATGAAAAGGGACCTTATGTTAGTTTCGCTAACTGTGGGCTTCCCTATTATGCTGGGGGCACTATCAAAGAAAGGGACAGCCTTTTTGTTACACCTGTTTCTACATTTACGAATGCTTTAAATATTGATGTAAGATTGGACACTGAAGTTGTCTCGATAGATCGAGAGAAAATGAGTGTCAAAACTGTAAATGTTTTAAATAGAGAAGAAAAAACTCAAAAATACGATCATTTGGTATTAAGTCCAGGATGTGAGCCTTTTATTCCACCAATTAATGGTATGGATGATAGTGCTGTCTGTACTGTAAGAAATGTACCCGATATTGATAAGGTTGTAGAGAAATTAAAAGATGCTAAAAAAGCTGTTGTCGTTGGCGGTGGTTTTATTGGTATTGAAATGGCTGAAAACTTAGTTGAGAAAGGACTTGAAGTTTCTCTTGTTGAAGCTGCTGATCAAGTAATGGTAACTATGGATTTAGATATGGTTGCCCCAATTCATGATACTTTACGCTTAAATGGTATTCGTTTATATCTTTCTCAAGCTCTTCAATCTGTTAACAGAGTTGGAGATAAAGTAAATGTCGTATTACCGAACTCAACAATTGAAGATGTAGATTTGGTAATATTATCCATTGGGGTTAGGCCTTCTTCTCAATTAGCTAAAGCTGCAAATTTAAAACTTGGACCTAGAGGTCATATAGTTGTTGATAAATTGTGTAAAACTAGTGATGAACATATTAGTGCTATAGGGGATGTAATTGAATATCCTTCACCACAAGTTGATGGCAGCAATGCTATTGCTTTAGCAGGTCCTGTAAACAAAATGGCTCGCTTATGTGCAGATGCTATAGTCAATGGAACTTGTAGAGAATATGTTGGTACTTTTGGCAATAGTATTGCTAAGGTATTTGATTTAAACTGTGGTAGTGTTGGCTTAAATGAAAAGATGCTTGAAAAAGCTGGAATTGATTATGGTGTTTCCATAACTCATGCCTCTCACCATGCAGGATATTACCCTGGAGCTTTAGCTTTAACAGCTAAAATTCTTTATGATAAAAAATCTGGTAAACTTTATGGCGGTCAAGCTGTTGGTTATGCCTCAGTTGATAAAAAATTAGACGTATTGTCAGCTTATATTAGTCAAAAGGCAACAATTGAAGACTTAGCGAATTTTGAACAATCTTATGCACCTCCTTTTAATGGTGCTAAAGATATATTAAATATGCTTGGTTTTATTGCTATAAATGCTTTTGACGGTCTTGATAAAATTGTTGATTACAAAGAAGCAGAGAAGAAATTACAAGAAGGTGCATTCCTTCTAGATGTACGAACTAGAGATGAATTTAAATTAGGTTCTATCGAAGGTTCTGTTTTAATTCCTCATACAGAAATACGTAAAAGACTTGATGAAATTCCAAAAAACCGTGAAGTTGTTATTATGTGTGCAATGGGTCTAAGAGGCCATATTGCTTATAGGATTCTAGCTCAAAAAGGTTATACTACAATTTATAATTTGGTTGGTGGCTATAAGACTTTAAAAGGTATTATGGATGATAGAGAAGCTAGGCACAATGTTCCATTAGAAAATGTATTGAAAAAGACTTTATGTGGTGTTTGTGATATTGATCTAACCGCTGATGATATTATTGAAGTTGATGCTTGTGGCCTTCAATGTCCAGGCCCAATTTTACAACTTAAAAAGAGAATAGATAATTTAGAAGTAGGCCAAGTTATTAAAATTAGAGCAACCGATCCAGGTTTCCTTAAAGATGTTAATTCTTGGTGTAAAATGACTAATAATACTCTTTGCGATTTAAGCAAAAATGAAGGTGTTATAGAAGCTATTATCAAGAAAGGTAATGCTTTAAAACCTAAAGTTGCAATGACTAGAAATGGTGCATCTCTTATTGTATTCTCAAATGATTTTGATAAGGTCTTAGCCTCCTTTGTACTCGCTAATGGTGCTGCAGCAACAGGAAAAGACGTTACAATGTTCTTTACTTTCTGGGGTCTTACAGTATTGAGAAAAAAACCTAATAAGAAAGTTAAGAAAGACTTTATGGGTAAAATGTTCTCATCTATGATTGCAAAAGATATGGATCATTTAAAACTATCTAGCATGAATTTTGCTGGTGGTGGCCCAATAATGATGAAGAATAGAATGAAGAAAAAGAAAGTTGATCAACTTAGAGAAATGTTTAGACAAGCTCAAGCCGGTGGTGTAAAAATGATCGCTTGTCAAATGTCTATGGATATCATGGGAGTTGATGAAACTGAATTACTTGAAGGTGTTGAAGTAGGTGGTGTAGCCACTTACATGGAAGCAGCAAGTCAATGTGATGTAAACTTATTTATTTAA
>CAZJGS010000211.1:0-3164 GCA_964545735.1 uncultured Spirochaetaceae bacterium
GTAATTTCTCCTGTATCAAGATTATTTTTTATAATAAAAGTATCAAAGTCTTTAAGTCTCCATCAAACGATTTACGTCCTAAACAATAATATTCAAATTTGATATTTTAATTTATAGAATTTCGTTGGAGGAATCTATGAAGAAGAAATATTCAGAATCTGAAAGGATGTATTTTGTACAAGCTTACAATGATTCAGGACTTAGTTTGAATGAGTTTTGCATTATGAATAAGATTGACCTATATGAGTTAAAGAGATGGTTGAAAGACTATTATCTTACAAGTACCTCAAGTAATTATGATGCTGGCTCTGTTTTACTGAGCCCATCACTAAAAGCTACACCAGAAAAGAAAAATATCAAAATAAATAATACTAATGGTATGCTCTGCTTTACAGCAGTAGCCCCAAGCATTAAGAAACAAAGTAGTAGTTTAATTGAAAATACTAAAAATACTAAAAATACTAAAAATACTAAAAATCAAGCAGAAGATTCTTCTCTTAAAGATAGGATATCTTTTAGAGATTCTATTAATGAATGCTGTGGTAAATTGTTAGACCTTCCCTATGGAAGATCTAATATAGATTTAATTGAGAAATTGATGGAGGTGTTAAACTAATGGCACTTCCATTTGATAAAAACCTTGATGGTGTAAAAGTATATTTAAAAGTTGGATCAACAGATTTCAGACGAGGCATAAAGGGTCTTATTTCTTTAGTTGAAGGTTCTATGAAAATACATATGGATGATAAAAGTCTGTTTGCATTCTGCTCAAAGGATCGAAAGCAAATTAAGATAATCTATGTGGAAGGAGCAGGAGCTGTCTTAATTCTTCGAAAAATTCGATATGGTCGATTTCCTTGGCCCCAAAATAATAGTGACGCACTACTTGTTGATGTTGAAGTCCTTAGAAGTTTGTTGGTTGATCCAATATCTATAGAAGCAATACAAGCTAGAAGAAATGTAGATAAAATCCAATTATATTTATAAAAATAATTATTATTTCTTTCTGTGTATAGACTTACAGATAGGCTAATAAACAGCGGTAGGCTGATGTTTGTTCACTTTTTGAGTTTAAATATCATTTTGTACTATATATGATTGTACCATATCAATATTTGTACTATAACAGTTATTTACATGCTAGTACTATGTTAATTCTATGTATAGCATGCAATTAAATTAGCTTACCTCTTGTTTTTACTAGCTTTTTATAATATATTGTTGTTATGAACATGAAAGAAAACAACATGATACTTCAAATGAGAGTTAATGAACTTGAAAAAGAAGCTTTAAAGCTGAAAAAAGATATTTCAGTATTAACAAATGATAATGAAACTCTAAAAGCGGATAATTTAGTTATTACTAAAGCTTTACGTTCAACAGAAGAAAGACTTCGTATTGAGCTGTTTGTTAAGTTTGGGAGTAAGAGTGAAAAATATCGAAAGTTGTTTAAGATTCCTGAAGCCTATTACAGTTTAGATGATTTAAAAGAAAACCTCTCTGAAGAAGAGAAGCAAATTCTTAGTGATGGTGAAAAAGTAGTAAAGAGAATAAAGGAAGAAGAAGACTCTAAGGTATTAGCTTTAGTAAAAAAACCACGTAATAGGAATCCTAAAAGCAGAAAACGTGGTAATAGTAATGGAAAACAAAAGTTTGACGACTCTTATTCAAGAGAAGAAAGGATTATTGATATACCTAATAAAGAATGTCAACAATGTGGAGTATCCCTTATTTCTTTGAATACCTACTGTGAACATGAATATATTGATTTATTAGAGAAATCTCTACAAATAATAAGAGAGAAAAAACCTAAATATTATTGTCCAAATTGTGGAGTAAGTAAGAATGATGAAACAGGAGAGAAAAACCTTAACATCCTTTGTGCACCTTCTCCTAAAAATAGGTTTATCCCAGGGGGATTAGCTGGAAACAATCTTATAGCTACGGCCCTGTGTGATAAATACTTCTATGGTCTTTCTTCTTATAGACTTTCATCAAGGTTTAAAAACTTTGGAATTGATATTAGTGATCAAAATTTTTCAAATTGGTTTATGAAAGCAGCAGAAGAGTTAACTCCTTTAGCAGATGAAATACTAAAAGATATATTATCTGGCTCTGCTATCAATAGTGATGAAACTACCTACAAAGTCCTTGATGAAGAGGATCGCAAAGATACTTCTAAATCATGGCTCTGGGTACTCTGCAGTTCTGATAAAAAAGAGCCTAAAGTATATTTTAAATATGATCCGTCCCGTTCTAGCGACGTATTTAAGAATCTAGTTGGTGATTATGATGGATATGTTCAAGCGGATTGCTACATTGGGTACCAAGCCAAAAAGCAAGATTACAAATTTAAATTAGCATTATGCACTGCTCACCTGAGAAGAAAATTCACTGATGCACTAAAGGGTGGCAATTACCAAGAAGGTTCCCCAGGTTATATAACTATAGATAAAATTCTTAAGGTTATCGGTAAAATTTATGAAATTGATAAAACTGAAAGAGACTTATTTGACAAAGGAATAGCAACTGAAGAAGAATTTGTACAAAAAAGGAAAAAGCTTAGCTCACCTCAATTTAAAAAATTAACAAAAGTTATTAATGGAAGAAAAGATTTTCACACTAATGATGACAATATTCTTAATGGGATGAATTATTATTTAAAGCATGTAGAATTATTTCCAAAATACCTTGAAATAGCGGCTTTAAATCCCGATAATTCGCTTGCGGAGCGGATTATTAAAGGTTTTTCAAGGATTAGAATGAACACTTTATTTGCTGGAAGCCCCAGAGGTGCAAAAGCAATGGCTACTCTTGAGACAATTATTCATAGTGCTAACCTAAATGATATGGATATAAAAAAATATATGAAATATTTATTAGAAAATGTTTCTTTAATGAGAGATTCTTTAGCATCAGAAGCCAATTACAAGCGTTTATTACCTTGGAACATGAGTGAAGAAACAAAAGATAAGCTTTCAATTCAAACAATGTCGATTAAACACAAGAAATTCTAAAAAACATATAAATCTAAAACCAAAAAACTCCTAAACTGGGGTTATTTGGTTTGCTCTTTTAATTCCATGGACGTCAAGCGTTTGATGGAGACGTCTTTAATAGCCCTTTCTTCTTCTTGGTATGAATATCCATTATTCCTTTTTTCA
>CAZJGS010000212.1:0-3144 GCA_964545735.1 uncultured Spirochaetaceae bacterium
GATACATCATCTTTATGAATTACATTGTTTATACAAAATTCGAAATTATTAAATTTAGCATCTTCATAAAAATCTTTAGCAGTAGTTGGAGAGTACATATAAATGGGTTCATTTGTTAACAAGTCATATTCACCAAAAAATTCATAATCTGAGATTACTAGATGAATAATTTCTTGTTGCTTGTTAAAATTTTCCTTCATTTTTTTATTGCTGCTAATATTAATTAATATACATAATGCTTTGATTGGCATCCCGTTATTAAATAAAGTATAGCTTAATATATGATACCAGCCTATTTTATTGTTTTTCAAACAAATTCTACCAATCCATTCATTTTTTTGTTTGCTTAGAACGTTTTCACTAAATTTTAAAAAGTTCTTTTTATCTTCTTCAAATATAATATTATTTTCAATAAGTGAATTTGGAAGGTTTTCAACATACTTTTTTTTAAATTTAATTTTAGATTTTGCAAATATATCAGTTTCAAATCTTCTGTTTACCAAATCAACAATTAATAGTTTGGAATCAATAGGAGGTGGTAATTGGTTTTCATTTATATTAATAGGATATATGTCTTTATTTAAGTTATCAAGTTCACAAACTTTTGCAAAAATATGTTTATTGCCTAGAGTATCTGTAGATATTTCTATATGTTCGATAACCCAAAGAATTTGGTTTTGTTTATTTAGTAATCTATAGGAAAGTGATTTTTTAGGTCTACTTGTCATTAATTTATTATATGAACTTTCAAAATAAGGAATATCATCCTTATAAATTAATTTGCTAAAATCATTGTTTGTTGCTTTGATAAGTTCATTTTTTGTGTATCCTAAAAACTTACTAAAGTCTTCGCTCACATCAATAATAGAAAATATATTATCAATTTCATTTCTGTGTGTTCCAAAAATAGGATGATTACAATTTTCCTTGTTTTTAGTGGGAGAATTGTTTTTATTTTTTGAATTGAGTTCTATGGTAGGTCTACAAATAATATAAAATTTGGTTTCATCAAATTCCTTTTTGGCAACAATCATGGCAACAACATAAAGATTTTTGTCTCTTATTTTGATTCTACAATTACATGAAAAAGGTGTTGTAGAATCTATATTATTACTAAATAATTGCTTTATAGTTTGAATATCATCTTTATGAATATAATCTAAAAGGTTTTTACTTATTATATTTTCAGTTTCCATTCTCGTTAAATTAAAAATTGAAGATAATTGTTCGTTTACCAGATTTATAGAATAATAATCTTTATTTACGAAAGTAGTTACGAGTAAGCCCCCTTGTGCATGTTGGCTTAGTGCATTGGTACTAAAATCAGGGCTTTTAATATAATCAAACTTTGCTGACACTATTTTTCCAATTGAGCTCTTATATACTATTGTGGCAAAAAGGTTGATAGATAGATTTAAATTTTTTTGTTTATTTAATAGTTTGAAAGTAAAATTTACATTATAAACATCACAAGTGACTTGAAAAACAAATTCAGAAATTGATAATACTTTAAAAGGTTCTTTGTAAGCGTGCTTAGCTAGGGTCTTTTTGTTAAAAAAGACCTTGCTTCGTTACATATTTGAATTATTTAGTGATGACTCCCTCTTAAAATATAAGGGGTTTTTCTTTTTAAATCAGGCTTTGCTGATTTTAGAGTTTTGAGAAATTTTTCTGTTGGTTTCAAATCAACTTTCCATGGAAGTAGATTATTCCAATCTTCTTCACTGCTTGCACTTGCTGCATTGGCAAATAGATAATGAAGATATAATTCACTATTAATATTCATAGCTTTACATGTTTCTATTATTGAATAGTACAAAGCAGAAGCTTTTGCTCCAGAGTTTGTAAAACTAAATAAAAAACCTCGTCTTCCAATCGCGAAGGGCCTTATTGCATTTTCGCTTCTCTGATTATGAATTTGAGCAAATGGATAATTTAAACATTTTATTAATTTATCCCATCTAACTAAGGGATATTTAATTGCATTACCGAACTTTGAATTGGGTAAAGCTAGTTTTTGATATTTAATAAGACTTTCTTTTAAATCAGCAAAAAGAGGTAATAGTTTTTCTTTTCTTTCTTTAGAAAATTGACTTACTGTTAAATCACCCGCTCTAAAAGCGGTTTCTACCAACCCTTCCTCTTCAAATATCTTTGCATATTTTTCTAATAACTCTTCAGCTTGTTCAGAATTTTTATTAATTGTATAATATTCAATAATTTTACGGCGAGCATGAATTAAGCATAAAATTGAAGTAAAACTTCCTTCATTTTCTGCAAAGCGATAATTAGGTAGTCCATCTGTTTGTATAACCCCTGAATAATCACCAATAAATGAAGATATTGCATCATTGGTTCTTCTTTCTGAAAAATTAAAGATAACAGGGCCTTTGTTGACTTTATTATCAATTGCAGCTCTTACTAGCATAAAACAATTTCTAGCTCTATCTTCTTTTTCCTTTGGACCAATTACTACTTTTAAACCTGTTTCATCCATTGACCAATATGGATACTGTCTTATTGATCTTTCTAATGCTTGTTCCAAGCCCTTTAACTTTCTATGACAATCTATAATCCAGGATGAGAAAGTACTTCTTTTTAAGCTAATTCCTAAATCATTTTGAAGTTTTTTCTCAATTCTATAAAGAGGTAGACCATATTGATATTTAAGTATAATTATTCTTGATAATAAACTAGGATCACAAATAGTTTGACTTAAAAGACTAGTTGAAGGAGTTGTGATTAAACTCTTCTCTCCTTTTTCTAATGAACAATTGCTACAACGATATTGAGGATAGTGATGTTTTATCATAATTTTAACTGCTGGTATTACTGCCAGTTGTTCTTCTACATAGTCCCCTTCTTTTGTTAAAGTTGCGTTACAGTGCTCGCACTGTAATTCTTCAGTATTCTCATGATATATATCATGCGATGGGGTATTAGCTGCAGCTTGAGCTGCAGCTCTTTTACCTGTTCTTCTAGCATAAGAGTTGATTTGAGTTTGAATTTCTTTATTATTGATAGCTGGTTTCATAGTTTTTTCTATTTCACCATCAACAGTATTTTCAGCATCGTTAAATAATTCTATTTTTTTAAGCGGTAGTTGTTCAGATTTTTTCCCATAAATAGTTCTTCTACTGCTAA
>CAZJGS010000213.1:0-3076 GCA_964545735.1 uncultured Spirochaetaceae bacterium
CCTCTTTGTCTTTTCCACGGGTAAAAACATCAGGGGCAGCATCAAGCAACTGCTTCTTCCATCTACTTATTTGATTAGCGTGAACCCCATATTCTGAAGCCAATTCAGACATTGTTTTCTGACCCTTTATTGCATCAAGGGCAATGCTCGCCTTCAATTCCTTGCTATGTTTTTTCCTGCCCATTCTGTGCCTCCTTTTTTTTGGGAAACACACCTTAACATACTGTCTTATTTTTGGGATCCACTATAATCCGAGGCCAAGACATTCAACATCAAAAGAGTGATATTAACAAAGAGAAAACAGAAAATCATGGCAGCTATATAAAGATAGGTATATGTCCTCATACCGAACAGCTCCTTTATCGAGACATAAGAGAAGTAAACTAAATATCAAAGAACGTTTGAGCGTTTTTAACGGATCAAATGTGAAAATTGACCAACAATCTTTTAAAAATCACCAATTTTGAACATATTTTAAAAGCTCAGAATCATGCAAACATCTCCAGAACATAAACGGAAGCACTACAATAACTCAATACAGATGAACTCCATTCATCCTCAGAGAAACCGCAGAAAGAATAACCACTCGGAAGTTTCTATTTCAGTATTTTGGTCATATTCGTGTTAATTTCGCATGCCTCAGCAACAATGGCACCGATTACTTCCGCAACCGTGGGTTCGTCCCTGATGAGCCCCTGCGCCTGACTCACCGGTAGGAGCCCTGTATCAATGTCTCCGTTCTCTGTAGCCTCCCTCAACCCATTGAATGCATTTGCCATGTAGGCCATCTGTTTGGCGTTTTTCCAGCCCGAAGCGGCAACGCCGATGAAAAGCTTGAGATATGGCAGCTGCATCTGCCTAGCGATACCCCTCGAGTTGGGCAAAGCTTCGAGCAGTTTGAATACATTCATACCCTGTTTCATGGCTTTTCTGGCTGCTTTTGTATCCATCATCCGGCAGGGAATCCCGTCGAAACGGGTCGAATAAAGAGTGTCGTAGATGTCTTTCTGTATAGAAAGTTGTTTATAACTGTTATGGAGAGAACTTTCCTTGGTGGTCATGAATCTCGTGCCCATGGCAATGGCATCAGCGCCAAGAGCGAGAGCTGCCAACATACCCTTACCGTCGACAAACCCGCCCGCGGCGATAACCGGAATATCGAGTGCACTCACAAGACTGGGGATTAACACAAGGGAAGTCGCATCACCTCCATGCCCGGCTGCTTCGTGGCCTGTGGCAATTACGGCATCAGTGCCATAATCCTGTGCCCGTCCGGCATGATAGGTATTTGTCACAGTGGCAATAACCTTGCCGCCATAAGCGTGGGCCTTTTTGACCAGCCAGTCTCCTTTGCCAAGCGCGAAATTAATTACTGGAACCCGCTCTTCCAGAAGAACGTTCGCATTCAGATTGGCACTCGGCAACATCAGAGAGGCGTTGGCCCCGAAGGGCTTGTCGGTAAGGCTTCTGATTTTGCGAATGGATTCCCGGGTTTCATCGGGACCCAGGGGGCCTGTTGACAGAATTCCCAGGCCACCCGCATTGGAGACCGCTGCAACGAGTTCGGGAACACTAATCCAACTCATACCGGAAAGTATGATCGGATATTCAATGCCAAAGAGCTCGGTAATACGGGTTTTCATAAAAAGCGCTCCCTCCTTATTACATTTTCAGTACTCTGGAACCGACAGGATCAGGCAGACAAAGGCAAATGAACTATTCCAGGTCAAGCAACCTCTTTGGATTTTCCCTTGTCAGAAGTTCCTTTATCCCATCCTTCAGCGGCAATTCATCCAGTTCTTTCATAATACGCACCCTTGAGATCAGTGGATAATCACTGCCGAAAAGGGCTTTACCGGCAAGAGGTCCATTTATCTGTCGAATAACATCTTCCGGTATTCTCCTCGGCGCCCAACCAGCAATGTTGAAGAACATATTGGGATTGCGGAGAACAATCGACATTGCCTCGTAAAACCAGGGATATCCGAAATGCGCCATCACGATCTTCATGCGGGGGAAATCCACAGCCACTTCATCCAGATAGAGCGGCATGCAGTATTTGATCTTTGTTCCGGCATGGAACTGCGTGCCCGTGTGGAACAGCACCGGAATACCTGCATCCTGTGCAATCTCATAAAGCGGGTACATGAGAGCGTCGTTAGGGTTAAGTTTGACCAAATGGGGAAGTATCTTAAGCCCTTTAAGTCCAAGCCCCTTTATAGACCGTTCCAGTTCTTCCGCCGCCATGACCCCCTTGTGGGGGTCAACGCTCGCGAAACCGATAAGCTTATCCGGGTATTGGCTTACCGTTTCCGCGACCAGATCATTTGACACCTTATAGTTGAAAGTGGTCTCGGCATCTATCGCCACAATCACGGATACGTCAACTCCCGCATCCTCCATGTCCTTCAAGGTATCTCCAATATCAGGATATTTCATGTCTTTGAACATAAACCTGTAGTTCCGGGCCATCTCTTCCGGAAAACTTTCTATTGCCTCTTTTGTAAATAGCTGTGAATGTGTGTCAATAACCATTTTGCTTCTCCTTTTCTGGTCAAAGAAACTGCCCCGGCATTCCTCGTCACGCCAATATCTTTTCCGAAAAAAAAGTAATATTAACTATTGGCCTGCTCCGCATACTTTTTCCGTAATTCATTCTTGAGAAGCTTTCCGCTCGGGTTTCTCGGCAGGGCATCCGTTATGAAGATTTTTTTAGGAACCTTGTATCCCGCCAGGTCTTTCTTGCAGAAGTCTATAACGTCCTCCTCCTTTACCTCCTGGTCCGGGGCAATAACTACTATCGCAATTACAATCTCTGACCAGTAAGGGTCAGGGGAACCGATTACGGCGGCGTCCACAACACCGGGACACTTAAAAAGCATCGCTTCGACTTCCTGCGACGATACGTTTTCCCCGCCCGTTTTTATAATATCCTTGCTCCTGTCCACGAAGTAAACGAATCCTTCTTCATCCATCTTGGCTATGTCACCCGTATGATGCCAGCCTATCCTGAAGGTCTCCGCCGTCTATTCATCTTCCTTGTAATAACCGAGCAAAACAGCTGGGCCTCGAGCAA
>CAZJGS010000214.1:0-3038 GCA_964545735.1 uncultured Spirochaetaceae bacterium
CTACAAGGGTTTTTTCTATGTCTTCTTTTTCAATTTTACTGAAAGCTGAAGGAACCATTGATGCTCACAGGAATCCATTTCTATCCTCTCTCCTATATATTTAGATCTACTTTTTGAAAAGTGAAAATTTCCCGAAAGTGCCTCATTTCTTAACGCATCTAAGGTATCTCCTTCATCAACGCGATGCACATTACCGCGAGTGTCTTTATTAATGATGATGAAAGCGGCCTCCATCAGGACTATGAGGTCTGGCTGGAAAAGCTCGCCCCTGAGAAGCCCTACGGCCAGTACAAGCACACGAGTATGAGGATAATGCAGATGCTCATCTAAAAAGAGGACTATCATGGGAAGAGAGGTTTTGTATGCCATTACCAATGGAAGGCTGGACTTCGGACCCTGGGAGCAGATCTTCTACTATGAGAAAGGATGGGAAACGGGCTTTAATCAAGATTATTGGGGAATAAACAGACATCAGTAGAAGCGCAAATGAAAGAAACTATATCTGTAACATTACCATAAGAGTTACCCCAGCGCCTAAGCAATCTAGCTGATCGCACCGGAAAAAACCTATTACATCCAAGAAGCACTCATTGATAAAGTGAGTGGCCTTGAAATGATCTACCTGGCACAAAAATGTGATGAGGATGTAAGGAAAGGAAATAACGAGACATATTCGCTCGAAGAGGTAATGAACGACCCCGCCGCAAGCAAGGGGGTATCCAAACTTCTAAATAGCAAAAGTATTTTGTTATAGCTTTTGTATATTTGCTCATCCATCTTTCAAGTATACCACAACCTTTTTTCGCCCCAAGGGGCAGGGAATTACACCCACCTTAGGCTAAACAGAAATTCACTGCTTCTTTCGCCCAAGAATGAACACCCCCTTTCCCGAGCTTTTCAGATTAACCAAGGAAAGCTCATTCTTCTCCAGCAACCTGACAATCTCACCCCTAGCATTTTCAAAGGCTTTCCCGCCGAAGGAAAAGGTCACCAAAATATCCCCACCAGGCTTCAATACCCGTGCGGCTTCGGACAAATATACCGGTGCATTGGATGTAACAACCAAATCAAATTCTGTATCACCACAACTCAAATCAGCCGCATTTCCACTCTCGAACCTAATCCTTTTCTTATCAGCATCCGGAACCTTTCTTTGTGCAATATCAACCATGTTGCTGCTTTGGTCAAGGCCTACAATTGAAGCTAATGGAAATCTATCCGCTACCATAAATGCACCAAGTCCTGTTCCAGTGCATAGGTCCAATATGGATTGCGGGGTATTTGTAATATGTATTAGGCCATCTTTGAGTGCTAAGAGATAATCAATACCACTTTCCTTGACCTTTGAATCGTATGAATGACTAATCTTCTCAGGGAAGACAATCATGGCCTTAAGAAATATTTTCGATTCCATAAGTCCTGGATGTCTTATGGCCCATTTGATCAGCGGTTTCATTAGAACAGTTTTGAAATTAAATACAATGCTCATGGTAGCCTCCTTACCCTATAGAATCAAAATATTCTACATTTTCATTTTTCCAGGCCCTTTTGCCGTTGCTTCTTCGCCTGTACTTTCAAGCCATGCATTATCCGGGTTTTTTTCAAAAATTTTATCCATCAATAAACCAATCAAGAGAAGCATCACAAGCGTCAACACAAATCTGAGAAATGTGAATGACCCGCCTAAGAACTTGATCTCAACAATTAACTGTGGTATTTTTAAAGCCGCCCAAGAGCCTAAAAACAAAACCATGTTGGTAATGCTAGCTCCTTTGCGGATTAACGAGGCAGTCATTGGAAAAGCTACATACAACGGCCCTGTGGGCAGAGTTCCTAGAACAACAGAGATAGCTGCTCCTTTTATACCAGAACTACTGCCAAGCCATTTCTGGATTTTATCTTTAGGCATCCAAATTTCCATCAATCCCATGAGAATGAATACAGGAGGCAAAATCAGAGCCATCTCTTGGAAATAGTCCCATGTCACTTTAGTGGATCGAGCGGCCATATCCGGCATCCAAAAAATTAATCCGGCAAAGGCAAGTACAATCAAAACAGGAAACTTGAACTTCTTAATCAACTCCATCATAGTAACACCCCCATGATTCCAGCAATGATTAAAGCTGCAAAGAAACTGAGGCCATTGCGCAGTAATGTGAATTTTTTGCCTAGTAATTTGATTTCCATCGGAGCTGTCATAATGCCTACCATGACCAGTGTCGTGATAAATACCGAAATCGTCATGACGGTTGCGCCTGATCGCAGCAGCGAACCAGCCAGCGGAAACGCAACTAATGAGGGAATCAGAGTGATTGAACCAATGAGTGCTGCAAGGAATGTCGCTGTGAAGCCTGCTTCTTCGCCGACTAGTTTTGCAATGGCTTCAGGAGTGAGAATGCCTAAGGTTAATCCAACAATACCCAGCACACTCAACAAGCTTGGAGCAGATTTAAGTAATGCTTTGCCGGCTATTTTGAAAGCTTTCTTGGTTTTTTCCTTGCTTTTAACCAGAGAAACCACCAAACAAATCCCCATCAATCCATAGATTGTTATTATGGTTACCATTTAAATTTCCTCCTATATTTCTGAACCTTGATCTGAACGCCCATAAGCCTTGCCCCTGATGTTGTTTCCATTGAAAGCAATGCTGGCTCCGTAATAAACACCTGATTCTCTTTTAGGCTTGATGATTCACCGTTTTTCTTCAATAAAACTTCTCCCTTTACTACATAAAACATGACATAGGACTCCATCTGGCACTCCGGTATTTTCCCTCCGGCCTCCAAAACAATGACACGTGTCTTAAAAAGATCATTTTTGTAAAATACATTCACATTCCTGTTTTCATATCCCTCTGCTTCTAATCTCATTAAATCAAATATTTCCATTTTTACTCCTCTCTTTCTAAACTCTTATTATCTCCCGTATTAGATTGCACCTTTAGGACATATTAATTCGCAGTTAAAACATTAAAATTCATCTGCAAAATATCCTTTCAAAAAATAATGCGACTATTAAACTTGCTCCAAATATACCCA
>CAZJGS010000215.1:0-3002 GCA_964545735.1 uncultured Spirochaetaceae bacterium
ACAGTACCAATTAACAAGCCAATAGCAATCCAACTTTGACCAAGTCCATATAAAAAAATGGCACCAGGCAATCCCATTAGTAGCCATCCAGACATATCACTTGCTTGTGCTGAAAGGGCCGTTACCCAAACACCCATGGATCTTCCACCGAGAAGGTAATCTTCAATATTATTCGTTCTTTTGTAAAAGAATAAACCGATTGCGAGAAGAAAAATAAGATAAACAATAAATGTAATAATTGTCGCTATAGTTGCCATAAGTACTCCTAATTTTAACTATAATACATATACTTGTATATTTATGCAACTATTATACACCATTTATAATTATAGAATTGCTTTTTATGGAATAAATTTATATCCCATTGATCTAAGTGTTCTAATATGCTTTGGTTTTTGAGATTCTCCTAGATGAAAGCGGAGTTTTGCTATATGGACATCAACTGTTCTAGTGTAAATGTTTGAATCATAACCCCAAACATCATCGAGAATTTTATTTCTATCTAGAATTTCATTTGGATGAGTAACAAAATATTCTAAAAGACGAAACTCTTGAGCATTTAAAAATATTGAATCACTATTATTTTTTTCTAGTGTTCCCTTTTTTAAATCAAGTTTAAAGTCGCCAAAACTATAAATATCTGGAGCTTCACTTGTAGATTGTGAATTAACTCTTCTTAAACAAGATTCAATCCTTGCTATTAATACACCCATATCAAAAGGTTTCATAACATAATCATCAGCCCCCTGTTGAAGGCCCATTATTACATCTATATTAGTATTTCTAGCTGTTAACATTAGAATTGGTGTATTGATGTTTTTTGATCTAAGATGTTTGCATACTGTAAAACCATCTCTACCTGGCATCATTACATCAAGAATTATAAGATCATAATTATTATTAGTAGCTTCATCTTCTCCACTTATTCCATCCCCCTTAATTGTTACTTCATAGCCTTCTGCAATAAGTCTATCTTCAAGAGTAATTTGAACACCCAGTTCATCTTCAATTAATAAAATTTTTTTCATAATTTATCAGCCTTACAAGAAATGGTTAATTCAAAATGGCAACCGCTTTTGATTTTTCCATCAAGTCTTTTATATGGAGATTGTAGAGAAATTTTTCCACTTAGTATGGCAATATTCTTTTTGACAATAAACAAACCTAAGCCACTTCCTCTTTCTTGAGAATCTTTTGACTTCTCTCCTCTAAAATATGAATTAAAAATATATTTTTGCTCTTTTATTGGGATTCCAATCCCGTCATCTTCAATTGTAAAATATAGTGTATTGTTTTGTTTAGAGAAATTGATATTTATTCTAATTTCTCCTTTTTCAATACCATTGTAAGCATGGAATATGCTATTGCTAATTAAATTAGAAATAACCAACTCCAATAAATTTCTATCAATAATTACATTTTCATCTAAATTCCTTAGAATCCAATTAATGGGAATCCCTTTTTCTATACTTAAAGCTCCAGTTTGTAATTTTTGTAGTGTAAAGAATTCTTTAAGATTAACTTTGTTATTAATTTTGCTATAATATTTATTTCCTTCAATCTTGGAATAAATAAGAAGGTTTTCTATCATGGCATTTAATCTTGTTGATTGTTGTTTTATTAGTTTGCCATAGGCTGGTATTTTTTCAGGTCGAACCAAATTCTCACTCAAATTATCTGAGGCTGATTGAATTACAGTAAGAGGGGTTCTAAGTTCATGTGTGATAGATGCTGTAAATTCTCTTTCTTTATTTCTTTGTTTTTGTATTCTTAATATTTGGTAAATTAATAAAAGACAAATTATACCAATTAAGCTAAGTAGAACAATTCCACCTAAGAATATATAACTTAAAGTTTTTTCTACATATGTTCCGTAAAATTGGTTACCATCAATTTTAATTCCTAAATAAGCAAAAATTGATTCACTGCTTAATTTGTCTAAATTGTTATCAATCATAGGTGGTTCAATAAATAATTCGAAGTTTTCTTTTTTATTACGAAAGGGAGTAGCTGTATAATTCTTTTTAAATTGTTGCTGTTTAATTATTGGAATAACTAATGTTTGATTTGAAATATATGGACCATTAATAAGTGATGAAATAGGATTAAATTTGTATGAAAGGTTTTTAGATAAAGTGCTTAGATAATTATCTTTAAGATTGTTATCAATTGACTGCTTAACCCATTGGATTTCTATTTCACTATTAGCCTCTGTAATAGCCGGAATAAGAATTGAATTTGTAAATTCTTTTAAATCAAAGGTAACTAGAAAATAAGTATTCTCATTTATAAAAATTGACATTACTAAATTTTCATTATTAAAATATGATTTAACATCGTCCTTTGAGTTTGAAAGAGAAGTAAGAGTTTCTTCACTAGCGATCATTTTTTGCCAAGAATTTCCATTATATAAATATTCAAGGGATTGATCATTTTCAACGATTATATAACCAATAGATTTAATAACATTTTGACTATCACTATCTGAGAAGTATTTCACATATAAAGTAGTAATAAACTTTTCAATATTATCTATGTTGCTATCATTAATATATTTAAATTTATCTAACCAACTAGTAAACATAGTAATTCTTTCAAATTCTCTTTCAGTAATTCTGTTTACATTAAGGATTATAGAATTATATGTTTTGTAGTATTCATTTTCAGCTATTTTATTAAACCATTTGTATTCAAGTATTCCAAAAATACTAACAATAAAAACCAGCATGATAGAAGAGCCTGTGATAATAAATTTCAAATTTTTTTTTGGGAAGTTCATAGTTTAATAATAACTTAGAAAACTAAATTATCATAGAATTATTTAAAAAGGGCTTATATGTTTTACATAGTTTACAAAGTGTTTACACTCTCTTAACCATTAATATATTTTTATTCTCTAATATGAACACACTAGGAGGAACCCTAATGAGTTCAGAAGAGAAAATAATTCAGGTTGATAAAGTTAAACCTTATACATCAAAAAAGAAAAAAAGAAATGTAGT
>CAZJGS010000216.1:0-2997 GCA_964545735.1 uncultured Spirochaetaceae bacterium
GGTATCCGCTTAGCTCCACCTGCGATATAATTTAAGAGAAATCTTTAAAAGTTGGTGGTTCCATGGAATTAGTATCAGGACATGACTATCCAAATACATACCGAGAATTTGTAAAAATGTTCCCTGATGACACCACTTGTGCGGTCTTTTTGGCACAGTTGCGCTGGCCAGAAGGTTTTATTTGTCCAGCCTGCAAAACTGTTTCGGTTCCATGGATCGAAAGCCGTGGGCGTCTGGCGTGTCCTGTATGCCGTCACCAAACTTCAGTAACTACAGGAACAATCCTTGATAAGACCCGAACACCACTAATAATTTGGTTTGAAGCTGCTTGGCATGTAACTAGTGCCAAGAATGGCATGTCAGCAAAAACCTTGGAGCGCACTATTGGTACCAGCTATCAAGTAGCATG
Organism: uncultured Spirochaetaceae bacterium; assembly: GCA_964545735.1. Lineage (GTDB taxonomy): Bacteria > Spirochaetota > Spirochaetia > Sphaerochaetales > Sphaerochaetaceae > Pleomorphochaeta. Next base: position 410 of record CAZJGS010000216.1, read on the forward strand.
GATGATGTTACAGCGTTTTCGAGTGGCGATGGTAAAAAGCGATCGTAATCAGTTATCTAGTGATGTGGAAGTGGTCGAAACTTTTGTGGGTGGCAAAGAAAATGGCGGAAAAAGGGGCCATGGAACTGCTAAAAGCATTGTTGTGATTGCTGTGGAGATCAAACCCAAAGGTTTTGGACGAGTGCGTATGCGACTTATCCCAGACGCATCTGGTGATAGTCTTCTACCATTTGTGAAAGAAATGGTTGCTCCCGGATCTGTGGTTCGTACCGATGGATGGAGGGGCTACAATGGATTGACTAACATTGGATACAAAAGAGATATACTCGTTCAGTCATCTTCTGATGATCCTGCTCATGTCTCTATGCCAGGAGTTCATCGAGTTGCGAGTTTGCTGAAACGATGGCTTCTTGGTACACATCAAGGATCTGTATTGCCCAATCACCTACAATCCTGCTTGGAGGAATTTACGTTCCGATTTAACCGACGTACTTCCCGAAGCAGAGGCCTTGTTTTACGAAGACTTCTCGAGCAAGCGGTTCGTACTGATCCAGTTACCCAGGCTGATATAATCTATGGCTATGATTGGGATAATAATTGAATAAAATTTGAGGTGGAGCTAAGCGGATACCCCCTTTAATAATATTAGGAGACTTTTCTTTTTTTGCTAACATAAATCCTATATTATAGGTAGTTAGTGAATCAAGTAAGTTATTATTTTTTTTAATTACATAGGATTGTTTAGTTGTGAGTATAAAATTAATTTAAGAAGCGAGCTTTATTCACGATATCATTAAGTACCACTTCTCAAAAAAAGCAAGTGATAAGAGAAAATGATTCACTCAAATTATAGATCAATTTCTCTTTATTAAAACTGAACTTTTGATAAAAAACAACTTTAATGATGCAAAGAATATTCTAAGACATTTACTTTTTTAATTGCACTCTAGCTTATCACTTAAAGTTTTTAAGAATAAACCAACATCACTGACAATACCAATTGCTTGGCCAGTACCTCTATCAGATAGTTTGGTAACTACAGCAGGGTTAATATCTACACAGATGGTTTTAACTACTGATGGAGTCATGTTTCCTGTACCAATGCTATGGAGCATTGTAGAGAGCATTAATATCATATCAGCATCTTCAATAATATGAGCATATTGTGCTTGTGCTTCAATCATATCATTTACAGTTTCAGGTAAAGGGCCGTCATCTCTAATAGATCCAGCTAAGCAATATGGAATTTTATTTTTAATTATTTCATACATTAAGCCATCAGTTAATATCCTATTTTTTATAGCATTTTCCATTGAACCTTGACCGTATATTATATTTATAGCCTTCATATGATGATTGTGACCATGCTCTGTTACTTTACCACTTATAATATCAACACCAAGAGAAGTTCCTAAAAATCTAGATTCCAGATCATGAACAGCAATAGCATTGCCTCCAAGAAAGCCATCCACATAGCCATTTCTTATAATAGCAGATAAATAATCAGCACCACCGGTGTGAATAACAACAGGTCCTGCAACTACAACAATTTTACCATTTCTTTTTTTAATTTCTAGTATTTCATTGGCTATTTCTGATACGGCAATTTCACCTCTTCTCTCTGAAGAGACAACATTAGACATAAAGGCAAAACCACCTGTGTTACTCTCTATTTGTGGTGGGAAAACTCTTACACTTTCTCCTTCTATAAGAATAGAATCACCTTTTTTTATATCTCTTAATTTGACACATTTTAATAACGTATCATTATATTTGATAATCACGGCGTCCATTCGCTGATCTTTTACTTCAATCCATCTGTTTTTAGTAAAAACTTCAGTTCTGTGATTAGTAGTTGAGTAAAAGTTTTGAGGCGCATGTTGATTTTTATTAGCAACTTCAAATGTTGCATTTTCATCATTAAGAGTGTAAACACCAAGAGGTGAAATCTTTGTTAGAATATTATCCAATTCTTCATCAGTTTGTGCTGAAATTGAAAATCTAACAACAGATTGTTCATCTTGTATTTTTCCGATAAGAATCTTTTCAACAGTATAATCTAATCCTTCTTCTAATATTGTGTTTACAATTTTAGAAAACAGGCCAGAATCTATTAAATGACCTTTAGCTTGATAAATATTTTTTTTCATAAAAAGATTGTACAATGAATATTAAATATTACAACTAAAAATTAAAAAATAAAAAAAAGACTCTCAAATAAATGAGAATCTTTAAAGTGAGCGGAGAGGGATTTGAACCCCCGACCAGTTGCGTGTAAGGCAACCGCTCTCCCACTGAGCTATCCGCCCAATCACTAAAATGACAATACCATTTTACTTTTTTTATGTCAACTAGAATAAAAAATCTTTTTATTCTAGTTCTTAAGTGATTGTGATAATGTCTAGGTATATTGAAAGGGATAATGTCCAAGTATCTTGAAAGGAACACCTGTCCAATTTATTAGAAAACTAGACTTTAAAATGTTTAATCAATTATTAAATTATGGATTTGATACTTAAGCTATAGTGTTACACTTCTCTTCATTAAATAATAAAGGAATAGTTTACGTTATATTCAGTAAAAATAAG
>CAZJGS010000217.1:0-2965 GCA_964545735.1 uncultured Spirochaetaceae bacterium
ATTACCTATCAAAAGTAATAATGCTTGTGGTACGAAAACAGGGTGGGAACTATAGATTAATAAATAATAGCCCATTAAACTGTAGAATTGTTGATCAATTATTAATTGAGGAAAAATCTGCAACTATAGTTACAAACTCACTTAGCATATTTGATCGAACTAAAGATTCCTCAACCATAAACAATATTTTACTTGCAGGCTTATACAACAAAGAAACTAAAACATTTTCAGGAACAACCACCTATTCTATTTTATCAACACTTCGAGCTGATTGCTTTGTTATGCATCCAACTGGAATAGATTTTCAAATAGGCTTTTTAGCAGAACCAACAGAAGACTTACCGCTTTTGCAATATATGATTAATGTTGCTAGAAAAGTAATTCTATATATCGATGAAGCTTGTATTAAAAAAACATCAGGCTTATTAGTTTCCGGCTTCAATATAGTAAGTACAATTGTTGTTAACAAAAAAGTGTATGAAGAATACAAACAAGAGCTTGATGTCTATGACTTTTCAATAATTATTGCTGATTAATCTAAATTATACATACTAAAATTAAATATAGGAGTTTTTATATTATGAAAACAACATATCCCCATTTTCATTTCAGACCAAGCAGGAACTGGATTAACGACCCAAATGGCACAATTTACCACAAAGGGTTTTATCATATTTTTTACCAATACAATCCAACATCAGATTGTTGGGGCAACCTGCATTGGGGCCATACTAGGACTAAAGACTTTATTAATTATGAGGTTTTAAAAGTAAATTTATCTCCTTAACATGATAAAAATGAAATTGATTGTTATTCTGGTTGTATCGCAATAAATAAAGAGAATAAACCAGTAGCTCTATATACTAGTGTTGCATTTAATAATGATGAAACGCCAAATATTCAAAAAGCAGTATTTATGGATGAAAATATCGACCATTTCCACCCTGAAAGGATTGATTCAATTACCAAAGATCAAGAAGATATTCCAGATGTTCGAAATGATTGGAGAGATCCTTATGTATTTGAGGCTGATAACCGTTATTTCTTAATTATAGGAGCTGCTATTGGCGACAAACAAACTCCTGCAGTTTTGCTATTTGAATGCCTTGATGGTAGTTTGATAAACTGGAAATATATCAAAGAATTGATAACATTTAAACCAGTTATTGAATTATTTGAATGCCCAAACTTTTTTAAACTTCAAGATAAATGGGTTTTATTAGGTTCTCCTTATAAAGAAGTTGAGTATTATGTGGGGACTTTTGATGTAAATACGCTAGATTTTACAATAGAAAATTCTGGCTTAATTGATCACTGTGCTCAATTTTATGCTACAAATACTATACAAGATGACAAAGGTAGAACTATTATTGTTGCTTTTGAAAGGGGTTTTAGTAAAAATGAGGGTTGGAATAATGTAATATCTATTCCTCGCCAATTATCTATCAATGAAGATAATGAAATCATTCAAAAGCCAATCGATGAAATATATAATCTTAGAAAAGAAAAATTTGTAGTTGATAAAACTTTCGACCTAAATAATATTGTACAAATTGAAGATGAAAGATTGCCTCAATGCGAAATCAATTTCACAATCAATTTAGATGGTGACTTTAAAAGCAATTTAATTCTCAGAGAAAATAAATATAATGTTTGTCAAATTTTATTCTCTTCAACTGGAGTTAAATTTGATAATATATTAATCCCCTTTAAAAAACAAAATAAAATTGAAGTAAAGTTGTTAATAGATCACAGTGTTTTAGAATTATACCTAAACGGAGGTCAGCACTGTGCTACCAGAGTTATTGAAGCTATTAAAGACTTAAGTATTTTAGAATTTAGAGGTAACGGCTCAATAGAAAATTTAAGTGTATATGAAATGGGTGATTTATCAATTACTGAGTAAATTATTCGAGCATTAATATTAATTTAATATAATTTGTTTAATGCTCGATAACTTAGAAGTTTTTTATATAGGATATTTTTTTATGAGATATAACCTAAATACTTATAAAACATCAAATAAGATAGCTGTTATTATGTATTTATCTCTTTACTATTATATTTTATTTATTATTTTTAGAATTTATATTGACCTTTGTTAATACAAATGGTAGTCTCAAATTCGTTACGGGATGTCGCCTAGTGGCTATGGCGCTTGCTTTGGGAGCAAGATATCGAAGGTTCGAGTCCTTTCATCCCGATAGGCACTCTTTTATTAGTGAGTGCCCTTTTTATGAACCAGGTACAACATTACTGTTATACCAAAATATTTACACCGGGATGTCGCCTAGTGGCTATGGCGCTTGCTTTGGGAGCAAGATATCGAAGGTTCGAGTCCTTTCATCCCGATATTAAAACTACCTTTTAGGTAGTTTTTTTTATGCTATAATGATCATAATCAGCCCTCTTATTAAGAACTTCTTCATCCTTAACAAAATGGGTCCAACTCATATTACATTTTTTCATTACAAGGCCTGAGGCAACATTTTCTCTTTCATGAAGACCAAATATTTCCTCTACCCCCATTTCATCAAATAAATAATCGATAAATCTTTGGAGAGTTTCACTCATATAACCATTATTCCAATATTTTCTATTTAATACATAACCAAAAGTACCTCGATTGTCATTCTCGATGCTAAAATCTATACAACCAATTAACTTATCAGTAGATTTTAGTAGGATTGCATAAATTCCATCACCAATTAAATAATTATTAATAGTAGATATTGTTTCATTAATATCTTTATGAGGTTTCCAGGTTAAATATTTAACTGTTTCTTCATCACAAGCATATTCAAATACACTCTCTGCATCCGCTTCACAAAACGATCTAAAATATAATCTTCTTGACTCAAGTTTTTCACTAAATTTCATTTTAACACTCTTTTTTACTAATTTTCTTGCTATTATATATTAATACACTTAAATCATCAATTTTATATTGACTATGTTAATCAAT
>CAZJGS010000218.1:0-1601 GCA_964545735.1 uncultured Spirochaetaceae bacterium
TCTTCCATGATGGAATGGGGTATTTCTCTTTTATTCAAGATGTAAAGGAAGAGTACTTCTATAAATTTTTATATTCCTATTAATACCTTTAAAACCTAAAATATTATTTAAGTGTAATAAAAATGGATGCCCAATGTTTTGAGCATCTACTAAAGAGGAAAATTTAATGAATAACTTATGGGATGCCAATACCTGGAAGGATACTTTTGTTAAAGCTTCATTAGAAAGGGATAGTAATCTTTTACGATCTTTACGCATTAAAGTATTTGAAGATACTCTTGAAAAGGTTAACAATGGAGTCTATACATCAGAGAATGGTAGAAAAGTTTTATTTGGTGATGATCAAGAGATGATTCAAAAGACAATCCTCTATAAAGATGTAATTATTGTTGATTCATTTCCAAAGATATCAAATAAACCAATTATCGAAGTTATTGAAGATGATGTTCTGTCTGTCACAAAGAAGCTGGTAGATAATGGAGAACATCCTGCTGTATTAAACTTAGCTAGTCGTCAAAACCCTGGAGGTGGAGTCATTACCGGTGCTGGTGCTCAAGAAGAATACCTTTTTAGATGTTCTAATTATTTTGGCTCTTTATACCAATTTGCCCATTATGCTAATTCTTACAACCTGGTTAAACGAAAAGAAAGTTATCCGCTAGATAAAAACTTTGGAGGGGTATATTCACCCAAAGTCACCATATTTAGAGCAAGTGAAAAGTCGGGTTATCCCAAGCTAGAAATGCCATGGAGCACCTCTTTTATTGCAGTACCTGCAATATCATCTCCACTTCTCATTCAAGATGAAAATGACCTCTATTGGTTAACAGAGGAAATGGAAAGAGCAACAAAACATAAAATAAGGACAATATATCGTATTGCACTTATTAATGGACACACGCAATTAGTTCTTGGAGCTTTTGGTTGTGGTGCTTTTAAAAACCCTCCTCATCATATTGCTAAATTATTTCATGAAGTACTCGAGGAGAAAGAATTCTCATCTTCTTTTACGCACATAGTATTTGCAATAATAGATAATCATAATTCATACAAATGGTTTAATCCCCAGGGCAATTTTACTCCATTTAAGGAGGAGTTTAGCAATATGTAAATTTTCCACTAATATGAATAAAAAGAGACTATAAAAATAAAAGTAAGTATTATACGCCCCATTCAAACACCTAAATTAATATTTTGTTTTCGGTGTTGTAATAAAATAATCCAGGATTTATCGACGTTAAATTAGCACTAACCAGACTTGAATTAATAGAAATTTTATCTCAGAGCCTTGTAAACCCGATTATAATCTATAGATAAAACAGGTGATCTAGCGTTTTAATTTTTCTTTTATCAGCTCTTAGTTGGTTTTACAGAGGGTTTTAGAGTCTTTAAATCCCCATGCATTATGCTGCCAATTGATATTACGTAATTCAAGCCTTCGCTTACCTTTATATCAAGCTCTACAACCTTTTCTTTGTCCGTAACAACCAAATAGCCATTTGTCGGATTAGGAGTTGTTGGTATAAAAACACAAATTTTATCACTACCTTCTATGGAAACATTATCATTAGTTATAAAGCCAATGCTTTGCATTCCTTTCA
>CAZJGS010000218.1:1701-2956 GCA_964545735.1 uncultured Spirochaetaceae bacterium
GCAATAACTGCTAAACCTGATAAAAACCATCTTTTTAATTTTCTAAACATTTTACATCCTTTTATCTACTATACTTGAAATTCACCCAAGCAACAAACTTAAAATATCGGCATAAATCTTTTAATTTATATGATTTTTTTTCAAAAGATTTAATACCTTCATTGATATCGCGATATTATTAATTATCTCGCTTGAATATAAGATACCCTATATTATACTGTATGAACCTCAAACAAAGATATTTATCTTTATTAATTCAACCAAAAAGACTCAATGTTTTTATCTTAGTACCATTTAAAATATCTTATATGGTATTCAGAGCTATCATCAGTCAAAGATGATTGATAAACAACCAAGCTTCAAAAGAATAATCCATTAGCACCGTGAAATAACTACCTATTTGCTTTCTCTATATTTTTTACCCATATTTAATGTCTTAGCATACTTAGAATAATGGCTCAATTCTATTTAACTTATCAATTATTAACATTGCCAAATTCTCATGTCCCAAAGGACTAAAGTGAACATAATCTGGCGTTGTTTGGTGTGTCCAATATAAATCCTTATTTATGTCGTTAATTTCCATTTCACTGTTTGCATCAACACAAGGGATACCCCATAAATCTGCAATTCTTTTTACATATCCTGCAAATTCTTCTGTGCCTGTTGTCCATGCGTAATTATAAAACATTTTCGGTGGGGTTATAATTAATATTTTAATATTCTTAGCAGTAGTGACTTGATCAACTCCACTGTAATCAATATCTCCATCATAGTATCCAGTATCTTGCATTAAATACTTATAATATATCTTTGAAAGCATGACATTATAGGCTCCAACAAAATTATCAGTATCAAAATTAGTTATTACAAAATCACTATCATTTACATCTAAGCTCATTACAACATCATTTGTACCACCCATTATTGTAATATAATCACTATCATCATTTAGCGTATTTATTCTTGAGTCTTGCCAAAAGGCGTTTTCACCAGATCCACAAATTCTTGCACCACCAACACCGCAATTTGTATATTCTGCTAGTCCTAAATAATCTTTGACATAATCCAAATAATAATTACCACTGCCAAGAGCAGTAAGACTATCACCAAGGCCAGAAAAGGTTTTACCTTGAAAATTGATATTTTCTTCATTAAATTCTACGTTAAGATAAGAATCAAATGAATATTTATTTTCACAAGACACTAAAAATATAGAAATTAAACAAACAACTACCAATAAATAAATTTTTCT
>CAZJGS010000219.1:0-2940 GCA_964545735.1 uncultured Spirochaetaceae bacterium
AATAATGTTTTACCAAAGTATCCTTCGTTTAATCACTTTATTTGTAATTAATTTTTTAGTTATTTATATTAGTGATAGAATCTATTCATCTTATTTAAAAATATTAGAGCAAAGCACTTTAAAATCTAAGCAAATTTTAGATAACAATAATTTTTTACAAACAATATTAAATCAAGAACAAATCAGGATAATTTATTATTATCCTGATGATAAAAGTGCATCCTTGGTTAGTAATAATTTTAGTGCACACTTAGATAATGAAATCCCTGACTTTTTAGCTTATATTAGAGCTCAAAATTTGGTAGCTATTGAGTATTTTGGAATGATTCAAAATGCCTTTAATATTAGCATTGCTAAAGGTTTTTGCTCTATTATATTGCCAGTAACTTTATCAGAATCTACACTCTGGATGAAAATGAATGGTACTAAAGTTGTTGATGCGAAGTCCAATAGAGTTAAGATTATTATAAGTATCACCAATATAAATGATTTAAAACGTGTTGAATTAAAGTTTAAAAATGCTTTAAACCAATGCTCTATTTCTATTTGGGAATATGATATAAAGAATGATAAAGTTTTTAATTATTCTGATTTAATTTTAGATTATTATTTTTATGGAAAAGATATTGAAAAAGCCTCTCAATCTTTAGTAAATCACAATTTAGTATATTACAATGATATAGAGATTTTTAAAGATGGATTTGAGAGAGTAAAAAGAGGGGATAACGAAGTTTCCTTTGAAATTCGAGTTTTCCCATCTAGAAATGGCTATTACACTTGGGTTCGAATAAATTTTACTTGTTTCAAGGATTCTTCTAATCTACCTTCTAATGCTTGGGTATCAATTGAAAGTATCGATGATGCAAAGGCATCTGAAAAGTGGTTTGAAATTGAAAGGAAAAAGAACTTTGATAACAAATCTGGTTTAATAGTAATGGCTGAAGTTAATGTTACTAGAAATTTTGTAATTAGTCATAGTAGCCAATTTGGTGAAAAAATGAGAGTTGTGAAGGATAATTCTATAAATGCTTTGATAGATTCTTTGATGTCTACAGGGGTAACAATTGATAACATTGAACAACTCTATGAAAGATTTACTACTAAATTTTTGCTTGAAAGTTATGAAAAAGGGGAAAGAGTTATAGAGCATGAATACAAGATAATTACCCAATCTCAGGATGTATTATATGTTTCTAATGTGACTAAGCTTTTCTTGGACTTAAAAACTAAAGAAATTATCGCTTTTACCTTCATTTATGATATAACTCAAAATGTTGTATTAAGATTATCAATTGATTCAATTATAAAATCAAAGTTTGTTTATTTAGCTTATGTTAATATTATAAATTCTCATCTGTCTGTTAGTAGGACACAGTTACACGATGTTACAGATACTTCTAATATAAATAGAATTTATAAAGATGAGTGGGCAGTTTTTATAGAAAAATATGTTCATGAGGATGATAAAGAATTTGCTCACAAAACTTTAGCTATTGAAAATATTAGAAAACAGATGAAATATAAAAGGGTGTTTAGCTTTGAATACAGAATATCAGATAATGGAAATATGATTGGTTTAAGACGCTGTCATTTTGTTAAAACTGACGTTAATAGTCCCTTTATTATTATTCTAGAAGAAAATGTTGCAGATCGCATGATATCAAGGATAAAAAATGAGTTGGTTTTAAAAGAAGCTTTGAATCAAGCAACTCAAGCGGCTTCCGCTAAGAGTGAATTTTTATCTAGGATGAGTCATGAGATAAGAACTCCTTTGAGTGCAATTATTGGTTTATCTGAATTAGGCTACAAATCTAAAACAGTTGTTAATAATGATTATTTTTATAAGATTGGTGATTCGGCTCAATATTTGCTTGGTCTTATGAATGATATTTTAGATATGAATAAATTGGAATTAGGACAAATTAAACTTAATCCTGAGTACGTTGATACTGATGATTTCTATAGTATGATTTTAACCATAATTAAAAATCAAGCTGAAAAGAAGAATATCCAATTCTCCTTTAATCGAGAAAAACCTTATTTTAAATATCAATACTTAGAGAAACTAAGAGTTCAACAAATACTATTAAATGTTTTAAATAATGCTATTAAATATACTAATAATAATGGAAAGGTTTCTTATACTATAAAAAATAGTACTGCAGCTGGTAAGTTATTTGCTATTCATAGTGTTAGTGATAATGGGGTAGGAATCAGCAAAGAATTTATTAACAAAGTGTTTAGTCCTTTTACAAGAGAGAAAAATTCTTTAAGTGATACAGAAGGTGGAACTGGTTTAGGTTTAGCTATTTGCTCTAATTTGGTTAAACAATTAAAGGGTGATATAAAAATTGATAGTGAATTGAATGCTGGAACTACTATTACAATAACTCTGCCCATTACTGCAGCAACAAAAGATCAATATATTGAAGCTACAGGAAGTAGAGAAGACTTTGATGATAAAAAAATGTTTATTGGAAAGAAAATTTTAATAGCAGAAGATCATAAAGTTAATGCTATGATTATTCAAACTATTTTACATAATAATGGAATAGCTACTACTCATGTGGTAAACGGAATCCAAGCTGTTGAAGTATTTGCTGCTTCAAAAGAACATGAGTATGACATGATACTCATGGATATTATGATGCCCGAATTAAATGGTCTTGATGCTACCAGGCAGATAAGAGCTTTGGATAGAAAAGATGCTAAAACTATTGCAATCATTGCTTTAAGTGCCAATGCTTTTGACGAAGATAAAAGTCGAAGTTTAGAATGTGGGATGAATGATCATCTTAAAAAACCTATTGAGCTTAAAGTTTTGAAAAAAACTTTTAACAAATACCTATAAAAAAAGAGGCTGCATGAGCAACCTCCTAATCTATAAACTTTCAATATTTAAATCACTGTATTATCAGCAATAGTGGCATTTTTTCTTAT
>CAZJGS010000220.1:0-2918 GCA_964545735.1 uncultured Spirochaetaceae bacterium
TATTGGAGCTGATCGGACTCGAACCGACTACCTCTTGAATGCCATTCAAGCGCTCTACCAGGTGAGCTACAGCCCCAAATTGCTATTAAACAAAATTATCATTATTACTACTATTGGTCAATAGTTTTAAGACATCAACCATATATAATTATTATCAATCTCTAGCTTAAAATAAATATCCACTTTCCACCATTGCCTTTGATTTTACTTTTAAATCGTAATCCAAATAATTTATCAGTTTAACTCTATCAAAAGTTTTATCGCCACAGGCAATTTTTAAGAGTTTCCCACAATTAATAGCATCATCTAGGGCATGGTGAGCTCTATAATTTAATTCAAACCTCTCACTTAAAGCAGTCAATTTATGACTCTTATATTCAGGCCACTTTTTTCTACTTATTTGAAAAGTACAGTAAAACACATTATTTTGTAAATCAAGAGAATATTCTTCTAAACAACCTTGTAATACTCCGTAATCAAATTTTAAATTATGCGCTACAATAATATCATTAGAAATAAAATCAACAATTTCTGGCCATAATTTATCAAAGGTTGGAGAGAGTAAACACTCTTTACTAGAGAGATTGTGAACACGAGTCATGAAAGGATCAAAATATTTATATCTTGGACATATTAGAGAGTAATAAGTATCAACCACAACGCCTTCTTCATCGAACTTTGCAAGTCCAATTGAGCAAGCTCCGGCTTTTCTTAAATTTGCAGTTTCAAAATCCAAGGCAACATAATTCATTTATTCTATTTTCTCCAGAATCATAGTAACAGGACCGTCATTTAAATATCTAACATCCATGTGAGCTCCGAAAACTCCGCTTTGAGTAACAAAGCCTAAGGCTTTAAATTTATCAATAGCTTTTTCATACATAGCTTTGGCAATCTCTGGTTTTTCTGCATTATCATAAGAGGGTCTGTTGCCTTTTCTTAAATTTGCATAAAGGGTGAATTGACTTACAACTAATATTTTTGCATTTACATCAAATGCACTTAAATTCATTTTATCATTTTCATCTCTAAACATTCTTAATTTAGATATTTTATTGACAATATAGTCTATATACTCTTCCTTATCACCTTTAGCAACACCAAAGTATACTAATAGGCCATTATCTATTTGGCCAACTATTTTATCATCAACACTAACTGAAGCTTCTTTAACTCTCTGAATAACACATTTCATATATAGCACCTCAAATAATTATTATCTTTATTATATATTAATGAAAAAGTCATCTAATTAAAAGAGACTTAATTGAGTGTATTCTTTTTCTTCAAATTTCTTTAAATATGCAAAAACTTCATCACTCTCATGAAGTATATTATGCTCTATACAAGTATCATTTAAGGTTTTCATTAATTTTTCATGATTAAAACTTCCAATAAAATATGAATTACCAAAATACTTTATATATTTTTCTTTAATGGTAGGAAAAAGCTTATCTAATTGTTTGTAGTAATATTCCCTATTCCCTTCTCTTAAAGTCATTCCCATTCCAAAACATAAAATTCCTTTTACCTTAGATTCTACAATACTATTTAATAAATCTTTGATATTCCTCTCATTGTCTAAAATAAAGGGAAGAATAGGTCCAAGCCATACTATTGTTGGAATATTATTTTCTGCAAAGATTTTTAAAACTTCTACACGTCTTGAATTTAAGCTTACATTTGGTTCAATTTTTTTTGACAGCTCATCATTTGATGCTGTTAAAGTCATTTGAACAACACACTTTGTTTTTTCATTAATTTTCTTGATCAAGTCTAAATCTCTTAAAATTAAATCAGACTTAGTAAGCAAGGTAATACCAAAGCCATATTTGTAAACTAATTTTAGAGCACCTCTAGTTAGCTTTAAGTCCTCTTCAAGAGGTAAATAAGGATCTGACATAGATCCTGTAAATATCATAGACTTTTTTCTTTTTCTTCTAAGGGTATCTTCTAATAATATTAGTGCATTTTCTTTTACTTCAACATCCTCAAAATCATGATTCATATGATAGCAAGCGCTTCTAGAGTCACAATAAATACACCCGTGGGTACACCCTCTATAAATATTCATATTTCCACTGCTTGAGAGAATTGTTTTAGCTTTTACTTTATGCACTTATTATCCTCTAATGCTTTTTTGCACTAAAAGTCGTTACAGATATCTTCATAACTAGAACATTGTCAATTGATTGTTTAGAAAATTTAAAATCATCTTTTTTGATAATATTAAACATTAATAATCTTAAAGCTTTTTCTTTATTATCTGAGCCTTCAACTACTGAAGCTATTCCGTTGCCAATAATACTTTTATATAAATAGGTATATGTACAAGCATTATCACCACTACCTTTCATTTCATTCTTTTCATCTATTTCGAAGGCAACTTCAACATTACCTTTTTTAAAAGTGTTAACCTTTCGACCTTCTTTTGCACCATGTAAATATAGATATAAGTTTCCACTCTCAAATTCATATCCATAGTTTAATGGCACAATATATAATCCCTCATCATCTTTTAAAGCAACTCTACAAACATCATTGTTTTCTAGTATTTCTATAATTTGTGCGTGATCAGTTACCGCTCTATCCTGTTTTCTCATTCTCTCTTCCTAATAACTGGAATATAATACCAGTATTATTCTAGCTTTAAGTATCACTAACTATTAAAATTAGCATAAACTTATATTCTTTTAAAAGTATAATTTAATATACATCTAATCTTTAATTTTAATTACAATTCAAGGCTAAACAATCCCTAAGCTAAAATTCATATTTTGGTAACAGTTATTTTTTTTGAAGTTTACCACCACGCTTATCAATAGTTGAATATCAAACCAAAGGTTTTAATATAAGCTAAAAAATATTAATATACAATATGAAGTGCCCCACCTAAATTTGCATTGTCGCGGATTTAG
>CAZJGS010000221.1:0-2909 GCA_964545735.1 uncultured Spirochaetaceae bacterium
TTATAGAATCAAACCCGCTAAAAAATGACGCGTGGCTGTCACCTATACAATGAACAATCACTCTTACCTCCGATACCAGCCAGCTGACGTTCGTATAGCAAGCATTGCAGTGAACCTCCTGGCATCGAAGCATGTATCCCCTTCTGTTATAAACTGAGAATAAAAGGCCAACATTTTTATATGGTTGAGCATATCTCTTGAAAGGCAAGCATTTAAGAACCGATTTGTCATTTCACTACAAGAATAGCTTTTCAATGATCTTATTACCTTAATAAAGTATTTTCTCACAATAAATAGCATGTTCTATTGGTCGTGTGCTTCATAAAATATTCTTATAAAGGCACTACCGGTTTTTATACTTAGAGGGAATCAGCTTCGTTAAGATGCCATAAAATGGTCATCATTGCAAATATTGTATAGAGAACGATCACTTGGGGACCAAACATTCCATCTGCAAATATTCCCTGGATAAAAATGCCGACGAAGGCGGCCATAATGCAAAGCCCACTGTCTTTGATAAAATCGTCTTTCCCATATTTGATTATTCTCCACCACATCCAGACAAACGTAAGTAATATATAAATATATAACGCAATGCCAACAAGGCCAGTCCTCACAGTAATATCCATCAAGGAGTTGTGAGGGGCAGTTATAATTACTTGTTGCCGGTATTTAGGGAATATTCTTGCATTGTATTTCTCCAGATCCAAGAGATTTCTATTCCCATACGTTTCCATTCCAAAACCAATGCCCATGATGGGGTAGTCTTTGATGACTTCGTATGTGGTAAGATTTATGCCTATTCTTAGATCGTGTGATATTGTAGTTAAGTCAACTCGATTTTTTAATCCCGGTGTAGTTCCCACACCTATTAAGAAAAGAACAAAAAGAACGATCATAGTTTTTTTATTTCTGGGAAACAGTACAATAAAAGCAAAAATTGCAGCAATTAAAGTACCTCTCGATTGAGTTAAAAGTGTTGCTATAGATATTCCCAGAAAGCAGCCAATCAGAATAATCTTACGGCACAAGTTAGTCTCTCTGGGAATGTAGTGTAGAGACAGGAGAATGGCAAAAAGGGTTACAAAACCGATATAATTGACACTAAGTTCGAGGAATGTTAATCCCAGTCTTGTTGATATGGGATACCCCAATATGAGGTAAAAATAGATCATTGCCCCGACTGAAAAAACTGCAGCCGAAATAATTATAACCCAGGAAAGTATTTCAAGCCGCTTTTTAGTATTGAAGAAATTGACCAGCAGATAGTAAAATACCAAGTATTTCAGCAGGTGTGCATAGAAATCATGGATGCTGTTTCCCTTGTCGAGCGCAAAAAAGATGCCTATGAAAGCCCAGACAACAAAAATTGCAAAAGGAATAGATAGTGGTGTCTTGAGAGAAAAATCAGTTTCTTTGAAGAAAATCAAAAGAAGTACGATAGATAAAGAGAGGTAAAAGCAGATTTCCTTTATGGCTGTTGTGTGTGGAAAAGAATTGAAGAATATAAATATTCCTATTAATACCAGAACACTTTGATTTAAGAGGGTAAATATTCTTCTGTCGGTATTAAGCTCTTTTATTTGTAATATCATCGAATTTAGCATTCCTTTAGAATATATTTTGGGGAGCGAATTACATTCCACACCCATACATTAAATCTTAAATCCTTTGTTTTTGTTATCGCTGAAGAGTATTTGTTAATCGTAAGTTAAACAACTTTTTCTACGATCATATTTTTCGATTTTGTTTGCTTAACTATCCGTGTCCTGCAGTTTATTTCCACAAAGCACAGCATAATAACATCGTTTTCGGGATTAGATATTCTTACAATTACATGTTAGCTACGGCAAGCAGAACGGCTTTTTTGATATTTCATCATTGTTGACAATGAGAAAGTTTTTATACTGAAAGTTTTCCAATCTCTGGTCATAGCGCAAAACTGGGCGAACACTGTTTGGATATAAGAGAAAGAAGCTATAATTCATTCCTGTAAAAAAATCATAGAAGTCTTTCAGAAGTATTCTTGAATCCACATATGTCCCACCATATTCAAACTGGGCGACTCTGACGACTTCACGTTTAAAGCTATCTTTCCCTCCTTCAATCACGGCAAATTCATTTCCTTCCACGTCTATCTTGAGAAAATCAATTTTCCTTATGCTATTTTCCTCACAATAGACGTCCAATGCTCGTATCCGAACTTGCTCGGTTTTATTTTGAAGTTCACCGATTACAATATTTTCCAGTCCTTTGCGGACAAAGAGTGAATTCCCTTCACTTAGTTCTCCATACAGATGCAGAGTCTCTAAACTATCTCTTGAACCTAGTCCAAAATTGTTACATGTGATGTTTTTTTCAGTATGTTTGCTTGTTAAATATAGGAAGGATTGCGTACAAGGCTCAAAACAGTGAATCTTAATATCATGATTTATACGCAGAGCATGCGACGCCCATCCTCCGATATGTGCTCCAACATCAAAGACAGTTTTTGCGGATGGAAGAAGTTGCTTCATCAGCCAAAACTCCCCATTGGCAGTAAAATCGCTGTCATTTTCCGCAAACTCCTTATTGGCATGGTGGCGACATATTTCATATCGGAGCCTGGAGGGAACAAGATACAAAATATTACTAACCAAGTTCTTAATCATTTTCATACCGGTTTTATTTAAAGCCACTTCTTTTAATTGGTTTTAATGCTTTGGTGAAGTCCCATTGCTTTGGATAATCAAGCATTGTGTTATGTTATCCACATTCCACTTACCCATTCTCTTTGCACGGGTATTCAGACACATGCTTTTCGTTCCGGATTAATAGAATCACCATTTTAATCAGATTACAACTGTGATATGTTTTGCGCCTATAACATGATTCAGGTGGTTTTATCAAACAATGAATGAAAAGGTGCC
>CAZJGS010000222.1:0-2903 GCA_964545735.1 uncultured Spirochaetaceae bacterium
TAAAAATATCAATTTTAATAAATATTAACATGCCTCTAAAATTATCCTTTATAATAAAGATGATGATTTTTAGAGGTATTATTTTTTATCAAGGCCTATTAAGTAAGTTTCAAAAGAATCCGATCTACAAGCTTTTGGCTTAGCTGTCTTTGCTTTAGTAAAGAGGGATCTCATCTGGTTTAATATTTCTTGCTGGCCACCACCTTGGAAAATTTTAATAACCAAATTGCCATGAGTTTTCAAATGTTCTAATGAAAGATATAAAACTTGTTCTGCCAAATTTTCACTACGAGCCGTATCAACAGTTCTGTTTCCCATAGTCATTGGCGCTGCATCACTTAAAATAGTGTCATAGGGGCCATTTTCAATGAGTTTATCTCTTATTTCTTTACTAAAGGCATCACCTTGAAAAAAAGTAACAGTAGGAGGAATTGGATTTAGGTTTAAAGGATTTAAATCTACAGCAATAATAGTGCCTTGTCCTTTGATCAATTCTTTATGGGTATAAAGGGTCCAAGAACCTGGTGCCGCACCAACATCTAAAATATTATCACCTGGTTTGATTATTCTATTACTATCTTGAATTTCTTCAAGTTTATATACACTTCTAGCGGGATATCCCTCTTTATGAGCTTTTTTTGTATAAAAATCAGCTTTATCTCTTCTTGTTTTTGCCATAATTTTGATTATATCAGAAAGTAATTATAAAATCGATAGTAGAAAAAGGACAAAAAAAGACGCCGAATAAAGGAGAGAATCGGCGTCCCAAAAGGAGGTTGAAAAAAACTGTTGCTCTGTTTTTTATATAAATATATATGCAACAAGTGTGCCAAAAAAAACAAAGTGCTAAAAATTGCTTTTAAACGCTATTTAATGAAAAAACAAGAGAATAAATATTTAAATATATGTGTAATATTTGCATTTTTTAATATATTGAGAAATTTTTTCACACTTTGAATTTTGTTTGAACAAAAAAAATAGATGCTAACAAGGGGGTGGGAGAGGTATGTTAGCACCTATAAATCACACTTAAAAAAGGAGGTTGAAAAAATCTACTCTGTTTACATAATATTATGCAATAAGTGTGCCAAAACTTAATTTGGGGCTATATTGTTAAAAATAGCAGTTTTATATTAAATTAATAGAAAAATACTGTATACATTTTTCGATTTCATAAAATTTGAGAAAAATTTTCACACCTTGTTTGTACAAGGATAATCAGAAAGTAACAAAATCAAAATTTTAGTATTATACTTGTTGTGTTGTGCAAAATATTTTAATTGTTAATTAATGATAAATATGCATTTTCTTTTGTGCTTCATTATAGATAGTTTGTGTTTTTTTACAATTATAGTTGACTATATGGCATCCTCATTTATATCTTTAGATTTATGAAAAAGAAGTTACTAAATAGGAAATTCAAATATACTTATTCTAATTCAACATTATACCTAATTGGTATTAATGTTGTTGTCTTTATTATTACCTCTGTGATTTGGCCAAATGGAGTATATTATTTATCAATGATTCCCAATTTTGTTTTGCATGGTTATGTTTATCAAGTATTTACATATATGTTTGTCCACAGTGGATTTTCTCATTTATTATTTAATATGCTTTCTCTGTTTATATTTGGACGAGCTCTAGAAAAGAGGTTAGGAACTAGAGAATTCTTGCTGTTTTATTTATTAGTTGGGACCTTATCGGGAATATTTAGTTTTTTCAGTTATTTAATAGCTGGTGAAAATGCAATTTTATTAGGAGCCTCCGGAGCTGTTTATGGGGTTCTTTTGATGTTTGCAGTTTTTTTCCCGTTTGCAAAAATATATATCTTTGGCCTATTGCCAATACGAGCACCTTTTTTAATTGTGATTTTCTTTATTATTGAAGCATTTAGTCAAGCTTCCGGATTAAATAGTGGAGTAGCGCATCTAACTCATTTGGCTGGGTTGTTGTTTGCATATTTATATTGTTTAATTCGACTGAAGATTAATCCCTTCGCAGTTTGGAAAAGAACTTTATAAGTAATATATGACTCACATTCATAATAGTTTTTATACTGCTTTACAAAAATTAGTTTATTAATGATAATAAATTAGCTAAGTTAATTTTTAGTATAACAGGAGATACAGATGACAAAAAAAATAGACACGGTAAATAAAAAACTTTTAGTTATGGCTCAAGAGGCCAAAAAAGCTAAAGATATTAAAGATTTGATCAATGAGGGTGCAGATGTAAATTGTGCTAATGAATGGGGCTTAACTCCCATAATGATAGCAGCCCAAAATAATTCTGCATTAGTTGTGATTAATACACTTGTAACTGCAGGATCTGATGTTAAAGCAACAGAACCTAAATATAGATCAAATTCATTACATCTAGCAGCGAACAATTCTACAAATCCTAAGGTGATTTCAACTTTAATAAAAGCAGGAGCTGATATGAATAGTAGAAACTACTTGGGTGAAACACCTTTAATTATGGCAGTAAATAGTAATGAAGAAACAAAAATTATTACCATTTTAATAAAAGAAGGCGCTGATATTTTTGCTCAAGATTATCAAGGGCACAGTGTATTAGAATATGCTGAATTAAATAAAAGAGCTTATGTTATTAATGCTTTAAAAAAGCTTGGTGCTAATTAAAGATTTATTATACTATTGTTAGATAATAACTTAACTTTCCGATCAAACTTATTGGTCGGATTTTTTATTTCATTAGACGCAAAAAAAGCAATATTAAAAAATATTGCTTTTTCTGTTGTGCTTATTTGTGTTGTCAATAAAAGTAATTAGAGACATATAAGTAAAAAATGAAGAGTTTCTTACTCACATCTAGAATAATATGTTATAAGTTTGGATAAGTCAAGAATAAAATAAAATTTAAATATTATATTATTTAAT
>CAZJGS010000223.1:0-2870 GCA_964545735.1 uncultured Spirochaetaceae bacterium
TTTATAAACTGTCATATTATTTAATACAACTTTCACTTTATTGTACCATTTTTATCACTTTATTTGTTCTAGTTTTTCTAAAAAAAATAGCACTTGATAAAGTACTATCTAAAAATATTTTTATATAAGTTCTATTTCATTTTGCGCATTCATTACTATATCGGTATCAATCATTTTTGCATTACTTATAGATCCGATAAACAAACATTTATCAACCATGCTATTTATTTTTCTAATTGAACCATTTCCACTTGATACAATTGCTTCTAATGCTCCGTCTGTAATTATTTGATTATAAACTCCACATTCTTTTAGTTTTTCAAGTATATATTTTTTTCCTTCTTCTTGCGTAATTCCGTTGAAATTGTAATTCATTACAACCCTTTGTCTTAGGGGTTCATGCACTTTTTTAGTTAAAATATTATTTAGTAACGGTTGCCCTGCAAGCACAAATGCAACATAGTCTTTACTGTCCATTTCAAAGTTTAAAAGTATTTTTAAATCATTTAAAATACTTGTTTGTAAATATTGAGCTTCATCAATTATAACAACGCACGTTTGTCCTCTATCTTTTACTAAATTTATTATTCTTTCTTGTATAGCATTGAATATATCAACTTTTCTGCTTGGTGGGTCTAAATCAAGTCCATACGCTAAACTTTTGTAAAATTCTAATACTGTTACTGTTGAAAGTGGTATATATACAACTTTATATAAACTTGAATTAAGAGAGTCTGCAAAATTTTTTAATGCATATGTTTTTCCTGTTCCTGAATTTCCTGTTAATAAACCAATTCCTCCTATTTTATTTAAATGTTCTAATCGTGCTTTTGCATTTATATAATCTGATGATTCAAAGGTTTTAACCTTTTTTTCTCCATTATTTTTTTGAAAAGGATTGTATTCCATTTCCCAATAAATTTTATACATTTCCATTTCCTCCTATCTTTGAATAATCTATACCTTTTCTTTTTATTTTTGAATTAGCAACTTTATCTAATTTATATATTGTTTCGATAATTTTATTGTTTTGATCAATTATATATAATTCTGATGTATCATCTGCTGCATATCTAAGATTTATAGTCTGGTTTATATATTTTTGCGATACCTCATAAAGTTCCGTTTGAATAATTATTGTTCCGTCTTTACGAACTTTTCTGGTTATTCTATGAAGAAATGATTTTTCTATTTCTTCGGTTGGTTTATACTTTATTAAAGCCATATCATCTTTGTATCGTTTTCTTGGAGTTGTTTTTATTCCTGAGTGTATTTTATTTTGATATTCTGTATTTAAATAAATAGTAAATTGCTGATTTAGATTTTCTAATGATTTAAAGATGTTCCAATCAGTACAATTTACATAGTTATCTTTTACCGTTCTAAATACTCGTTCTATTTTCGCTTTTGATGCTCCACTATAGGGACGTGTATGAATTAAGTTTATTCCTAACGAAGCTGTTATCATACTAAGTTGTTTATTTTTATATGGGCCGCCATTATCAACTAGGAGTTTTTTTGGAATTCCATATTTCTTAATTGCTTTTTTAAGTACAATTTGAAAATTAACTGCATTATCATTAAAAAATATTTCTGAATGAACCAATAACCTAGATTTATCATCAATAATTGCTATTAGGTATGTTTTCTTACTCTTCCCATTAATTTTTAACCGTAGTAAATGACTTGTATCAGCTAGCCAGCAATCATTAACATTTTCCATTTCATATGCCCGTCTTTCAATTGGTTCTAATTGATTTCTTTTAAGGTTATTAGCCTTTATATATCGATACATTGACGATAACGATACTTCTGAAGCTTTTATAAAGCCGTCTTCAATTAGCTTTCTACGGACCATTTTTGTAGTTATATGAGGAAATTTAGTCTTTATTTCATAAATTTCATTCATTACTTTTTCTGAAAATGATCGTGGTATTCCAGCATCTGATCTTTTCATTGGTAGTAATCCATCAAATCCATTCTTTTTATACTGCATATGCCATCTTTTAATTGTTCCGTTGGAATATTTAACTTCTTTACCAGAAGGGTGTTTATGTGTTTTTGAAGCTACTTCCCTATAAAATTGTTCTTTAGAATAAGCAATGTAAGTATCGTTAACTACAGGTGCGATTAGTGAAAACTTAAAAAGCCCTATTTCTTGAATTTCTTTTTCATTTAACATAAATTTCTCCTTTCAAATTTGTCTTTATTTTATCAAATTGAGAAATTTATTAATATTCAATTGTTGTGTGGGTGTGTAAAATTTAAATTATTGAAAACCAACAGTAACAAGTCTGGTGGTGGCAATTTGAAACTTTGTCATTAAGAAAGGCCAATTATTATGTTCACTAAATTTAAAAGCAAACTCATTAAAAGTAAAATTATTTCTAATCAATTCCATTAATTTCGAAGGTCGTGCTCTAAATAAATTATCTGCTAATTTTATAATTTTAAGAGTTACATAAGTGTCTTCTTTAAAAGAAAGAAATGTATTAATAAAAGAATATATAGTTTGAAAAGAAACATTATATTCTTTTGAAAGTTCATAACCGCTTAATCCATTAGAAAAATATTTTTCTAAAACAGTCATAAAACTTGAATAATCAAATTGTTTATAAGGAATTATATCTCCAGGAAGGATTGCATGAGTTGAACCGCAAGAAGTACACTTAACTCTTAAAATTCTTAATCTTGAAGTAGTAAAACAGCCAATAAAAAAAGAAATAACGAAGCGTAAATAATAGGCGTGACGAATCATAGAATTCTTTGCTTTACATTTGGGACATGTATATTTTGAAACATCAATATTTTTTTTGTTATAATTCTTGCTTTTTATTGAATTTTCTATTATCATAATATTTGACCTTTCT
>CAZJGS010000224.1:0-2857 GCA_964545735.1 uncultured Spirochaetaceae bacterium
CCTAATAAACTGTCGGGTAAACCTAAAGAAATAAAGGTTGTATATATTATTACTAATAAAATTGTCATTATGGTGAACCTACTTTTTATCTAAATGCTATGCTTTAAAATATATTAAATGAAATTTTTTATTTTTTCTATAATTCCTTACATAAATAATGAATATATGAATGATATAGGCTCAAAAAATTTATTATATAAAAAGAAAGAGAGGAAAATCAACAAAAAGGCTTATGCCCCTGGTAAAAGAGATTCATCCCAAAAAGATTGAAATCCAACCCTCTGGAGATCCTGTTCTAGAGGTAACCTTTGAGCAAATACTTGACGAGGAAGTTTTTCCTTTCTTTCAAGTTCCAGGTATCACTCATTAGTTAAGAAGGCTTCAGAATAATCCCCTATATTGAAAATTCAATTAAGTTTTGAAAACACTAATCTTCAAAAGGTGGAAAAACAGTCCTTTTTCATACCAAAAATTGAGATACTGGCTAAGGATATGAAAAAAATGCATGAAATATATCTGTATTGTCTTTAATCTGCAATTTTAAATTTTGGGAGTTTCCTCCCCATAAATAAACCGGGACGCTGATTGCGGTATGTCCTTTAGTACTCCATTTAACATCTGGCAAATTACCTGCTTCATTATTCTGCAAAACCGACAAACCACCTGTCTCATGATCCGCAGTAACTATAATTATTGTATTAGGGTGATCTTCTGCCCACTTAACTACTTTTTCCACGGTATCTGCTAACTCTATGACTTCATATATATTGCGAATCAAATCATTTGAATGTCCTGCGTGATCTATCCGTCCTCCTTCTATCATAAGAAAGAAGCCTTCATCTGATTGCTCTAACAACTCTATGGCCTTTAATGCCATATCTGAGAGTTCTGGAAGAGATCCCATCCCATCATATATATAGGGTAGATGCCCATTGCCGAAATATCCAAAATAACGGGAGCCTAATGTGTAAGTTAGGTTATTAAGACTAGTTTTATCAGTAACTGTTGTATACCCAAAATAATCCGCCAGTTGTACAGATAAGCTCTCATGTCCACCTGCAAAAATAACATCTGGTCGGCTTGAATTCATATATTGATATCCAATAACATCGTAGTTAGAACGATTGGTAACATGTGCTGCAAAAGCTGCTGGTGTTGCATGTACAGAATACGTGGTTGTCACCAAACCCGTTAACTTCCCTTGATTTTGAGCTTCTTCCAGAATCGTCGTCAAAAAAGCCCTCCTTCCAGGGATTTCCTTACTGATAACTCCATTTTTTACTTTTTCCCCGGTAGCCATCGCAGTAGCTGATGCTGCGGAATCAGTAATTTCTGAATTAGCAGAAAAAGTAGTTTGATAGGACTTATCGGAAAACTGTTCAAAACTAAAAAGGGCTTCCTCTCCATATTTGTAATATCCTGCAGCTTTTATTTGTTCTGGTCCCATACCATCGCCGATAATGAGAATGATATTTTTATAAGCTATATCTGGAAGGGGCTCAGAAGATACCAAATTACAAGAAGTGAAAAATGTTATTATAAACAGAACTGCTGAATAAATGAATAATTTATAATTTTTCAAAATAATATCCCCTATTGGCGTCTAAAATTATAATAATAAAAGGCATCAGTGTCCATTGTTACAATGACTCATATCAAATGGTTGGTGTACTTTTCAAATTGTGCTTGAATTTCGAATCACAGTAAAACGATTGACGCCCTAAACAATATTTTTGGATTTTGACATTTTAAGCTTTTTACCACTAATCAAAAGGACGTAAAAAGCTTAAATAAATTTATTAGTCGTAGCAACCATAAACAGACAAGAAATTAAGCATAGAGTCGATATAAACGTTAAAGTTAAACATCTCAGGGAAAGATAAAGAGAGATTACTCTTAAGTCTAGTCTTTGTTTTAGCAACGCGGCTTCTAAAGAGTATTTTACTTTTTGTTTCCAATGACGATCTCATTCCTTCCAGTTGGACGTCAAGCCTATTTGCATATTGGGAAATAAGGTGGGCATCCAAAGGGTCTGTTTTTGTTTTCCTTAGTGTATTAGCATTTTTGTATTGCTTAATAAAACTAGGATTTATTATATAAGCCGTCCTGCTTTGATTCAATAAGAAATGATAAAGAAGAAGATGATAACAACCAGTTAATTCCATGACAAATGTGCTTTCTTTGTTAATGTTGAAAAAAGCCAAAAGGTAAGAAAACCCTTCCATTGTAATTTTAAAACTGTCTTGTTGAGTGATAATTATCATTGAACAAGTTCCTCAGTCAACTGCCTCTAACATTGAAAAATCCTTCAAGTTAGTTGCTTGAAAAGTATGCGAACTTTAAGGTATAAAGTATTATATGATTTTTTTGGAGGTAAAATGAAAAAACCATTAAAACTAATTTGTATTATTTTGCTGGTTATTGTAGGGCTTCTAATTATATTTACACTTATCAGCTACACAAATCTCTTTATTCACTTTTAAGTAATGATTACCGTATTGTTGTAGTCGAAAAAGCAGGGTATGGT
The DNA here is from genome assembly GCA_964545735.1 of uncultured Spirochaetaceae bacterium. Lineage (GTDB taxonomy): Bacteria > Spirochaetota > Spirochaetia > Sphaerochaetales > Sphaerochaetaceae > Pleomorphochaeta. The sequence goes on from CAZJGS010000224.1 coordinate 2,528, forward strand.
TTCAGCGATGTAGCAGATGTTGCACGGGATATTAATACAGTATTGCAGGAAACAAGAACAGCTCTTAAACTGGCAGATATAAATGGTCCGTTTGTACTTTGTCCCCATTCAATGTCAGGAATAGAAGCCCTTTACTGGGCACAAATGTATCCTAATGAGATTACAGCAATAATTGGACTTGATATGTCAGTACCTCAATCATACAAAGATTATCAGATTAATACAGCTCTTATAAATCTAGCTGCATTTGCTGCAAATACCGGTATTACACGCTGGTCTCCTAGTATCGCCGAAAGTGACGCTATAAAATACGGCACACTTAGTGAATCG
>CAZJGS010000225.1:0-2841 GCA_964545735.1 uncultured Spirochaetaceae bacterium
GATATGCGGCATCGATTGCAGAGTCCCAAAGTTAAATTCTATATTGGAGATGTGCGAGATAAACGTAGCGTTGATGGTGCCATGATGGGCGTTGATTACGTTTTTCATGCTGCAGCCCTGAAACAGGTTCCATCGTGCGAATTCTTTCCCATTCAAGCGGTGCGCACTAATGTTTTTGGCGCAGAAAACGTTTTGGATTCTGCCGTTCAGCATGGTGTGAAAAACGTTGTTGTACTCAGTACGGATAAGGCTTGTTATCCGATTAATGCGATGGGTATTAGCAAAGCCATGATGGAAAAAGTTGCCATTGCCAAGGGACGGTCTTTAGGTGAGAATGGCGATACAACTATTACCTGTACTCGTTATGGCAATGTAATGGCCAGTCGTGGTTCAGTTATTCCATTATGGATTGAACAGATAAAGAATAATAAAGATATTACCATTACTGATCCTAATATGACACGATTTATGATGGCATTGGATGACGCAGTGGATTTGGTGCTATATGCATTCAAGAATGGGGGGAATGGTGATTTATTTGTTCAGAAAGCGCCCGCTGTGACATTGGATGTTTTGGCGAAATCCTTAATTGAATTGTATAAAGCCAATTCCAAAATCCGGATTATCGGTACGCGGCATGGCGAGAAGTTATATGAATCACTGGTGACGCGCGAAGAGATGGCAAAAGCAATAGATGTGGAAAATTATTATCGTATTCCATGTGATGCACGTGATTTGAATTACGATAAATATTTTATTGAAGGGCAAGAAAAAATATCCTCATTTGAAGATTACCACTCGCATAATACCAGGCGTTTGGATAAAGAAGAGATGATTCAATTGTTGCTAAAGCTGCCGATGATTCGGGCCGACTTGGGGCTGTAATCTATAATTGCTGAAGGGTATATGAGTTTTATGAAGATATTGATTTTAGGTTCTATTGGTATGGCCGGACATATGATTACTCTTTATTTTAAAGAAAGAGGGTATGATGTTACTGCATATTCGATGTTTCCTTTTCCATATTGTAAAAATATCATTGGAAATGCTTTTGAGACTGAGACTTTTAAAAGCATGCTGCTGGACGGGGAATATGATGCAATTATTAATTGTATAGGTATATTAAACCAAACAGCAGAAGAAAACCATTCTATGGCATTGTATTTAAACAGTTATTTGCCGCATCTCGTTGCCGATACGATAAAGGACAAAAAGACTAAGTTAATACACATGAGCACAGATTGTGTGTTTGCCGGTAATACTGGCCCGTATTACGAAAAAAGCCTGCGCGATGGTACAACCTTCTACGATCGTTCAAAAGCATTAGGCGAAGTAGAAGACAATAAAAATCTTACTTTCCGCAATTCTATTATTGGCCCTGATATGAATGAACACGGCATTGGTCTTTTCAACTGGTTTATGAAGCAAAATGGAACGATTAAAGGATTTACAGGTGCATTATGGACAGGCGTTACGACGCTTACTCTTGCAAAAGCCATGGAAAAAGCAATAAAAGAGAATCTTTGCGGATTGTATAATTTGGTTAATAACGTAAGTATATCCAAGTATGACTTGCTTGTTCTTTTCAATAAGTTTTTCCGGAATAACAGTCTGATTATCCAGAAGAATGATGATCTAAAGCTGGATAAATCATTAAGAAGTACACGTACAGATTTTTCTTTCGTGGTTCCTTCTTATGAACAGATGGTTCAGGAAATGAAAGAATGGGTAGATGCCCATCCAAATCTTTATCCCCATTATAAATAATTTACTTAGAGTGAAGAAAATGAAATTGATGACACTTGTTGGTACGCGACCGGAAATCATAAAATTATGCAGGGTGATTTATGAACTAGATGCGCACACGGAGCACATTTTGGTCCATTCCGGTCAAAATTATGATTATGAACTGAACGAAATTTTTTTCCAGCAGTTGGGAATCCGTAAGCCCGATTATTTTCTGAATGCTGTGGGTGACAATGCAGCTCATACCATCGGGAATGTTATTGCAGGTACGGACGATTTATTGGCAAAGGAATGTCCTGATGCTTTTCTTATCTTGGGTGATACGAACAGTTGTCTTTCTGCAATAGCGGCAAAGCGCCGCAAGGTTCCCGTCTTCCACATGGAAGCTGGGAATCGATGTTTTGATCAGCGTGTTCCGGAAGAGATCAATCGTAAAATTATTGATCATATCAGCGATATAAATTTACCCTATACCGAACACGCCCGCCGTTATCTTTTAGCCGAAGGAATAAAGGCTGAAACAGTAATTAAAAGCGGTTCTCCAATGAAAGAAGTATTGGAGTATTACATGCCTCAGATTGAAGCTTCCGATGCTTTGGCAAAATTAGATGTAAAAAAAGGGGAATACTTTGTTGTCAGCGCTCATCGGGAGGAGAATGTGGACAGCGAGGAGAATTTTGCCAACCTGCTTGACACCCTGAACGCCATTGCTGCAAAATACGATTACCCCATTATTTTCTCCACACACCCCCGCACCAGGAAACGTCTGGAAGGTCAGAAGGCTGATGGTCTGGACCCGCGCATTCATTTTTTAAAGCCTCTTGGTTTTTTCGAATATGTAAAACTTCAGATGAACGCTAAATGTGTCATCTCAGACAGCGGTACTATTACTGAGGAATCTACAATCCTTAATTTCCCTGCTGTTACTATCCGTCAGGCTCATGAGCGACCGGAAGGGATGGACGAAGGAACCTTGATCATGTGCGGCCTGCAGGCAGACAGGGTTATGGAATCCATCGAAGTTGTTATTGCGCAGCAGGCGACTGCCAAGCGGCAATTCAGGCTGGTGCCGGATTACGACACGGACAATGTCTC
>CAZJGS010000226.1:0-2802 GCA_964545735.1 uncultured Spirochaetaceae bacterium
TTATAGTAGCATCACTATTAAAAGCTTTGTGTGTTTTCCTAAATCTTATTAATTCCAATTGTTTTTTAACAATGCTAGTATCAAGTATATTATCAATTTGATCTATTGTAAGATTAGTTCTATTTATTTCCTTATGACCACCAGCGCCTGCTTTTACTACAGCATCATAGTCATTCTTTCCTGCAAACAAGTCTAAGTACCATATTTGTGGTTTTCCAGGCATAAACATTTGAAGGGCTCTTGCTAATAGGAGGCTCTCTTGTTTTTCTCCTAAAGCACTAAAATATGTTGCATTAACTTGATAATACATATTCTTCTTACCGTGGAGATCTTTTACATACCCACCTCTACTTACAACAGTATCAATAAGGTTTTGTATTTGATTGTCATTTAATAGACCCTTTAAATCTAATAAAGGAATACCATCGTGAGAACCAAGCATATTAACAGTCTTTATATCTTCATTAATTATTTCATCAATCCATTTCTTTAATATTAGGGAACTCTTTCTCTCTATTGCATCAATTAATAATCCAGGTAAAAAGAAATCATAAGTTAAATAGCCCATCTTCGCTATTTTAGTGTGAATCTTATCTTCATATTTAGAGTGAATTTCAGGAAGTAGTGTAATATTATATTTGTCAGATAAAGTTTTAACTTTATCTAAGAACTGCCAAGTTTCAGGATCATTTAAGAAGTTCTTTTTACCAGGTGCTTTAGGAGCGTAAGCAAAAGCATCTAAACGTACTATTTTAGCACCATAATTTGATAATTGCTTAAGTGTATCCTCATAAAAATCCCAAACCAAAGGAGACTCTATATTCAAGTCCATTTGTCCTAAATATTTACGTCTTGATTCTAAGATATCAACAATTCTTTCCTTGTAACAATCAAATTGTCCAAAATTCATATCTTTGGGTACTACATTTATATCTAGATTATCATTTATTATTTTAACTATTCTACTTGCCTTTTCATATTGAAGATCTAAGGCATTAATAATATCTTGAATGTCTAATTTATCATAAGATATTTGTTGATAGAAGGTATTCCAATAGGGAACCTCTTTGCCATCAGGCATTCTAACATTTAAAATAGGAAGTCCTGGCTTTCTAAAGAACATATCTTTAATATATTTATCTTGTGGTACTAATATACCTTCTTCATTGATTTCTCCGTATCCTTGCCAAAATTTATTCCAATTTATAAAGAAATCTACATATTTGGAGTTTTCCCCATTTTTAATAATATCTTGAAATTGTTTTGATAAAACAGAGGCATGATTTAATATAAAATCTAGCTTTAAATCGATACCAGCTTCTTTAATAGTTTCAAGATCACATCTTGATGCTAATACGTCATTTATAGAATAATCGATAACAGAGAAACCTCTATCAATATCTGTATTAAATATACTTGGAAGAATATAGAAAGATTCAAAACAATTAGATAATTCTTGTTTATTAATTACTTTAATAGTATCACTTAGTTTTTCCCCTATACTATCTGGGTAGGAATTAAGCATAGGACCGTTGTTTATGTTATTTAAACCCATAAGGGATTTAAATTCACTATAACTTATTATTTTACAATCCTTTGTAATAATAATTGAAGCTGTTTTTGCTCTTTCATTTAGTTTCTTTTGCTCTAGTGATAATACCAAGGATATAAAGGGACTATCGGTATTGCCATCTCTATTTCTAGTAAGTCTATGAGCTAAAGTCTCCTCAGGAGTGCTGTTTAGCATTATAGAGTAATCAACTCCATTTAAATTAGAATTATTACCATGAGTCCATTCAATGATTAAGATATTTGTAGTTGAAAAATCAACTTCATCATACCATAGTTGATTTTCAGCTCTACCCATTCTCTTTAAATATATAGATTCCTGCCCTTTTTTAAAATGAGAGATTATATTGTTTATTTCATCAAAGTTGATTTCTAAATCAGTTCCAAGGTACTTTTCCAGTGCTATAGAACCACCTTTTTGATATTTACTTAACCACGGATATTTAGTAACTAAAGAAATATCACAATCCATATATTTTTCACATAAATTTAACAGGTCTTTTTTAATTCTTTCATTGTAAATATTGTTATCTACAAGAGCTTGCACTCCAAATAGCCTATATACTCTAAGTCTTTCATTATCATTTAAGGATGGAATCCTTCTTGGATAATTGTCTCCTGATAGAATATAGCTTTTAACTCCTAAGCAATTAAAAAAATAAGATAATAAAGATCCAACCTCAGATTTACCAACGCCGGATCCTCCAAAGACTGATATAACAATCTTATTTGAATTATCTACTCGATTATCATTTATTTGAGATCTTAGTAATTCTAGCAAGTTTTTAAAAATAACTTTAGCTTTTTCAACATGCTTATCATTTATTTGAATGCTATCAAATGGCATATCACCTGTAGGAATGTTATCAAAATCTGTAATGGTTGGCATTATCCAGTCGTTAGAAATAAGTTTATTAAAATCCATATTGCAATCCTTTTTTTTAATCTTATTTAGCTCATCAGGAACTGTTTTATTATTAAATTCATTATTAGAACTTAATAAATCATAGTTTCAGTGGTATTTATTTATTATACCATAAAATATAAAAAAAAATAAATACTTTGTCTTAAAGCAACTATTAAACTAAAATATTAAATTTTTACTTAATACTCCTAACAAGTAGGTATAGAGAAAGGCAAGTAAATAGGGATATAGTAATGTGTTAACAATTAATTAAACCTTATTAAAGTTCTTGATAAAAGAAAATAAGGATTTGAACTCTTATTTATCAA
>CAZJGS010000227.1:0-2797 GCA_964545735.1 uncultured Spirochaetaceae bacterium
TTAAAAGGTTTTGATTTATGAAAGGTTATGATAACGCAAACAATGAACTGTGGGTCTTTTGCCTATCCATTGGGGGAAAGATAATTTCCAAAAATACTTCATTTTAGCATCTATTGATGTTTTAGACATTTTTTTTGCAGCATCGATTTTCATATTTGAACATCCTGGAAAGAAATACCTTTCTCTATTGCAACATTTTTCTATTTTTTTATTATAAATTTTCAACAATTCAAGTAAGTCTGCAGAAACATATACAATTCTATCTTTATCTCCTTTGGAATGCCTAATATATAACGAACCATTAGTTAAATCTACTTCATCAATTTTTAAACAAACAACTTCATTTAATCTGAGGCCCAAACAATAATATAATCTAAAAATAACAGGATAAATTAATTCAGTGTAATTCAGATAATGAAAAGAATGATGCCATAAATCAATAGTTTGAAAAAATATTTTTAATTCTTTTCTAGTTGGAATATAAGGAGTAGCATATTCTGTAGAACCTTGTTTGCCAGGTATATAAGCTTCTATTCCTAAAACCAATAAATATTTTGCTAATAATCTAATTGGATAAAGTCTAGAATTTCTTGTATTTAGATTTTCATTTATACGTTGCATGGACCAAGCATCTACTAGTTCTCTTGAAAGTACCCCATCGTTAAAATTATTTGATATGATAAATTTATCAAAATCCCAAAAAATATATTCGATAAAAGAAATTGAATAATTTAACACTTTTTGTTCTTCTATAAGATTTATAAAATGATTTCTTAGCTTGGAATTAAAATTTCTCATTGGCATAATGCACCTCCTATATATGGAATAGCAATTATATCCAATGAACATTTTTTCATTTGATCTATGTCAATATCGAGATAGCTATCAACTGTTCCATTTGAAGAATGACCAAGAGCATCAGAGATGTTACTTATTGAAGACCCATTTAATAACATCCTAGTTGAAAAAGTTTTTCTAAGAATATGAAATTTTGATATGCTACCTTCTGTCGATTTATTTAGATAATAAGCACAAGTCTTAGCCCTTAGCGGTGTAAAAGGAGCCTCTTTTTTAATAAAAATATATTCACTTTTTACTTTTGGCCGATTGTATTTAATATAATTCCAAATTGCATTTCCTACATCAACTGTAAATGGAATATTAAGATGTGTTCGTGTTTTTACTTGTATTAAAGAAAATATCATCTGATTCCAGTTTATGTTTGAAGCTTTTAAATTAACAATATCAGAAGCTCTCAATCCGGTTTGTAGTGCAGTTTTTAATATAGCCGATTCAACATAACTTTGTTGTTTTTCTTTCTCTGTACAATAATTTAAAATCTGCCTATAGGCTATTTCGTTTAAAGATATAGTGGGCCTATTACAAATAGTACTAACAGATCGCAAGGCCATTGAAAAACTATTTATATAGTTATTGAATTCAAGAAATTTTAAAAATAATCTAATTTTAATAATATATGCATTTTTGCCTTCAGCGGTTAAATGAGAATCTTCAATGTTAAATGCTTTAACAAGATTTGCAGTAATATCAGTTATGTTTTTACAACCAACACTATCTAAAAAACATGAAAATTGAAGTAGTGCACTTTTATCCATTGAAAGTGCAGATTTACCAATATGATTAGCCCTACGATAGTCATTATATAAATCAGCATATGAAATAAACCATTTAGGAAATAATCTAATATTTTCAGGTCTTGGGAATAATCTCATTGCATCAAGGTACTTTCCGCCTTGTAAATAGGTTTCTATTAATAATAAACCTCTTCTTTTTGTTGTTAATTTTTTATACTTTTTTTCATAGCACTTTACATATTCTTCAACTAATGTTTTAGAATAATGAAAGTTATTAATAGCTAAGAAAATACCAAATTCTTCGCAAACAAAATTAAAAGATTTAATTACCGATATTGAAAACCCAATTTCTCTTAAATCTTTAATTAGTTTCTTATGAGCATTATAATATTCCATGATTGAATATTTATTGCCACAATTGATTAGAGGAACTTTTATTTCACTTTTGTAAATAATCGTTTTGCATATAAAACCATTATAACATTCATTAACATATGGTTTAATTAATTGGTTTTTAAATAAAAAATAGAGAAATTCATTTAAACCTCTTTCTTGATTCCTTTTTATTCGATAATTTATAACAAATTCACAAGAAATAGATTTTGTAGTTTTGATTTCTAACTTATCAATTGCATTTAATAAAAAAGTACTAACAGAATGTTTATATCCTTCAATGCATGAACGTTTCAACTTAGAATATTCAATAAAGCTTTGTACTACGGTTGAAGCCCATATTGGAAGTCTATCAAAGTTTGATTGTATATCTAAATAAAACAATTCTTTAAAAGAACTATTAGAATCAAACTCTCTTGCAATTAAATATTGAGGATATCTTTTTTGTTTATAAACAGGGTGGGAAACAGTAGGTTTTATTTCTATAAGCCATTTTGCAGCAACAATTGGAGAATAAGCTACTCCACTTTCAATAAGATAAGATTTTAACTCTCTAGCACTTTGTTTTAATGAATAAAGTTGAGTTAATGATTTACCATTGTTTGTAAATAATAATTCAATACTAGATACTATTTGATCATATTTTTGATACATAAACATGCCCTCCTTAGGCTACTTAAAGTATCAAATACTATAATTACTTTGTAAAATAATATGTGCAGTTTTTAGCTAACTAATTGCTTTTTTGAACAACTAATATAGATATTTTTTAAATCCTGCACATATTTGATTTCTGCGCATAAGCTTCT
>CAZJGS010000228.1:0-2776 GCA_964545735.1 uncultured Spirochaetaceae bacterium
CCCATTCTTCAGTTTCAGTCTCTCCGTTTTCGGACTGAACACTGAAACCTGAACATCGAACACTTTTCAGGAGGTCAAAAGCCAGGGCGTCATCGTCGAAACGAGCGCGACCGTCCAGCATGAAACGGGTCAGCGACCAGAAGCGTTTGCCAAAGCGATCAAGCTGAGCCTTCGCGTCATCGAGCTGCAACCGCAGGCGCCGATGCACGTCCTCGTCGAAATGCTCGAACAACGTACGGCGGGTATCGTTCATGCGCGTGCGAATCTGCTCGTCCATTTCAGACTGCAGGGTACTGAACGCGGCGTCGATCTCCTCGGAGGTTCGGCAATCCTGATAGATGGCGAGGATGCGCTTCTCGAAATCCACACCGGACTCGATGGTACCCAACACCTCGTCGGAGGCGCCGAAGACGCCGCTGAAGAGGCTGAACTTCTCGCCCAGCAGCTCAAGCACACGACGATCGGCCTCGTTGCGCTCATTCAAAAAATTGATGACGACCACATCGTGTTTTTGCCCGTAGCGGTGGCAGCGGCCTATGCGTTGTTCGATACGCTGCGGGTTCCAGGGCAAGTCGTAGTTGATAACCAATGAGCAAAACTGCAGATTGATGCCTTCCGCTGCCGCTTCGGTGCCGATCATGATCGAACCTTCATCACGAAAGTGTTCGATGAGCGCGGTGCGCACGTCCACGGCTCGAGAGCCTGAGCAGCGGCCAGTATCGCGATTCTTCTCGATCCAACGCCCATATATCGCGGTTGTTTCCGGCCCGCCATTGGTGCCATTGAAGAGCACCACCTGTCCGCGGTAGCCATGGGATTCCAAATAGGTCTTCAGGTATTCTTGGGTGTAGCGCGACTCGGTGAAGATCAACGCCTTGCGCGCCGCGCCTGTGGCGGCCATCTGTTCAAAACCGATATCCAACGCAGTAAACAGGGCTTTTGTTTTGGTATCTGTACCAATACTGTGCGCCCAGGTGGCGAGCCGTTTCAGGCTGTCGAGCTCATCACGCAGCTTCTGACGATCGACGGTGCGGGACGTGCTTTCGGTTTTAGTTTCGTCATTCTCCACGAGGATCTCGTCGAACAAGTCAGCTTCAATCTCCTCTGCCTCAATGAGTCCCTCAGTGAACTTTGCGTCATCCTGTACTTTCTCGTCGCGCAACGTTTCAAGCCGCGTAACCAGCGTGTCCAGCGTGGCGGCAATGGCCTGCGAAGACGACGCCAGCAGTTTGCGCAGGATGAGCGCGATCAGGTGACGCTGGCGCTTGGGGAGCGCGTAGCTGTCTTCTCGCTGTAAAAATTCGGAAACAGCTTTGTATAGCGCATATTCGTTGTCGCTCGGTGTGAATGGTTGTGTGATAGTCCGCCGCTCGGTGTATCGGATGTACTCTGTAACCTGATTACGAAGTGTGCGTTTGCAGAAATCGGAGAGGCGTTGCCGAAGATCAGTGATGCTACTGCCAGCGCCGGTATATTGGGATCGGAAGGAGTTGAGATCACCGAACAGGTGCTCATCGATAAGGGTCGAAAGGCCGTATAATTCGATCAGTGAGTTCTGCAGCGGCGTAGCTGTAAGCAAAAGTTTGCGACAATCCTCGGTCGCCCAGCGGATACCTTGACCGATCTTATTGCTTGGCCGATACGCATTGCGAAGCTTATGGGCTTCGTCGATGACGACAAGGTCCCAGGCGAAAATCTTCAATTCCTCGCGCAACGCATTCGCGTAGTTCAAGGACATGATGAGTACTGTTCTCTCGGTTAAAGGCGCGCGTCCATTCCGTAGCGCTTCCCGGTAGGCCTTGGCATCAAGCACCCGCGTTGGTAAATTAAACTTCTCCTCCAACTCCAGCGCCCACTGCTTACGCAGCGATGCAGGACAGATTACCAACAACCGGCGCTTGCGTTCCGCCCAAAACTGGCAAAGTACGATGCCCGCCTCAATCGTCTTTCCGAGACCGACTTCATCGGCCAATATCACGCCCTTGGAGAGCGGGGACTGTAATGCGAAGAGCGCAGCCTCAATCTGGTGCGGATTTAGATCGACTGCGGCATCAAATAACGACATTGAAAGCCGATCCATCCCGCTCGTTGCCCGGCGGGTCAGGTCATGGGCGAAGTACTTGGCGTGGTGAGGTGTTAGTATCATCGATGGATTCGAGCTTCCTTTCGGAGGTGAAAGCCAATATGTTTGAAGTGATCGCAGATTCTCACATCGCTACCATGTGTATTGAGCGTAATAAATTATTCTAAAGCATTTGGATAATTATACATTATTTCAAGCATGTATCAGTTAGGCCCAGCATAATCCGAATTTTCAATATCATAATTATTACGAGAATAACATTAATAATATAAAAAGAAGAACTAAACCGCTTCGCGGTGTTAGATACAGAGGACTTGTGGAAAAATCCTAGAATAAAGAATTATTGACAATCCCGTTCTATCTGTTATTCAGTAGCTCATGTTGTTGAGTTTTGCAACTTGCAGGGGAGAGACCCCTATTGAAACCCCATAGGAAAATCTGTTGTTCACGTAGCGGCTCCGTTCTTCATGCGTCAATCCAAAATTGAATCAATCCCGTGAATATATTTATCGGCTTTACCGCAACTTTGGATTGACGCTTATTCGAAAGCAACACGAAAAATAAAAGGGGGCTCTATTATGTCTGACACAATAAAAAGAGATGTTTCCTATCTCAGTAAGACACTTTTCATAAAGGGCCTGCAATGCCATAAGGCGCTCTATCTTCACAAATATCATCCTGAACTGAAGGACG
>CAZJGS010000229.1:0-2770 GCA_964545735.1 uncultured Spirochaetaceae bacterium
AATCGCATTCTCAACCTCTCCAGTTGCAAAACCTGAGCTTAAAACATCTATTGCAATACCATACTTTGACCCCTGAAGAATACCGGTTTGTCCTGTTGCTATAAATGCAGCTTTCAGGCCCTCTTTTCTTAAGGCATCCACTAAATTTACAGTGGTTGTTCTTTTTCCAACAGCACAATCTGTTCCAAACACAGTGATTACGGGAACTTTGACTTTAGAGATTTTTCCTGAAAAAATATGCAGATCTTTTCGTTGTGGCGGCTTCCTGATATCATAAATCTTTACTCCATATTCACTGGCTTTTTGCTTGTATTCTTCATCATCTGTGAAGAATTCCGGCAAGCCATTTACAATGTTCATTCCCTTTTTCATAGCACTGAAAATGATCTCTTTCTGTTCCTCGTCAAGAAATGAAGCAAGAGGAGCTATGCCGTAAATGAAATATTCGGGAACAAGCTTTAAGGTATTAATGGCCTCATCAATATTCCGGAAAACAGGGATCCCTGTTTTTTTCCCGTCAAGATATTCTCCTGCATCAAGTCCTGCCTTTGTGCTATCAATGATACCAAGGATATCATATTTTTCAGAATGCCTGGCTAAGCCATTTGCTACTTTTCCATCCAACTTCCCAAATTCATTCTCACTATATACCAGTGCGTTTGTTTTCATGCTTATATATTTATTTAATAAATGGTATTCCTTTTTGAATACATTTTGATTGATTCTTTCTCTACTAGCTTACTTCTTCATACCCGCTTTTGATAAGAGTGGACAGCATTTTGAACTTCTCGTTTGCTTTTATAGTGTTACGAGAATGGGCAGGAATGATAATGGATTGACCCGTTTCAAGTAAATTAGATTTGTCATCAATTACAACTTCAGCGTTCCCTTCTATGATCTGAATAAAGGTTTCAAAAGGGGATGTTTTTCCACTTAACAGTTCACCTGAATCAAATGAAACGGCACTGACATTGCCAGTTATTCTTTTTATTATAGACCTGATCACTACTGAATTAGGGATGTATTCTATGGCCTCTGTTACTTTAAATACTTTTGATCTTGCAAATTCAGTTTTTATCATTGTACATATTCTATGATGGTGAATTAAAGTGAATTATTTTCCCTTTCTCTTTACGTTTCTCTACTTTGGCGGCCCTCTTTTCTTTCAGGGTCTTTAATGGTACCTTTTTATCTGTTTTTGCTTTACCTTCTTTTTCTTTAGACATTTTGTTAAATTTTTAATTTTAATTTCACATAGGCGTAATTAAGTATCTACATAGATAAGTATAGATAGCAATTCAGTCCTGGAAAGCTATTGGGACTCTATTGGAGACCAGCATAATCAATTACACAATAAAGTTAGAGCTATTCAATATTCAAAGTGTTACACCCAAATTAGAAAATCTTACATAAATCACATGTTTTCAAGGTTTTTCATGCGCTTTTGCTTCAGTTGCTTATAAAAAGAAGGAGTAAGACCGGTGATTTTCTTGAACTGGTTGGATAAATGTGCTACGCTGCTATAATGAAGTTTTTGGGAAATTTCTGTAAGATTCAATTCGTCATATAAAAGCAATTCTTTTACCTTTTCAATTTTGTTGATGATAATGAATTGCTGAATAGTAATACCCTTGACTTCCGAAAAAGTATTGGCCAGATATGTATAATCTAAGTCTAATTTTTCACTTATATAATCAGAATAATTCACATTAGGCAATTCATCACTGTAGTGGATCATTTCTGTAATTATATTTTTTATTTTCTCTATCAGAATGCTTTTTTTATCATCCAGCAATTCCAGTCCCGACTTGAGCAAATTCTTTTTTAGCTTTTCCCATTGTTCATCATCAATACTTTCAAATGTTTCTACTGTGCCAAGATCTATCGCTTTATATAGTATACCGAGTTTGTCAAGTTCCGCCTTAACCATCATCTTGCATCGAAGGCTGACCATATATTTGATATAGATTTTCATAGACTATTTAGCATGCTGTTCATTGCAAATAACTCATCATGAAACACACGGATGTTGTTTTTTACTCTTATAAAGGTATAAAAAATTTAGTTTGATACTTTAAGCAATATTTAATGTTTTATTCAAGGATGAAACGAACCTCTTCCCTGATAAAACTCTTAGGACCAGTGCTTTCCTAATCTATTTTATTAACTAAATGACAAATATATGTTAAAAAAGTGCAAATAGTGCCTGTTTCAAGTATTCTTGTGCATCAAGAAGATAGAGCCAGTTTCTGCGCCAGTATTAATACAAAATCATGTAATTCAGTGTAATCTTTTACATTTTTAGAAAATTTCCAGGAGGAGTTTGCTAATCTTGATACAAAGGATAAGCTGAAGTTTATTTCAGACGTACTACCTTTTACCTACGCATCTTCCAGATGAACCATAAATTTCACCCTCTTCTGAAGATTGAAAAGTCCGAATAGCATGAAAGGAATACTTCCATGGTTTCATACAATATTATACAATCCTCCATTTCTCTTTATCAAGTGTTGTATCCCCTATGATATTATAAGAAAAGACCGATACAGGATTAAGGGAACCCGGTAACTTATCCGTTATTTTCGACTCAGTAATCTGATCCAATATAGCTCCGGTTATTCCGGAGTTAGCAACAAGGCGATCAAAAGGAAATGCTTCGATTCTACACTTCCTATTCAGAATTAATTTTTTCTCTTACCCTGTCACTGATGAACTTAGTAAAGTCGGATATATCATTGCTCACACTAGCTTTTTCTAAAGCAGACATATA
>CAZJGS010000230.1:0-2762 GCA_964545735.1 uncultured Spirochaetaceae bacterium
GGTTCTCCTCTGTGAACACCCTTCATCAAGAAGAAAGCAATTCCCATATTAAAAGCTGCAAAAACAAACAAACTTTGGTGTCCAAAAACGTCAATGCAGAAACCAGTTATTGGAGGTGAAATTATTGAAGCTAATTGACTGAAGAAATAATAAAGACCTGTATATATTCCCATTGTCTTGTAATTAGCCATCTGCCATAGCATAGGAAAACTATTTGTTACTACAGTTACCCAGAAAATTCCAAATAAGAATAACAAGGCCCAGAAAGTATATTGTCTAAAGGATTGTGTTGCATTTATGGTTAATTTATTGTGAGCAAAGATTCCTAAAAGAATTATAACTAATGCAAACAAAGCAATTCTAATAGTTTTTTTTCTACCAAATTTATGAGCAAATTTACCTGAAGGAATAGCAAAAAGTGCGTAGGCTATACCGACCATTCCTGCCGCAAGAGAAGCTGTACCTTGAGTAGTGTTTAATACTTCAACACTGTACAAGCCGACAAAAGGAAGGACACCTTGGTATGCAATGAACCAGAATAACAAGGATAATAAAATAAACAAAGCACTCCTATCTTTTTCATAGAAAATAACTTTTAAGCTTTTTAAAATTGGAACTTTTGTATCATCTGTTTCATTTTTATAATTACCATCTTTTTCTTTAACAAAAATAAATAATAAAATTGTAGCTACTACTACTAATATACTTGCAGTTGGAAAAGCTAAAATATTATCATAAGATTTATCTCTTATTACGAGTGGTACATCCATTAATCTAGCAAGACCTATTGTTCCAACAATAGTTGCAATCCCACCCATTGTATTTATTACGCCATTTGCTTCAGATCTTACTTCACCAGGAACCATATCTGGCATTAATGCTACAACTGGACCACGTACGGCTTGTTTAAATAAATTTAACAAAAATACTCCAGCAATTAAAAGCCAAAGGGCATATATAGCTGCAAAAGGAATAAGACCAAAAATAATAGCTGTTAAAGGAAGAAGAATAATAATATAAGGCATTCTTCTGCCAATAGGAGTTCTAGTTCTATCACTTAAAGCACTAAACACTGGAATGAGAAAAATTGCTAAAATATTATCAAAAGTCATAATTGAACCAATTATACCTTTTGAAGGAATGTATTTAGACAAGAATATTGGAACATATGTATCGTATAAAGGATCCATCAAACCCATAGTAAAAAAACCAAGACCAATTAAAAAAGTCGTTAAGTAATATCCCGACAAACCCTTTTTCTTTTCAGTTGCCATTTGTAACACCTCAAATAATAATATAGCTTATTCTAGCATGTTTTTATTGATTGTTGTTAATAATTTTATAAAATAACATAAATCTAATATTCAATTAAACTCTTGTCTAAAAATAGAAATTGTTATAAACCAATACATATGAAAATCGAAATTCAGAGCTTTGAAGAGTTAAAAAAAACATATAATCTTAGTAGAAATGAAAAAGCGTTTAAAGAAAATGAATCAACACTCCCTGTTTCAATAACAAAACACTTTCTTTCCTTGATTAATATTGATGATGAAGACGATCCATTGAGAATACAAGTATTTCCAAATGTTTTAGAAGAACAAGATAGAGAACTTGAAGATATAGATCCACTTAATGAAGTACTAAATTCAAAAACATCTAGATTGATTCATCGATATGAAAGTAGAGTTGCCTTACTAACAACAGATATTTGCCCTATGTATTGTAGACATTGCTTTAGAAGAAGGTTTACTGGAAAACTTCTTGGACCAATTAGTAATCAAGAAATTGTTGACGCCTCTATTTACATCACAAAATACCCAAAAATTACTGAAATATTACTTACTGGTGGAGATTTACTAACTTTATCAAATTCAAAATTAGATTTTTTGATTAAAACCTTAAGAGAAAAAAATCCAAAATTAATTATGAGAATTTGTACTAGAATGGTCATAACTGCCCCCAGCAGAGTTGATAAAAAGCTTATATCTATTTTTAAAAAATACGACACTGCTCCATTTTATTTGCTAACACAAGTCAATCATCCTAGAGAATTAGCTCCTGAAGCTATAGAGGCTATCAACATGTTTATTGATGCAGGCATTCCTGCATTAAATCAAAGTGTCATGCTCAAAGGCGTTAATGATAATTTTGATACCATGCAAGAGTTATGCAATAAACTATTATTCTATAGAATAAAACCATATTATGTATTTCAAGGGGATCTTGTATCAGGGACGGCCCATTTAAGAGTGAATGTAAATAAAACAATAGAAATTGAAAGAGAAATGAGAAAAAGGCTCTCTGGCCTTGCAATGCCTTCCTTTATGATAGATTTACCTGAGGGTGGTGGTAAAGTACCCCTTTCTGCCTGTTACTTAAAAGATTTTAAAGACAATAAATACATATTTACTACATTAGATGGTAAAGAGTGTGAATATCCACATATTTAGGCGTTAAAAAAGAGGTTGTATAACAACCCCTTTCTTTTTCATTAATATTTCGCAATACTAATTATTTTCGAGTTTACTTAAAGCATCAGCAATAGCTTCTTGTCTAAGTTTATCTCTTTGAGAAGCATATTCTTCTGAAGTTAATTCCTTCTCTGTAGAGGAATAAAATTGTGGAATTGCTATAACCTTATCTTTATCTTCAGCACTAACACCACTTCTATCTTTAACAACAGCAACAATAGCTGCAGTCATTCCTGACTCAGTTTCTTTAGTAGGTGTTACATCTTCAACAATAGCTACATCTTTAGT
>CAZJGS010000231.1:0-2758 GCA_964545735.1 uncultured Spirochaetaceae bacterium
TCTTTTTTTATACCAATTAAAGAAATAGGAGTACCAATATTCCTTGATAGTGAACGCATTAAGGAAATAACTCTATCTTCTTTTCGTGTGATATTGTCTACTTTTGAAATATCAGATTGAACAAGCATTTTATAGAAATTTCTTGATTGAGCTAAAGCAATTTTTGATTCTTGATTAATAGCTTTAGGCCAACCACCTCTGCATATAAGGAAAAACAGGTCTTCTAGTTTTTTGTTAGTTTTCCCTTCAATTCTATCTGGATTTTCAAATAGTTTTTTTAATGAAACAACGCCAGTAGAATCATAGGATTCAAAAAGTGACATTGGCCTCATAACTAAATTAGTAATACGACCAGCACCAGAGTGCATTATTTTTTTTAAATTTGGAGGAACTGATGACCCAGTTAGAATGAATTGATTAAATTTATTCCTTTTATCAACTTGTACTAAATTTGTAAAATATAATTTAAACCCTGTTTTTACTGAACTACACTTTAAAAGAAGTAGAACTTTAGGAAAGGGTTGAATATATAATGAAATTTTAAGAAGAAAAGTAGTAAATATTGGTTTAGAAAGTAAGATTTATATTTTATGTAAAATTATTGCATAAAATATTAGTTGAGAGTATAATATAATTGTAGACCAAAATTTAGGAGGATATTATGATAATAAGTGTTAGAATGGAAAATACAAGTATTTTTTCTGATCAAATAGAGTTCTCTTTGAAATCTGACATGAGGAATAAAAAATTTTCTTCTAACGTTCATAGTGAAAAAAATGTCAATATTCTAAAAGTCGCAGGAGTTTATGGCCCAAATAACGTTGGTAAAACTTGTTTAATCAAATGCATAAAAAATATTAGAAATGTATTATTACAAAAGACAAACACCATTAATTCTAATTTATTTTCGAAAAATGTTATTAGTAAGTTAGGTGTTAGTTTTTTAGAAGGTGGCAGAGAATTTGATTATTCTTTTCATTATAATTCAAAGCTAGATGAGTATCCTTATGAGCAATTAGTTGAAATTGAAAAGGATAAATATAACAACGAATCACAACAAATCTTATTGTTAAGGGATACTGTCAATAAAAAATATCAATGTAATAATAAAGAATTACAAAAAGTTTTACCTATAGTTTCAAAAAATAATATTTTGATTTATTTAATGGATGTTGATTCTTTTATAGAACTACAAGAGATGAAAGAAATTTTAACATCCTTTGCTTCAAAAATTGATATTTTGGATATGAATAATATTCCCTTAGAACATACTATCGAGATAATGAAAAACAAGAACAATTTGCAGTCTCAAATTGTTGATTTTATTAAACAAGCTGACTTGGATTTAGATAATTTCGAATATCGTGATAATGATAAGATTCAATATGATGTTTTTAAGGCAAAGAATGGAAAACCTTCAGAAAAAGTATTAGATATACCTCAAAAAATTCAAGATACCATAAAACTTACTTCAGTTTATAAAGGTGTTTCTGTACCAAGTTTATTATTTGATTCTACCGGTACTAAAAAAATTGCAGCATTAGCAAGCTATATTATTGAGGCCTTGAGAGATGGAAGAATACTTGTAATAGATGAGTTAGATAGTAGTATTCATTTTAAATTAACTAGAGCGATAGTAGCTATGTTCAATAATCAATTAAATGATAATGCTCAACTAATATTTACAACTCATGATATTAATCTAATGGATTGTAAAAAATTATTTAGAAAGGAACAAATTTGGTTTATTCATAAAGATTCTGATCGGGTTTATTTGTATTCATTAGCTGATTTTAAGGCAACCCAGGGGGTAAGAGATACTAGTGATATTGTAGAAAAATACAGAAAAGGGCTATTAGGTTCTTTACCTGATCCTGACTTTATTAGTTTTCTTGTTGATTTAAAAGATATTAATAAGGATTCTGCTGATGAGTAATAGATTACCATTTATAGGAAATAAACATAAGATCTGCATTATCTGTGAAGGTTATGAAGAATATGAATATATAAAAAAACTAATAGAATTGAAAGTATGGAATAATCAATATGAAGTAACTCCAATAAATGCTAAAAGTAATGGGACTATTATGGCTTATTACCAAGGCATATATCAAAATGGGGCATATGAAATTGTATTTGCATTTTGTGATACAGATCGGGCTCCATATGAACAGTATAAGAATATTACCAAAAAAATAAATGATTTTCATGATAAAAAAAATGCTGCTGAAAGTGTAGTAATATTTGGAAATCCTTGCACTTTACAAATACTTATATTGCATTGGAAAGATTGTATACTCAAATCTCATAATAAACATAAAAATGCACCCTTAATTGCTCAATGTACAGGTGTTGATGGTTATAAAGCAAAAAAGGAACAAAGGAAAAAGCTTTTGCAAAAGGTAAATAAGGATAATTATTTTTTAATGAAAGATAGAGTTGCAAATATTGATAATAGATTTGATAAAATTGGAAGTAGTAATTTTATAAAACTAATGAGAAATTTAGAGAGTGAAAATTGTGGTTGGATTTCTAAATTAAATGCAAAATTGGAATAAATAGATATAAAAGAAACAAAATATTCTCTAAGTATAGTTTCCTGCAACAAGAAAATATTACTACTCTATCTAGAGAATTTTAGTTAACGATTGATAAGCATGCTAATCTTATGTATTTGTGGCTCCTTTCTTATTAGGATCAAAGTAAAAATGTGCTTATTTACTAATTTTGGATAAAAATTATTATTTAGTGCTAAACA
>CAZJGS010000232.1:0-2748 GCA_964545735.1 uncultured Spirochaetaceae bacterium
TGTAATCTGCAAGACGAGCATAACGGCTAATAGCAGAAGGGTAAGTATACTGAGGGAAAGCCGCTTGCTTAGTTGGGTTATCTGTTGCATTGAAGCGAATAACATTTGTTAATAGTAGGGCGTTAGCCATACCATGAGGAATGTGGAATCTAGCACCAAGCTTGTGAGCCATTGAGTGACAAACACCTAAGAATGCATTTGCAAAAGCCATACCAGCGATAGCTGAAGCGTTGTGCACTTTTTCTCTTGCGATTACATTATCTCCATGGTGATAAGCCGTAGGTAAGTATTTAAAGATCATTCTAGCAGCTTCTAAGGACAAGCCATTAGTGTAATCTGTACTCATACAAGAAACCAAAGCTTCAACTGCGTGAGTTAATACATCAATACCACAAGCTGCAGTTAAGCCTTTTGGCATACCCATTGCTAATCTGCTATCTATGATAGCCATAGTAGGAGTTAGTGCATAATCTGCAATTGCATATTTGGATCCTGTATTTTCATCTGTGATAATAGCGAAAGGAGTAACCTCAGCACCAGTACCACTTGTAGTTGAAATACAAACCATCTCTGATTTTTTACCCATATTAGGGAAGGCATAAATTCTTTTTTCGATATCCATAAAACGAAGAGCCAAGTCTTCAAATTGAACATCTGGGTTTTCATATAATAACCACATGATTTTAGCAGCATCCATGGGAGAACCACCACCGAGAGCAATAATTACATCTGGTTGGAAATGGTTAATCTTATCCATAGCAAGAGAAATGGTGCCTAAAGTTGGGTCTGGTTTAACTTGGTGGAAAATCTCAGATTCAACATTCATGCTGTTTAATTCATCTGTGATTAAATCAGTCATTCCACTATTAAATAAATAACTATCTGTTACAATAAATGCTCTTTTCTTGTCTTTTAATTCTTTAAGAGCTACAGGTAAACAACCGTACTTGAAGTAGATTTTAGAAGGGACTTTGAACCATAACATATTTTCTCTCCTTGCAGCCACAGTTTTGATATTTAGTAAGTGTTTAGGACCAACATTTTCACTGATACTGTTGTTACCCCAAGACCCACAACCGAGGGTTAAAGAAGGTTCTAGTTTAAAGTTATAGATATCACCAATTGCACCTTGAGAGGTTGGCATATTAACAAGTACACGACCTGTTTTTAATACATTACCAAAATGATCAACTTGATCTGTATGTTTTTCATCTATGTATAAAACACTAGTGTGACCAAAACCACCGAGAGTAATAAGCTCTTCAGCCATTAATGTACCTTCTTCAAAAGTATTACATTTGAACATACCTAGAATTGGAGAAAGTTTTTCATGAGCAAAAGGCTCTGATACTTCAATTTTATCACATTCACCAACTAAAACTTTAGTTTTTGGAGCTACAGAGAAGCCAGCAATTTCAGCTATTTTAGAAGCAGGTTGACCAACAATAGCTGGATTTACACTACCTCTTTTAGGATCTAATATAACCAATCTTACTTTATCTTTTTCTTCATCGTTTAAGAAATAAGCACCACGGCTTAGCATTTCATTCTTAAATTCTGTGTAAACATCTTTGTGACAAACAACAGCTTGCTCAGATGCACATACAACACCGTTGTCAAAAGTTTTACTCATAAGAATTGAACTTACAGCCATTTTAATATTAGCAGAGCTGTCAATTAATGCAGGAGTATTACCAGCACCAACGCCAATAGCAGGTTTACCTGATGAATAAGCAGCCTTTACCATACCTGGACCACCAGTAGCTAAGATCATATTAATCAAAGGATTTTTCATTAAGTAATCAGTTTTTTCAATACTCGGCTCTTCTACATAAGCGATAATTCCCTCAGGAGCACCAGCTTTTACCGCTGCATCTAAAATAATTTTAGCAGCATGGTTTGTACAGTTTTTTGCTCTTGGGTGTGGGCTAAAAATAATAGCATTTCTAGTTTTAAGAGATATTAAGCTTTTAAAAATAGCAGTACTAGTTGGGTTTGTTGTTGGTATAATACCACAAACAACTCCCATAGGTTCAGCAACTTTATGAACGCCAAAGCCACTATCTCTTTCTATGATACCACAGGTGATATCGTCTTTATATTTATTGAAAATGTATTCTGAAGCAAAGTGATTTTTTATAACCTTATCTTCAATAATACCCATTTTTGTTTCTTCAACAGCTTCTTTAGCCAATGAAATACGAGCATTATTTGCAGCTATTGCGGCAGCTCTAAATATTTTATCAACTTGCTCTTGTGAAAAAGTACTAAACTTTTTTT
Source organism: uncultured Spirochaetaceae bacterium (assembly GCA_964545735.1). Taxonomy (GTDB): domain Bacteria; phylum Spirochaetota; class Spirochaetia; order Sphaerochaetales; family Sphaerochaetaceae; genus Pleomorphochaeta. The sequence continues at coordinate 2,281 of CAZJGS010000232.1, forward strand.
GTGCTTTAGTTGTGTTTTCAATTAAGCTTTGTAATTCTAGTTGCCCTGGAAAAAGTTCTTTGGTTTCTGTTGCTTTAGTTGCCATATTGACTCCATAATTAGTATTTTTATCTTAATCTCTTTAAGATGTTTCTAATATATAAAAATTTATCGATTAGGTCAATATGTATTTTAAATATATGTGAATATTTTGAAAAATCAAAGTAAAATATTAATATATTCTAAGATTAATATACTTAAATAATAAATAAAGTACTATTACTAAGATATTAGTATTATTAATATACTAATTAGTATATTAATGGCTTAAGTTTATAATAAATAATTAACGTACACAACTTAAGAAAATTTATCTTTAAGTACTTCATTTTAAACTTTTTTTCTTAAATCTTGTTTAACCTTTATCTATAAGAAATATGGTATTTTCTGTCTACTTCGAGTCTTATGATAAAATTTAAGTTTCTCATG
>CAZJGS010000233.1:0-2736 GCA_964545735.1 uncultured Spirochaetaceae bacterium
AAGTTATTTAATTAGAGATTTGCCAAAATATGCTATTAATTGGCTCTTCGTGACTTCCTATTCGTATTAAAGATAATCAAAACTCATCATTTTCTTTTTTATAGATCAATAGCAAATCAGGTTTTATATGACAATCTCAAATCTTTTTATTGGTTTTTAAATTGATTCACTTATGGTCTTTATAATTTGGCAGTAGGATTTTCCCCTCATTTAATAAAGTACAGACTTCTTGAAATAATTCTTTGTTATCAAAAAGCCCTACTATAGTTATATTACATGTGATTTGTGATAAAGCTTTTAGAGTTGTGTCAGTTAGGGACTTAAGTTGAACATCAATTGGTTGCATAGTGTAGATTTATGAAGGAGTCTTTTATCAACCAAATATAACAATACACAACAAACTAAAATGAGCCTAAAAGTTATAAAACTTCTAGACTCATTTGTTATTTAATAAAACTCGGTTTTATTGAGTATTTCTACTATCTATCAATTGATTGTGATATTTCTTCTACTGCAGCTAATTCAGATTTTGCGTCAGCTCCAGCGGCTATGTTTTGCATAGCAACTACAATAGCTTTTTCTAGTTCAGGGTAACTTAATTTTCTTGAACCAATAGCATTACTATTCCATTTATTTAGAGAGTCAATACTTAGTTGTTGTAACTCACCATCAACTTTACCATTATAAGAAATTGTGTTGGCTACAGGAGATCCTTGTAGTAAGTCAATCCAGATTTGTTGGCCAGTTCCCATGCTCATAAACTCAATAAACTTTGCAGCAGCTGCTTTGTTCTCACAGTCTTTGTTAACACCTAACATTAAATCAACACCAGTTGTTGCTCTAAATTCTTTAGGTCCCATTTGTGGGAACATAGTCATACCAATAACATCATTGTTTTTTTGGATTTTTGTTCCTTGTAATTCAGGGTTAGAAGGAGAAGTAACACCTACATGCCATGAACCAGTTGCAAAGAATACAGATTTTCTATCAAAGAAGTATTGGTCTCTTGCATCAGGATAAGTAACTACACCAAGAGCTCCATCTTCAAATACACCATTGCTAAACAAAGATGCCCAAGCATTAGCTGTATCAATGAAACATTGATCAGTAAAACTTCTATTTCCTTTTGCTGCATCATATACTGCATTAGGTTCAAATTGATTGCTTACATTTACAAACCAATCAACATTCTGCCAATCATCAGCAGCACCCATAGCTACAGGCATATAACCCTTAGCTCTAATAATCTTAGAAGCAGCAACCATTTCTTCATTAGTTTTTGGAACTTCAGAAATTCCACACTCTTGCATTAAGGTTTGGTTATAAAGCAAGTAATCCATTCCAGCAACTAACATTGGCATACCAACTTGAACGCCTTTATCAGATACACATTCACCAACAGCTGATTGAGAGATAATGCCTTTCCAAGATGGGATATATTGATCAGCTAATTCATTCATAGGTTGTGCAAAATTTGCATATCTATTAACAAAAGCACCACTTGATAATCCAAAGATATCAGGACCAGTACTAGAGGCCATAGCTACTTGAAGTTTTTCAAAGTAATCGCTTTGCTCTGTACGAGTATAATTAATTATAATATCTGGATTTTCTTCTTCAAAAGCTTCTACCATAATATCCCATTGAATAGTAGTTGGTAGCCAGGACCATAGTGTTAGTGTGGTAGGACCTTCTTCTGCTATAGGTGAACTTTCTTTTGTTCCTCCAGCAAAGATTGGTGTAATAATTGCTAAAGTTAATAACAATACTATTAAAGTCTTAAATTTGTTTTTCATTTTTTTTCTCCTTTCGTGATATATTAAGAATATCATTGAGACATAAATCAGGGGTTTACAAAAAATTGTTATTCATTGCAATTTTTTGTATATTTGTATTTTGCTATCCTAATTTGATTAACAACAAGATCTAAATCAAGACCATTTTTATAATCTAAAACTAAATCTTCTTTTGAATTAACTTTTCTAATTTCGCCATTCACTTTAACAGTAGCCAAATTTGATAAAGGCTCTATTGTTATTAAATTCTTACCATATTTTAAGAGTGTTATTAGAGTTTCACTCTTTATATCAACCTTTTTATTAATAACTATTAATTCTCTATCAAATTCTAAAAAGTTGGACAAATATATTAAGTTTTCTCCCTCCAGTTGATCATAGGTATTTAGAGCAAAATGCTCTATTTTCACACTACTAAAATGACTAATTATTTCAATATTATCAAATAAAGGTAAGTCAAATTTAAAGACTCTACCATCTTCTAATAAGAGAGAAGCACTATCAAATATTTTTATTATTTTAAAAAATTGAGATACAGTGTGATCATATTTTTCATTTAATTCAATTTCTTTTATTTTGATTTTTATAGAGCCATTAACTTTAAATACTTGTATTACATTCTTTCCTTGTAATAGTTCAAATTCAAGAGACTTTCCAACATTAAAGCCATACCTTATTCCAGAGTGGGCAGACGTTCCTCTCAGCCATAACTCAAAAATATAGTTTCCCTCTATTTTTATTATTCTTTTTTCATTATTTAGAGTTACATCTGAAAGTAGAATCTTTGGAGATTCGGGAACTTTAATATTGTTTAATAAAGGTCCATCACATAATAATCTATCGCCATCAAAATTTAATCTATCAAGCCTCATAGTTCTTTGCTCAATATCAATATTTAAAGGAATATCATTATTTCTTCCATGATAAACTATAAAATCTT
>CAZJGS010000234.1:0-2733 GCA_964545735.1 uncultured Spirochaetaceae bacterium
GGAAGTCAGTATTAAAGAACAAACAGGATTAATTTATCCTGATTGTAAACTCGTGTTTCAATCCTTGTTTTGGTGGAAGTCAGTATTAAAGTATATTTATTTTCCATAGCCTACTTCTGTTTGGTTAGGTTTCAATCCTTGTTTTGGTGGAAGTCAGTATTAAAGCTCGTGTAGTTTGAAATGCTCATTGTCGTATAATTTGTTTCAATCCTTGTTTTGGTGGAAGTCAGTATTAAAGCCGTCGATATTCATAAGATATTGATGCTAAACTTATTGGTTTTGTTTTACCGGTAATTATTTCTTCCTTTTTCAAGATGTCAATGAACGCTTTTGCAGACTTATTAATAGATTTTCCGAAAGTGTTGTTTGCTGAATAACACCGCTTTATAACATGTCTTTCGATATATTGAAATAAATCTGTCATCAGAAAATTATTTTATACATATATTTCGATAGGTGCAAGTTACACATCTTTTTTTGTATTTCGTAGGACGGGGATAGTAATTATTTTCAATAATATGAATAACAGCTTCGGCAGTCTCTTTTACTTTATCCTTATCCGTTTCTTCAATTGCTACATTCACCAATTTGTTCTTACTTCTAACATAAACCAGATATCCTTTATTTACTGCAGTATTAAAATTCTTTTCGATTAATATTGCATAACAAAACAGTTGTGTTAAATAGGTCTGGTAGATTCGACCGTTGTAACTGGCAAACTTATAATCAAGAGGAGCCATTGTACCATCATTTAACACTAACACTTCATCAACCTTACCCCGTAAAATATCATTGGTTAAATATTGATCCTGATGTTTATTCACCGCACCGATCTTTTTTCGAATGTAATCTTTGTTCCTGATCATCTTCAAATCATGTATGTTTCTCCCCCTTTCAACTTTGTAATGCCTCTCTTCGTATTGTGGTATTCCGGCAACGTATTCAAAATAGGTGAAACGAGGACAAAATAAATATTCGATAATATGTGACGGAGTGACTGACATCAGAAAAACAGGGCTTTTACTTCATCGGTAACCAATTTCTTATCAAATGCCTGGCCTAACAATACGGTTTGTCGAAGCTCATTTTTGCTCATCGGGAAAACATATACAGAATCTGTTTTCTCATCAATCAACTCTTCAATTTGCAATTGGAGGCTGTCTTTTTCATTTTCATTTATTGATCCCAAAAACACGGAATACTGTACCCTGTACAAGCCTGACAATTTGCATAGTTTTGAAACCTTTGTTCTTGACTTATCTTTTTTAATATCGTATAATACCCAGGCGATCATAATTATTTAATTAACTGGTTTGCAAAGTTATGAGCATCTAATTGCATGGCATTCGACCGTGTCTGGTTCCGGTTTTTGTGCCTGATCTTATCTTCGTCAAAAAACTTGAAAAAGTGCTGTACCAACAGGTTTTTTCCATCAGCATTTAATGAAAGCCCATTGGTTATTTTATCGCAGTGCTTATCGTTTACCTTTTTTGCCGAAAACAATTTAAACACAGTTTCTTCAGCAATGATCCGGTATGGTTCAATAAAATCGAAGACAAGGCTCTTGGTGTTGTAGTCGTCGCGGTGCATAAAACCAACAAATGGGTCGAGTCCTGCAATGGTTAAGGTTTTTTCAACGCGGCTGTACAAAATACCGTAGGCATAGTTTAAAAATGTGTTAAAAGGATCTTTTGCAGGCCTGAAACTTCTCCCTGCAAATTGATATCGTTCAGGCAACAATTCATTCAATGCCTGAAAATATATCCTGCCGGATGTTCCTTCCAGGCCCCTCAATGTACCGTCAACATCAGATACCTTCTTTGAGGTGGTATTCAATATCTTTTTCCTTAAATCTTCAATTGAATTAATATGTACTTGTATCTGCTCTGCTTTGTTTGCCCGGTTCTTTTTTAGGCGTTTTAATAAATCCGCCTGGTTTCCTGTTTTGGAGCCTAGCCAACTCACAACCCATTTTAAGCCTATTTCATTCATGCTGGCTTCCAGTTGTTTTTTGCGAATTTTTGATGTACTTCCAGGCCGGCTGTGCCAAAACCTGCCAATCGGTGTACCGTCGTATTCAAACACCAGGATGTCAATATTGTTTTTCACCGCGAGAATAATTGCATCGGTGCTAATGGCCGCCCCTTTGCTTAACAGGATGGATTTCACCTTTTGGCTGGCAAAATGGTGTTTTTCTTCAATACCTTCTTTTTTTACCCGCACTTCAAACAGTTCGTCTTTTATGTGAAGGTAGGTACCATAAGTATTTATTACAAGTTGCATAACTCAGATATTATTGTTATTGTTTTTATTTACCGTACCAAAGCCACGTGATACAGCTTTCCCCAAGCCAACATAATCAGGTAAAACAGCATTGGCAACAAAGGTTCCGCTAAAGGCAAGCATATTTTGATCTTTGAATTTTGTTGCTTTTTCATAAAATCTACCGGTTACCATAATCCGGTTTTCGGTAAAAAAGCCTATCCCTTTATAAAAGCTTAAAATATTATTTTGCAGTTGCCTGTTTAGGAATTCATTTTTTAGTTCCCGCGATTTTAGTTTAGTATAATTTTGATGGTTCTTTTGGTTAAGAGCCATCCACAAGGTCTCGAAACGGTATTCGATTAGTTTTGAAAAATTGTCGATTTCTGTAGTTTTGCTTTCAATATTTTTTGAATTTACCTGATATTCCGTTCCTTCTATGTTAATATGCTTTATTTTTAAAAACAGGTC
>CAZJGS010000235.1:0-2702 GCA_964545735.1 uncultured Spirochaetaceae bacterium
CCAATTATAGAAGAGATCATTGAATTTATTAGACCCAATTGAGGACTAAATAAATTTAAAAATATTACTCCTAAGGCAGCCATAGATATTACATTTGGAATCATAATAACAGTTCTAAAAATTTTCCATCCACGAAATTTCTTTGAAAGAATAAAGGCTAAGCTTGTACCTAAGGCTACATGAACAGTTGCCTGTAAAAATACCCAGATAACAGTATTAGTGAAGGCCTTGAGCATATTTAAATCAGTAAAACTTTTTATATAATTATCTAAACCAATAAATTTTAAAACCATTCCATTTTTCCATTGAAAAAATGATGTGCTAAAAACTATTATCAATGGAATTAAAAATACCAAACAAAACAAAAGTAAACTTGGTGCTATAAATAGTATGATATTTCTTTTTTTGATTTTCATTATCTTTCCCTAAATCTTAAGTTATAAGGTGATAGGATATTAATATCCTACCACCTCTATTATTTCTAATTATCTTGAGCTTTGTTTGTAAGAAGAGTTGCAAACTCTTTAGCAGTAATATCACCCTTAGCTAAAAGAGGATATTGAACACTAATTTCATCAATAACATTTGCATACCACAAACTTTGGAAATCATTGATACTATATTTAGCAGATGCGGCATTTTTTATAGTTTCGTTTACCAATGGTTTAACATTATTACTTGTAGCATTAGGATTATCTGGTGTTTCACCAGTTACCTCTAACATTGTTCTTTGACTTTCTTCACTTGTAATGAATTTTACAAAAGCAAGAGAAGCTTCAATTTTTTCAGGGGTTTTAGAGCATACACTATAACCAATTTTACCACTGTTATACATAGTATCACCTGGGAATTTAGCTGTTCCAACTTTACTTGCAAAGCCTGGCTCTACTAAAGACTCATCATAAAAGTTACTAATCATCCAAGGACCATTTGCAATAATTGCAGTTTGTTCCATAAAGAAGTTACTAGCAGCATTTTCATACTTACCACCAATTGCATCTAATGTCGTGTAATTTAAAAATAGCTTTTGAATTTTTTCAGCAGCGCTTATAAATTCAGGAGTGTTATAACTTGTAGGAAGACTTGTATTCATAAACTTAGCACCATTATCATTATTTGCAATCATAGCACCAAGCATTAATGAAGTTACCCAGCCTGAATCTGCTGTATCCATGGAAACAGGGGTTATACCAGCTTTCTTTAATTTATCACATTGAGTAAAGAATTCTTCCCAAGTATCAGCTGGTTTAGTAATTCCTGCTTTAGCAAAAAGATCTTTGTTATAGAAATAACCAATCTCTTGTTTGGTAAAAGGAATACCAAAGAGCTTACCAGCTCTTGTATTTACAGCAAGACCTTCTTTCGATATTGCAGCTTTCCACTCACTGTCATTTTCAATATAAGGAGTTAAATCTACAAATTTATCACTCATCATATCTAAAAGATTGTAACCACCAGTATACATAACATCTGGTAATGAATTAGATGAATAAAGAACTTTCATTTTATCAATATAATTTTGATCTCCTGGAATTTCTTCAACAATTAATTTGTATTTACCTTCATTTATTGTATTGAAAGTCTCAGCACGTTCTTCAAACCAATCAGCAGAACTATTAACTCCAACTAAGAAAGTTGGAAAATTAATCTCAACTACATTATCATTTTTCTTTTCTGAAGAACCACCTGCGAACAAAGGCAATACGCATAACATCATTGCCACCATAATAACTAAAATTTTTTTCATTTTTTTTCTCCTTGTTAATTATAAAAAAATATTTCTAACCTTTTATAGAACCCTCTACCATTGAATCAGTAACTTGTTCTTGTAAAATTGTATAAATTAAAATACTAGGAAGTACTACCATAATTATTCCTGCAAACATTGCAGTATAATTAAATGAGAATTGGGATGTGAAGTAATTAAGTGCTAAGGGAAGAGTTCTTACGTTTTTACTCTTAGTGAGTATGAGAGCAAACATAAATTCATTCCAAGAGGTTAAAAACTGTAATATAGCTGCTGTTGCAAGACCAGATCTAACCATTGGAAGAACTATTTGAAAGAAGGTTGTACAAAAGCCTGCACCATCCATCAAGGCTGCTTCTTCTATTTCCTTGGGAACTGTCATAAAGTGACTTCTTAATATAAAGAAGGATGTTGGTAATCCTAAAGCTGCATATATAAGTATTAAGCCTAGTCGTGTATCGTAAAACCCTAGTTTTGTCCAAATTATATAAACTGGCATCATAAGAGCAGCTGTAGGAATTAAAAGAGATGAGGACATCATATAAGTTAATGACTTTCTACCTTTGAATTCAAATCTTCCAATTACATATGCTGACATAGAAACTATAAAAAGATTTAAGAAAGTACTTATAAAGGAAATAAATATACTATTTTTGTAAAAATCAAATATTGGTGATAAATCTAATGCTGCCCTATAACCTTTAAAATCCCAGGATGTTGGTAGTGCAAAAGCTGATGCTAATATTTCTCTATTAGTTTTAAAAGATGAAATAAACACCCAAAATAATGGCCCTACTGCTATCATGGTAAACAAGGCTAAGACTATTATTGATATTAGTGAAAGTTTTTTTTCTTTTTTCGGCATATTAATTCCTCTGTTACTTGCAAACGCTTTCATGAAATCCAAGTATATAGGTATATTTGTGAAAGCGCTTTCTTATTCATAATAAACTAT
>CAZJGS010000236.1:0-2628 GCA_964545735.1 uncultured Spirochaetaceae bacterium
ATACAAGCAAAGTTTAAAGAAAAGCAAATATATTTAGAGTAATAATAAATTTGTTCAACTTATTTGTTTTTTATTTTGTTGTTTCAAGTGCTTTTTATATTCTTTTCTGTTTTTAACAGGACGATCTTGAACCTTTACTGGTGGAAAGAGTAGTTGCTCAGGATTGTTTAATAAATCTTGTAATACCTTTAGGGATTGAACCAAATAATATCCATCAGCAATTCTTTCATCAATAGTTAAGCCCATTTGTAATTTATCTTCTCTTTTTTCATTAGTTTCTTTATTCATTTTCTGTCTTTTTAATGCACCAATTGTAATAAAAAGACTTGTATTTCCCCATTGGTACAAATGATGGTATACTCGACTATTATTTAATCCAATCGATCCAAGATTAGTAAGATAAGCAGAGCAATGAAGTCCATCTTCTCTAGTGAAACTAAGAGGAGCAATTCCTTTTATATCTAAAAATTTAATAATGTTTACTAAAGTTGATAATATAATAGGAGGGAAAGAGGTAAATATATTTACCAATCTATCATTTGCTGTATTACTACTATTGGGGCTATTTGACTCTCTTGCTGTTTTAATACCTTCATCAATATTTTTAGCAATAGTTTCTAGTGTTGCTGAGCTATCAAAATTCAATACAATATTATGCTCTGCAGAAGTATCATCATGGTTTTCTTTTGCAATAAAATTTATGGAAATTTCATTTCTTTGCCAAAGTTTTTTATTCATCCAAAATCTATTCAATTCAGGTCTAAGCACAATTAGTCTTACAACTGCTGCAATTAATATTTCAAACACTCTATATTTTCTATCTAAGGCAACAGAAGGATGGTTTTTAATAAAATCTAAGGTTTTAGTTAAATCTAAATCTAAACTTAAATATACAAGAGAATCACATTTTCTTGGCATTAAATAAGGAAACAACTTTTTAAAAGGTTGTACATCGTAAACATATGTGGCATCTTTGCGTCTTGGCATTGTATTTTTCTTCCTTAATAGCTAATTATATTTTTTAATAAATCAATTCTTATAGATTATCCAATGATGATGAAGATCTTTTAAAGCGCAACAATCTATAGTATTTTTTAATTTAATATACTTGCATTATATAATAAAAAGATAAATATCGCCAAAAAAAAATAAAAAACTTTAGATTTGTTAACCCTTTTAAACAAAAAGTTAGGTAAAACTAATAAATAAAATAAAATAAAAAATTACTAAAAATTAGTTAATTTCAATCTATGTAAGAATTTACTTTCTGTACTATGTCAGTTACTAATAAAAATTGTCAAAATAAAGTTCAAATAGTGAGTGACAAAGCATAAAATATTGGTTATATTGTTACATATGAATAAATCAGGTGAAGACTATTTAGAAGCTGTTCTAAATATTGAGAGTGAAAAAGGTGTTGTTAGAACAACTGATATTGCAACAAGACTCAATGTTTCCAAACCTAGTGTAAATAGAGCTATGAAAGTTCTAAGTGCAGAAGGTTATATTGACCATGAAACTTATGGAAAAATTTCCTTAACTGAAAAAGGTAAAATCCATGCTTCTATGGTTTATAAGAGACATACTACTCTTGTTAGATTTTTAAGAGAAATCTTGAATGTTAGTGACGAGGTAAGTTCCCGTGATGCTTGTTTGATTGAACATGATGTTTCAAGTGAAACCATGGAAAAAATTGCAAGTTATTTGGATGGGCATATTCAAACTACTACTAAAAAATAAAAAAGAATTTTAAATATAATATGGATTACAAAAATGGGACAAAATTGTCCCATTTGTTGTCAATTCTTTTTATTTGTTAAATTGTAGGCAATATATGATTCCCTATATTTATTAGGAGAAACCCCTAATAAGAATTTAAATATTTTAGAATAATAACTTGGATTATGAATTCCAACTGCATTACAAATTTGATTAATACTTAGTGTTAAGTTTTGCATAAGATGAATGCTTTCATTTATTCTATAGGAATTTAAATATTTTACAAAATTTAATTTTGTTTCATTTTTGAAAACTCTTGAAAGGTGAGCTTCACTAACACCTAAAAATGCTGCTGTTTCCTGAAGTCCAATATTCTTAGAAAAGTTTTGTTCAATAAAAGTTATAGCTGAATTTGCCAAATGATTTGAGGTTGTAGGCATTAACTCAATTGCAATAAATTTCATATTCCCATCACTTTCAATAATATTTTTCTTATCTTTTTCTAATTTTTTCTTCATATCCAGCAAAATAAAGTCAAATTTCTGAATTGTTATTGGTTTTTGATGATATTCAAAGACACCAAGACCAAAAGCTTTGTGAGTAATGCTCATTTCTTTTTCACTGTTTCCAAAAATTAGGGTGTGATAAATCGGGCAGGATTGTAACATCGCATAAATCCCTCTTACTGAAAATTCAGTAATTACCATATCAGGCTTTAGTAAATCAATAAGCTTTTGTGCAACAATTCCTTCCTTTAGAGAAGCAATTACCTCAATTCCTAAATATTTCCAATCAATAGATGATATTAAATCTAATCTTGTGTAATCATCTCTAATTACTATAATCAATGAATAACTCAAAAGACATATCCTTTAGTTTTTTTATAATACAAATTTATTATAAGATATA
>CAZJGS010000237.1:0-2618 GCA_964545735.1 uncultured Spirochaetaceae bacterium
ACAAAAATCTTATGGGCAAGGTGTAGGCATCAGCGAAACTTCTATTGTTCCGCATCCCTCATCAATATTAGAACTTAGATACACATCAGGATCGTTTAAAGGATTTTTAGCGCCAAGGTTAACTACAGCTCAAGAGAACCGCCATTGCAAGTCCGGCTGCCGGTTTATTGGTTTACGATACCGATTATAAATCTTTCTGGTATTATGATGCCGGTTGGCTTTCTATTGCAGCAAGCCAGTTTGGTGCCTCCAACCAGGTTCTTGGCATGAATGCCGCAGGAACAGCAAATGAATACAAAACGCTAAATGGAACAGCAAATCGAATATCCATAAACCATGGTGCTGGAAATATTACTTTTTCTACCCCACAGAATATTCATACAGGAGCCTCCCCTGTATTTAACGGATTAACATTAAATGGCTTAAATGCCAGTGCAGGAGTTTATACAGATGGCTCAAGTATCTTAACTTCTTCTCCGCCCATTTCGGGAATTATTGGTTACTGGGATCGTACAGGATCAATTCTTACTCCTTCTAATCTAGGAGATGCAATTACCACATCAGGTAATATTTACACCGGTGGTACAGGTACTATTACATCGGCAGGTTTATTAACTGGGCAGTCCGGACTAACCATTCCGACAGGTAACGTTACTATAGGAAACGGTACTGTAACCACTGGTACCGGGCAGGTTACCCTTGGGGGCAACCTGGATGCTACTGATGGAGTTGACATAACAGGTGGAGCCTTGACAGTGAATAATCAGGCGATCACACAATTAACAGGCGGGCAAGTTACTTTTGCGGGGAATGTGGATGCAGGTACCGGAGTAGATGTCACAGGATTATTGCAGGCTTATGACAATATTATCTTAGGTGCAGACAACACAGATGCGCTTATCGTGAATGCTACGGCTGACTTCAAAGATATAGTAAACGTAGACGGACTTCTGACGGTGAATAATGGTATAGATGTTACTTTGGGTGATGTAGATATAGCTGATAATCTTAATGTAACTACGAATGCGACGATAACAGGTAACACGAGAGTAGATGGGACGTTTCAGTTTGATGCAGCCGGTCAGTCAGTAGATAATATCAGTACAGAGACTGATTTAGATAATGGATTAGGCGCATTGAACAGTGTATTACCTACGCAGTTAGCTGTTAAGACGTATGTTGATAATTCCATAACAGCATCAGCTACTCCAGATGCAACGACATTAATAAAAGGTAAGGTACAATTGGCAGGAGATTTGGGAGGAGTAGGGACCACAGCAGGAGCACCGATAATCAGTGCAGGGGCAATAGACAACAGCAAGGTATCTGCAACAGCAGGAATTGAAGATACTAAACTAGCTACGATATCTACCCCAGGTAAGGTTGATAATGCAGCAACTACAGCTACCGCATCAAATACTCCAAGTACAATAGTATTACGCGATGGGAGTGGTGATTTCTCAGCAGGAACCATCACAGCAGCCTTGAATGGTACTGCAGCAACAGCAACAACTGCTACTTCAGCAACTAAGTTAGCAGGGGGCGATGTTGGATATATTCCGTATCAATCTTCTTCAGATAACACAACCTTTTTAGCTTCGCTTGCAGGTGATGTAGGAAAAGTATTAAAGTCAAATGGAACAGCAGCCCCTACTTGGGAGGCTGTCCCTGGAACTGGTAATATGATTCTAAATGCAATACAATTAGTAACAGGGTTAAAAACTTTCGATAACTCCAAACTTGCAATGAAGGGAACATCAACTGGAAGAACCACTCTGTCAACAGCAAACACTTCAGCAAATGATTACACTATTACTCTCCCGGCAAGTAATGGAACAGTTGCTCTTCTTACCTACGACCCTCATCATGTTTTTCATCTCGTTGTGCCAGTTACGTATTTTTCTCCACCCAGGAACTTCAGGATACTTCTTCAGGAACTTGCAAACCATGTCAAGGCATTTGCGGGCACTGTCCCATAAAAGGTTGTAATCGGTCGGGAAGTGTACATTGCTTTCAACTCATAACCAAAGCCACTCTCAACACCCATTATCTGGCGGATCATAGTGTGGTGATTTGCCAGATCATGTAGTTCATCATAGTTGATATTTTGACACAGTCGCACTTGAGACAAAACAAATATCTGCCACAAATCCATGCCAGGCCGTCCGGTAAGCTTCTTCCCCTTGGTAATCTTTGCTTCCAGTATTTCAAATACTCTTTCGTTCCACTTTGGGTTGGTGAATATTTCTTTTAATGCTGCACATAATCCAGGAAGTGCACCGCTTCTCTTTTTTGTTGGTATGGGGGTTTCCCCTATGGGTAACCTGCCAAGTATCATCTGTTGCTCGAATCTTTTTCTCATATTTGAACCTTGTTTAATGTTTTACCTGAAATATTCGAATCTCATTTGTTTAACACCCTGAATATCTGTATTTTTAGCAAAATAACCAAGGGGAAAACCAGGTAGATTTAAACAAGTTATCAACAATATATTACTGTATATCAATTAATTAAAGGTTTTCTTGCAGGCACTAAATAGTAAAAATCCAAAACATGAATAAACAATTAGTCCCAAAACAAGCCTCAAACAAAATAGCAATTTTTGAGGATAAGGAAAT
>CAZJGS010000238.1:0-2614 GCA_964545735.1 uncultured Spirochaetaceae bacterium
AAAAGTTCATACTCCTTATGAATTGATAGCTCGTTTTTTGGGGCATTCCAATCTTCATTCTACACAGACCTATGCAAAATATGATATTGAAATGCTTAGAGAAGCAAGTGATAGAGTTGAATCAATTACTCCTGAAATGCAAGATGAAGCATTATGGGATGTTGATGAGGATATGCTTTCCAAGCTTTGTGCTTTGGAATAAAACAATTATTCACATCATTTAGTTTAAAACCTGCATTTTATATACTTATAATGCAGGTTTTAGTAAAGATGCGAAATAAGTAAATCATGATAATAAAACTTTTTATTCGTATATATGAATAAAAAGTTGAAAGATTTAATAGATCGTTACGAGATAAGTATTTAGCTACTCTTTCACTAGAAATATTGACCTTGAGAGAATTTAATATGAAGCTCAAAGATTTTTTATATAAATACAACTGCATGACAGTTCATTCATCAATAAAAATGACGCCTACTGAAAGATTTTCTTCAGCACTAATCATTCCTCGCTTTGCCCCTCCGCTGATGCCTGAGCTCTTTAGATGTAGATGTGAAAGGAAAGTAAGTGAAGCAAGAACAGTTAAAATAAATAGTATGCTTTATGAAGTTCCTGTAGGTTATTCAAAGAAAAAATTGGAACTCAGATATTTTTATATAGATAGTGATATAGAAGCTTTTTATCAAGGAAAAAGCTTGGGATTTATACATCCTGTGAATATGAACAGAAATGTAACAGCTTATAGAAAACAAACAAAAAAGGAAATTAAATAAAATGAACAATAAAAATATGAAAATGCATTATGGATTGAGAAAAATGCCTTTTTCTGCAGATGTAGACGTAAAAGATTATTATCAATTAAATAATATGCTGAATGTACAAAGTGGAATTTCATTTACATTAGAATCATCAATGAATTATGCTCTTATAGGTGAAATTGGTGCTGGTAAATCATCATTACTTGATTATGTAATTGATTCAATAAACAGACAGGAACAATATCGATTGATAAAAGTTGTTGGAGGTAAATGGGGTATGACAGAATTCTTAAGAACAGTATTGAGTGAATTCAATTCTTCTACCACGACCAATAGACCCAGCAGAATGCTTAGAGAGTTAGGTACAGCTATTGATGGCATTAAAGAAGATGGTTTAAAACCAGTCTTATGCGTAGACGAAGCTCATTTGCTTGATTCTTCTATTTTTCAACAGTTGCATTTATTAAGTCAGCAAGGGAAAAAGGGAATGATGCCAATAGTACTTGTTGGACAATATGATCTAGTTGATAAATTGAAACAACCTTTAGCTCGTCCATTTTTATCAAGAATAGGAGATTCTTTTACAGTACAAGCTTTATCACAAAATGAAGCTTTAGGTTATATTGATCATCATTTAAATGAAATTGCACAGATATCATTATCCACAATAGAAGAACAGGCAAAAATAGCAATAACCCAATTAGGTTTAAATGTTATGAGAAATATAAATAGAATAGCCCTTAAAAGCCTTCACATTGCAATGTTGAACGATAGAACACAAGTTTGTGTATCTGACGTGAAAGAAGCTCATACACAGCCTATTTAATAAAATCTAATATTAATGGAATAAGTTCTAGTGATTATTAGAATATTAGATACTATTTATTAGAAGTAAAGCTAGTGATTGGTGTTAAATAGCTAACAGTTAATAGTATCAATACTAATCTACATTAGAAAATATGCTATTAATTAGTAGAAGAAATTCAACCCTATAATAGCACCAAGTCTACTAAATATTAGTAGATATCCTATTAATTAGTAGAAGAAGGAATTCAACAATTTAGTAAAATCTAACATTTAATAGAATAGGTTCTGTTGATTATTAGTATCTTAGCTACTACTTGTAGGAAGTAAAGCTAGTGATTGGTATCAAATAGCTAACAGTTAATAGTATCAATACTACTCTACATTAGAAAATATGCTATTAATTGGTAGAAGAAATTCTAACATTTAATAGAATCAATTCTACTTATCAGTAGAAAAATATCAATAAAAAGAGGAAAAAAGAAAATGGTAAACAAATTAAGTTTAAGTAATATAGATTATAATAGCCTCGGCTATTTTAAAACAATATGTGTATTTTATGGATTCTCTGAATCCTTAGCACCTTTCCTATATTGGGCCGGTTACTTCAGTGAAAACACAGGTAATGTAATGCATATAAATATGAATCTAAAAACAAAAAAGAAGATTGCTGAAAAATGGGGAGTTGGGGTAAAAAGAGTTAGCCAAGCTATTACTCATTTTGAAAAAATGGATCCATCAATGACAACAAAACCAATAACCAAGATTGTTCAAGGAATTTATACACTTAATTACAATATTTATGGAGACATAATATGGGATAATAATACTATTATTACAGGCATAGCAATGACGTCCTATAAAAGTACAAAATCGATTAGAGTAAAGTATAAATACAAATAAAGTTAATACAGCACCAATTCAAACAATTGGTGTTGTCATGCAATTTCTGCTCGAAATAAAGTGAAATTATTGATACGAAATAATGTGGAAATCAATAGTATGTGTAGTTGGCAAAAAGGGAGTTGTGAGGTGAATCATGAGCATATTC
>CAZJGS010000239.1:0-2585 GCA_964545735.1 uncultured Spirochaetaceae bacterium
TTAAGATAAAAGATTTATTGTTTGTATCAATCTTGTTTTCATCACTAGGAGCTACAATGGATATTGCAATTTCGATTGCAAGTAGCAGCGAACAATTGTTAATTGCTAATCCTAATGTTGAGAAGAAGGCCTTATTTAAATCACTTATGGCCGTAGGTAAAGATATCATAGGCACAATGACTAATACTTTGATATTAGCTTTTTGTGGGGCGTCATTGCCTTTAGCAATGATGATATGGGGCTATGATATGAGCTACAAACAATTTATTAACATTCCAATAATTGTAATAAATATTTTACAAGCTTTTTGTGGATCTATTGGAATGGTTTCAAGTGTTTTATTCACAGCAGTATGTGCAATATTGCTGAATTTTAGGAGGAAAAAATGAAAAAATCTAAATTTAGATTTGGTTTGTTGCTAATTCTATCGTTGTCCTTATTATTTAGTTGTACAACGAAAGATGCTGTTTCAACTCAAAAAGTTGCAACAGTTCAAGAATTTGATTATGTTCGAACTGGCGAAGTAATTAAAGGGACTCCAACAGAGATGGATGAGATAACTATTGCTGTGGCAGCAACTGCTGACGTTCATGGTCGTATTTATCCATACGAGTATGCTATTGATTCAGCAGATAGTGATGCTGGTTACTCAATGACTTATCCATTCATTAAAGAATTAAGAGATGAATATCCTAATGCTCTTATAATTGATGTTGGTGATACAGTTCAAGATAATAGTGCTGAGTTATTCAATGATATGGATATTCATCCAATGGTAGAATGCATGAATATGATGGCATATGATGTTTGGGTACCAGGTAACCATGAATTTAACTTTGGCCTTCCTTTCTTAGAAAGAAACTTAGAAGCTTTTGATGGTAGAGTAGTATGTGCAAACATTAAAAATGTTGCAGATGATACTCACTATGTACTTCCTTATCAAATCTTCAATATTGAAGGTGTAAAAGTTGCTGTAATTGGTGGTGTTGCACCACATGTTCCTCAATGGGAAGCTTCAGCTCCAGCACATTTTCAAGGTTTAGACTTTATTTCTCCATTGCAAGCTACCAAAGATGCTGTAGCAGAAATTGGCGAAAAAGCTGATGTTATTATTGCTGCAATGCATATGTCTAGAAATGGTCAATATGAAGAAGAAAATTTAAGTGGTGCTTATCAATTAGCTCAGCAAATTCCTGAGTTAGATTTAATTATAGCTGGTCATGAACATGCAACTTATTGTGAACTTGTTAATGATACATATGTAATGGAACCAGGTTGTTATGGTAATAAAATTTCAATCAGCAAAATTAACTTGAAAAAAGTTGATGGTAAATGGGCTATTGTTAATGTAGCTGCTGAAAATAAAGTTACTAAGGGTGAAGAAGCTTCTCCTGAAGTTCTTGATGAATTTAAATGGGTACATGACAAGAGTCTTGCAGATTCAAATACTGTAATTGGTACAATAACAGCAGATTTCTTAACTGATGGTGTTGATTATATTACTGGAGATAGCAAAGTAACTACTATGCCTAGAACTCAAATTGAAGATACACCTGTTTTAGATTTAATCAATATAGTTCAAAAGAAATATGCTAAAGCTGATGTTTCTTCCGCTGCCTTATTCAAATTTGATTCAACTTTAGTTAAAGGTGATTTCAAGAAAAAAGATGTAGCATTTATTTACAAATATAATAATACTTTAATGGGTGTTAATATTTCAGGTAAGAATTTATTAGAATACATGGAATGGAGTGTAGGTTATTACAATACATTTAAAGAAGGAGATGTTACTATTTCTTTTAACCCCAATGTAAGAGGCTATAATTATGATATGTTTGCTGGTATTGATTACACAATAGATATTAGCAAAGAAGTCGGGAATAGACTTGTTGATGTTACAATTGAAGGTAAACCTGTAGATCCAAATAAAGTTTATAAATTAGCTTTAAATAACTACAGATTCGGTACTTTAATGAAAAATGGTTGGGCATCAGAGGCTGATGTTTATTATGATAGCTACAACGAAGATCAATTAAATGCTGAAGTAAGAGCCTTGATTATTAAATATGTTGCAGAAGAACTTAATGGTTCTGTAACTCCAATATGTGATAACAACTGGAAATTAATTGGAATGGGCGACTCTTTCAATAAAGCAGATGTAATTGCTAGGATTAAGAGTGGTGAAATTGTAATTCCTTCTTCAGAAGATGGAAGAACTTTGAATGTTGAAGCTGTAAATGTTAATAATTTATAAACTTAATATTTAAATAAAAATGGGAGATTCATATATTGAATCTCCCTTATTTGTAATATGTCTTATAACCTTTATAATTAATTTTCTAAAGCCATTATTTTTGATACTCGTCTTTGATGTCTATCACCTAAAAATGTATCATTTATAAATGCATCTAGCATATCTAGGGGGTTTTCTTGATAGTCAATTCTTCCACCGAAAGCTAAGAAGTTAACATCATTATGTTCTCTTGCCATTTTAGATGCGAAAATATTTTGTGGAAGGGCACATCTGATACCATCTATTTTGTTTGCACTAATAGAAATGCCAATTCCTGTACCACAACAAACAA
>CAZJGS010000240.1:0-2576 GCA_964545735.1 uncultured Spirochaetaceae bacterium
AAAACGATTAATAAAAATATATTAAATTAATGCTTGATTTTTATTAGCAGGTTTTTGGTTCTGGAAATTTATTAACTTCACTCACTCGAGATATTTGAGAAACAAACTCTACTGGACAATATTGAACTAAATACTTAGCAAAAGCTTGCAACCTTGAAATCCTCAAATTTACAGTTGATGGAAGATTGTGCTTAGTCTCAATTAACCAATTTCCAAATTTACATATTTCTTTCTCAGTAAATTGCTCAATTGAGATTTCAAATATGGTAATAGAATATATTTCCTGTAAAAAATTAATAAATTCATTAATTGAGTCTCTACTTGTTTTTACTGTACAGAGACTTCTCTTTCTAACATTTGTAAGATAATTACAAAGATATTCTCTAATCAATTCAAAAAATATTAAATCTATTACATTTTTCATAATCGAACCTCCCCATAAATATTACTGAAGCGGGACCAATCAATGTTCTCAGATTTTAAAAGCTCATGTGGTAATAGATGTAAATAATATAATGTATCTTGAATGTGACAATGACCCATATGGGTTTGGAGATAAGGAATCATCGTCATAATGTCCTTACCTTCATCTAACCAATTTTGTAAAACTCGTGAACATGCATTATGTCTCAGAAACAGCTTACCTTCGCTGTTTAAATGTTATGCCAACCTTTCATCATTCCGAACCTTTAGAAATAATTTCTTCCTGTTAAAGTAATTAATAGAAAAAAGGTTAGCATAATATTATATTACTTTCTTCCTTTTATCGGCTTAATACCACATAGAGATGCCAAGCCTTTATCTTGCTTCCATTCCTTTGGCATAGTTGTGATGGAACTATCAGTTATTTTCTCCATAGCTCTTGCTTTCATTTTTTCGGAGATTTCCAAATAAACCATGGTCGTTGGAATGCTTAGGGTACGGGTACCCTAAGTATCCAAACCACCATGGTATATTTAGGTATAACAATGAAAATGAAACAAGAAGCGTGTGAAATAATGGAAGATCCTGATATTAAAAAAATTCCTAAAAAATGGAAAAATGATAAAAGTTTAATCAAATTAAGCGGTATAAAAGATAAAAAAATCAAGTAAAAGTACCGAATTAAAATCCTAACCTTGAATAAGTTAAATCTTCAACATAGGTTAAATAGCATCAAAGGTTAGGATTTTAAAAAGGTTAGCATTTCTAATTTGGTGAGCATGTATTGCTAATGGAACTTCAGAACATAATTGATGGGCAATTAGTGCATAGCCTTTTAATTGTTTATTTACACCAGTCTGGGACATTTTTCCTAAAGGACCGATATTCCTTGAATAAAAGACATATGATCCCGGAGATGGATTTTTTCCATGGAATTCCTTGATGTATCGCTTTAGATGTTGAACAGTCTTTAGCATCAAAGAAATTGTACGAAGTTTTGTCCCTTTACCAATTACAGTAAGGTTCGGCCTAGTAATATCAAGGTGCAAATTTTCTATATGTAGAGATAATATCTCATCAATCCGAACGGCTGTATCGTACATTACGGAAAATAATGTCAGATCACGTCTCCCAGTCTTAGTATTTTGGTTGGGAACAGACAGTATTGCAGCCATGGCTTTTTTAGTCATCCCCTTTATAGGTTTTCGATATGTTTTGAGCTGAGGAATTAACATTGCTTCTTGATAGAGAAAAGCTAGCTTGGGTGTTTTCAGAGCTACATACTTTAGAAAGGCCCTTATAGCGGCTAAGCGATTATTGCAGGTTGCTGGGCAACAATTCCGAACATCTCTAAGCCATATCAACCACTTCTCTATATTCCTGTGGCAAAAGCTATCAGGAACAATTTTAAGTTCTTGAACTACCTTTTCCATCTCCAAGAATGTAAGATACAATGAGATTGAATTCTCATATGCCTCAATGGTTTTCACGCTTCTTGCCTTCATGGTTGGAAGATAACTGTTTATCCAGTCTCCAATGAGTCGTGAAATTTTTGCCATTTCAACTTTATTTCTACTCATCTTTTACCTCCGGTACAATATTGTCGAAGGTTTCGCGGCTTAGTGTATACTTTAGCTCGGCTATTTGTGGTGTCAGAGAGAAATAATAGCTTGCGCTTTCCAGTACTGTATGACCCATGCTTTTGCTCAGATAGATAAAGTTGGAGTTGAATTCACCCTCATCGCATCCTGTCCAACTGTTGATATTGGTAGTCGCATAGCAATGTCGCAGACTGTACGGCCTAGCATACGAGAATCCACAATTATCCCATAGTTTACGAAAATTTTTCTCAATCCAACTTCTACTGTGGTGACCATCGATACGCGCGGGAAAGAAATAGCTTCTTTGTAATGCAAGTCTTTCAATCCTGGAGTCAAATTTTTGCATAAGTTTGAGCATAGTCGCGTGAAGAACTATAAAATGTTGGTTCTGGCCTTTGGAATGTCGTACGCTAACAATCCCTGTGACAAGGTCAACATCCTTTCGCTCAAGCATCCTAGCTTCAATTGTCCGCAATCCGCTACTGTAGAGCAATCTGAAAAAAACTGGTGCAGTTATAGCCAATACTTGAGATTCCCAATTACCTTTATTAG
>CAZJGS010000241.1:0-2569 GCA_964545735.1 uncultured Spirochaetaceae bacterium
AAAGCTATGGTGTTTTGACAAAAAAAAGTAATTTTACCTTGTTTTGTCAAAATATTTATTTAGTTATGTCTTAAAGTGTGTTATAATTTTGATAAAAGAGGGTATTATTACCCTGTTTTATCAATGAGGTGTATTCTTATGGAAATAAAACGAGATAAATATTTGCAAAAACTAATTAATCGTATGGACAATGGTATGATTAAAGTTATTACAGGAATTAGAAGAATTGGTAAATCATATTTAGTATTTAACTTATTTAAAAATTATTTATTGAATCAATCTATTGATGAAAAACATATTATTTCGATAGAACTAGATGTTTTTGAGAATAAGAAATATCGAAATCCTCAGACAATAATGCAATATATTAAATCTTTGATTATTGATGATGAAAAATATTTCATTTTAATAGATGAAGTACAAATGTTGAATGATTTTGAAGAAGTATTAAATTCCCTATTACATAAAGACAATCTTGATATTTATATTACAGGTAGTAATTCAAAATTTTTATCAACTGATATTTTAACTAAATTTAGAGGCAGAGGTGATGAAATTCATGTATTTCCAATAAGCTTTAAAGAATTTATGAGTATTTATGAAGGTGATAAATATGAAGGATGGGCTGAATATGTAACATATGGTGGATTGCCGTTAACTATTTTTATGAAAACAGAAGAGCAGAAAATTAATTATTTAAATAGATTATTTGAAGAAACTTACATAAAAGATGTTGTTGATAGAAACGGCTTAGAAAAAACACAAGAATTAAATGATTTAATCAATGTTTTAGCTTCATGTATTGGAACACTTAGTAATCCTAATAAGATTGCAAAAACATTTCAAAGTTCAATAAAATCTAAAATAAGTGTAAATACAATTAGGAAATATATTGAATATTTGAAAGATGCTTTTATTATAAACGAAGCAAATAGATTTGATGTCAAAGGGCGCAAATATATTGGTGCACAACTTAAATATTATTTTGAAGATGTAGGTCTTAGGAATGCAAGATTGGGGTTTAGACAAGTAGAAGAAACTCATATTATGGAAAATATAGTATATAATGAACTAAGACTCAGAGGGTACCAAGTAGATGTAGGTATTGTTACTAAGAGAAGAATGACTGATGACGGACATTTTGAAAAAAAACAATTAGAAGTTGATTTTGTAGCAAATTTAGGTCGAAAAAGATACTATATTCAATCAGCATTAAGCCTCCCAACTGAAGAAAAAATTGAACAAGAAAATGCTTCTTTACTGAATATAAATGATTCGTTTAAGAAGATAATTATTACAAAAGATATTATAAAAACAAGAAGTGATGAAAATGGTATAACAACTATCAGCCTTTATAATTTCTTACTTAATGATAATAGCTTAGAGTTATAAATTATTTAATGTAATGGGAACATTAGCTTGACAAATACCGATGGAGGCCATTTATTTTTAGGTGTAAATGATAATCGTGAAATTGTTGGAGTTGATAAAGATTCTATTATTACTTTAAAAAAGAATTTTGTAACATCATTAAATAACCAAATGAAGCTTAATCCTCCTTTTTATCTTAATGTTGAAGAATATGAAATAAATGACAAAACTATTTTATATATTAATATCCCTGAAAGTTCTCAAGTTCATAGGTGCAAAGGTAAAATATTTGATAGAAATGAAGATGGTGATTTTGATATTACTAATAACACAAATTTAGTATCAAATTTATATATGAGAAAACAAAATACTTATACCGAAAATAAAATTTTTCCATTTGCTTCTATTGAAGATTTAGATGCTGAATTATTTAATAAAGTTAGAAAATTAGCTAATAATCAAAAGCCAAATCATCCATGGGCTTCGATGGATAATATTGAACTATTAAAAAGTGCTGGATTATATTTGAAAGATTTAAATTCTGGAAAAGAAGGTATTACATTAGGTGGTATTCTAATTTTTGGTAATCAAACTTTAATTCAATCAGCTTTACCCCATCATAGAACAGATGCCATATTACGAAGAGTAAATTTGGATCGTTATGATGATAGAGATGATATAAGAGAAAACCTTTTAGTAAGTTATGAAAGATTAATGAGTTTTGAAGCAAAACATCTTAATGATAAATTTTATCTAGAGGGAGATCAAAGAGTAAGTTTAAGAGATAAAATTTTTAGAGAAGCTATTTCTAATTTGTTAATCCATAGAGAGTTTTCTAATCCTTTACCTGCTAAAGAGAATGGGAACAAACCTCATGGTAATGGACTACTTGATCTTTATAGTTTCTCTCCTTTTCCAAAAAATCCAACAATAGCTAGATTTTTCAAGGAAATTGGTTGGGCTGATGAATTAGGGTCAGGTGTTAGAAATATTTTCAAATATAATAAAATTTATTCTGGGGAAGACCCTCAATTCATTGAAGGTGATATTTTTAAGACCATTATCCCTTTAATTCCTATAAGTAGTGAATATGATGGTGAACATGAGGGTGAACATGAGGGTGAACATGATGGTGAACATGATGGTGAACATGATGGTGAACATGATGGTGAACATGATGGTGAACATGATGGTGAAC
>CAZJGS010000242.1:0-2563 GCA_964545735.1 uncultured Spirochaetaceae bacterium
ATTAACATAAAGTTGTGTGCGTCTAGATATTTAAGTAAGCTCATTATTTTTCTAAAAAATGTTTATCAATTGAAGTAAAGCTTCACACTATCAGCGATATAGGCAAAAACATCTCTTGTTGACAACAGGTTATATTGAACATATGATTTTATCATATAACTTTTCTGGCTATATCTTCATGCTTGTTAGCGGTCAAAGGATTAATTATATTTAAATTTCACAATAAAGGAAGGACTCAATGATGTACGAACGGGATAAAAAAATCATAACTTTGAAAGAAGCTCTTAAGAAACCATGTAAGAATCGAGACATAGATCAGGCACTGCAACCTATGGAAAATTACAGCTCTACCCCCGGAGGGGAGAACGAAATGCCCTTAAGCTTTTGGGCTTCTTGGAACTTGAGTGACCGTCCTAGGAGAATTGCACTGCTACTAGATGACTGTCAGGAAGATTACAGACCTTATGCTGGTAAAATTCTTCCAAATCTTAAGAAACTGGTGGATGCTTTTAGAGAGGCTAGAACAGATAATGAAGGAATACGCATTATGTGGAGTGCTTGGACACGCACATTTGACGATGGCATAAGCAATTCAATGGATAGATGGTATGGTCCTAAAGGATTTCGTCCTGAAAATCCAGAGAACGCTGTATATATGTTCAACGGGGCACCCGGAATGAAACCTCTATCAGAAATTGCACCGACAGAAAAAGAGGTTTCTGACGGATGGTTCTACCACGGAAAGCATCTGGATATGTTTTGGACTTATGATGAAAACGGTAAATCTTATCTGGATGAAAAACTAAAAAATGCAGGTATAGATACTATCATCCTTGTTGGCCTCTGGACAGATGAGTGTATACTCAGCACAACTTATGCCGGTAATTCACGTGGTTACGATGTAGTAGTAGTTGGAGATTCTGTAGCAACGGCAACATCAAATCAAGAGATTGCCCTGACGCTAGTAGGAAGTACTGTGGCAAAGGTTCTCTCTACTGATGAAGTACTCAGCTATATAAAGAGTGATTTTGAAACAGGAGAGATTGGAGCTGTAAAAGGGACCCGGTATCCCGACGGCAGAAAAGACGATTGATATATGAAAGGAAAGATACAATTGTAGATCTTTGCCTGGCATTATCTGTAATTGTTTTCTTCTATTATTATCTATTTCTTCTATGATATGGACAGTTATTTTTGTTGCTAATATTATTTGAGCATCAGTTGCAATAAGTAAGCTATGTTTCTGGTTACGCTAAGCATGTACTTAATTGATATTTGGTATCTGATAAAAAATAGAACTTGAAGTAAATAGTGTAAATGTTATATTTCAATATGCCCCTTTCAGTGCTATTACATTTATCACAATTATTATTATTGTTACCATTATTATTGAAGTAATAAAAGTGATGAGTGAAAAGCCTTTATAACAATAAAAAATGGAGCTAATAGTAGCTTATTTTTTCATTTTTTTCTCACTATTTTTTCTTCTTTTATTACCTTGTTGCACCCTACTTCTTTAGCATTAACTTTGGGATAAAAAGGTTCAAAAATGCTAAATTTATAAAGGTATTTTGTCCTAAAATATAACGTAAAATATGACAGAAAATACCCCTATAATAAAACAATATATTAGGAATATTTCAGCCTTCTTTTATTCTCTAATTTTTGCATAAATATTTAATTTTTGTGCAAATAATGCAAATAATGTGAAGATTGGATTATTTTCATTTTGCTATTTAATTGTTTTCTATATAACGAATTAGATGTTTAAAAACTTGTTGATATAGGGTGTTTAAGGGTCGGTTGGTTGACACTTCTATACAATATTAGGTAATATTTAAAATATAAAATATATAAAAAAGGAGAAAAAAAGTATGAAAAAACTAAGCATAATTGCTTTAATTTTATTGGTATTAATTACTGGAGGTCTCTTTGCTAGCGGAGAAACTGAAAGTGCTGAAACAACTATTGTTTTCGGTGATGTTTCTTGGGATTCTGTCCAAGTACACAACAGGATAATGGCCTTCATTATTGAAAATGGATTAACAGGATATAAAGCCGACTTTATACCCGGGAATACCCTTCCAATTCTTACCGGATTGCAACAGGGAGACATAGATGTTGATATGGAATCATGGCATTCAAACTTCCCAGAAGTATACAAAAAAGGTGTTGAATCTGGAGACTTTGTTGACCTCGGTCCAAATATGCCAGACGCACCACAGGGTTGGTGGATTCCTCGATATTTAGTTGAAGGACCAAATGCACAGGCACCAGATTTGAAGAGCGTTTCAGATTTACCTAAATATGCTTCTTTATTTCCAGATCCAGAAGATCCTTCAAAAGGTATTATTTTAGGTGGAGTAGCTGGTTGGACACAAATGGAAATCAGTGAAAAGATTTTTGAAGAAAATAACTTAGGTGAAACCTATAACCTTGCGATTACTGGTAGTGATACAGCTTTAGCTGGTACTATGGTAGGAGCCTTTAAAAAAGGTGAACCATGGATAGGTTATTATTGGGCACCAACAGCAGTTCTTGGACGACTTGATATGATTCGTCT
>CAZJGS010000243.1:0-2557 GCA_964545735.1 uncultured Spirochaetaceae bacterium
TTATATTGATCTCATGTATATACGGATATATTAAATCGAACTATACCTCAAAATATAACCTAAAAAATTAATAATCAATATCGTCATCCAAAGCGAACCGACAGTCTTCTTTAAATTGGCAGCTCTTACAATCTTTTCCAGGGCATTCTCTAAAATCAATATTTGACTCTAATTGTCTAATATGCCAATTTATTGAATCTATTTTTGACTCTAACATAACTTTTTTATCCAAAATAGCTGAAAGCTTTTTCCTATATTGATGTAATAGCTCGCTTCTTCTACGAGCTCCTGAGTCATCCACATCTTTTAAACTAATGATTTTCTTAATCTCTTCAAGAGAAAAATCTAATTCTTTTAATTCGAGAATACGTTTCAAATAAACCAAATCTTTTTCACTGTAATAGCGCTGGCCTCCGGGAGACCTAAAATTTGGTTGAATTAAATTAAGACTTTCATAATATCTAACTGTACGAACAGTGATCTTTGCCTTTCTTGCCAAATCCCCTATTCGATATATTAATTCGCTCATAAGTTTTATTACCATATATAATGCGATTTTACAAGTTATTTAATATATGGAAGTATGAGATATAAAATAAATAACCCACTTATTCTTGATGTGAAAGAAATGCCTATCGAAGAGCAACCTAGAGAAAGATTAAAATCATATGGAGTAAAAGCCTTAACTGATGAAGAATTAGTTGCACTGTTGATAAGCTCTGGAAACAGAGAAAATGGAATTAAAAGTATTACCGATTCAGTTATAAAAATATTAGATACCAAAGGTGTGCTAGCATTAGAAGAATTGAATAAAATCAAAGGACTTGGATTAGCAAAAAGTTCACAACTTTGTGCAGCTTTAGAGCTAGGCAGAAGAAAAATAGAAAAAAAGACAAAACAAATTATTGAACCTACAGATGTTCATAAAGTTGTTAGACATTATGCTTCTAGAGAGCAAGAATTATTTATTTCAGTAGCAATAAACTGTGCTCATGAAGTACTAGCAATTGATGTTGCATCAATGGGGACTATCAACCAGTGTATTGTTCACCCGAGAGAAGTTTTTTCTAATGCTATAAAAAATAGGGCTGTAGCAATAATAATATGCCATAACCATCCAACTGGAAACCTAACGCCTAGTTTAAATGATCTACAAATTACTAAAAGATTAAAGGAATGTGGAAAAATATTAGGAATAGAAATAATAGATCATATTATTTTCAGTGAAGATGAATATCATTCTATGAAAGAATACGAAGAGTTATAAAAAATGTGAAGTATAGGTAGAAATTAACATGCCTTAATTGTTTAAAAAGACCAATATTTTGTCTGAACCCTCTTCTTTCTATATTGTAAATCCTAGTAATTCCATTGAATTAATAAATAGTGATTACATTTTTAATATAATAACCTGCTACAATTGTAGCAGGTATTTACAAAAAGATAAATTCTGGTAAAACTTAATAATTTTCTTTTCTGACTTCAAAATAACTTTGTGAGTACGAGCAGACTGGGCAGACCTTTGGAGCTTTCTTTCCTATCACTAAATGACCACAAATACGGCATTCCCACATTGTTTCTTCGCCTTTTTCAAAAACTTGTTGCATTTCAACATTTTTCAAAAGAGCACGATATCTTTCTTCATGCGCTTTTTCAATTGCACCAATTCGTTTAAACCTAGCTGCTAATTGCTTAAACCCTTCAGCTTCAGCATCTTTTGCAAAGCGATCGTACATATCAGTCCACTCATAATTTTCCCCTTCTGCAGCATGAAGCAAGTTCTCAGCAGTAGATCCAATATGACCTAGTTCTTGATACCATAATTTTGCATGCTCCTGCTCATTTCTGGCAGTTTTTAAAAATACTTCAGATAGCTGATCATAGCCTTCCTTCTGAGCAATATTAGCAAAATAAGTATATTTGTTTCGTGCTTGGCTCTCACCAGAGAAGGCTTCCATTAGATTTTTTTCTGTCTTAGTTCCTTCATATTTATAATTTGTACTCTTATTTTCAACCATCAACTCAAATGCTGTTGCTGGCTGAGAACAAACAGGACATTTAAAATTTGAAGGCATTTCTCCTTCATGAATATAACCACATACAGTGCAACGATATTTTTTCACGTCCTTTTCCTTTGAAATTCCATTTATTTCACTTAATTTATTAATAATTTTTTTAGCTACTTCTTCTGGGAAATCTACTGTCTTATTTGAGTCTACCAATTTATTTAAAAGGGTTAAGACTTCACTGCTTTGAGGTAGCATAAAACCTGCTTCTCTTAAAAGGTCTTCCGCCATTATACGATTTGAAATGCCAATAGCTTCAGCTAATTGTTTAACCAATGGATTATCGGAATTTTTTGCTATTTCAAATGCAATGGTTTCCTGCTCAGTTTTACTTTTAGAAAGAACTCCTAGAGCTTTTTTAACTTCATCATTTTTCAATTGTTGCTCTGTAAATTTTTCTGGTATCAAAGAAATCGCATGAGAAGCACAGGCATCTACACAAAGTCGACATCCACTGATGCATTTTTCTGCATCTATTTGACCAGTCTCTG
>CAZJGS010000244.1:0-2556 GCA_964545735.1 uncultured Spirochaetaceae bacterium
GGAAATCTTGTCTGTCCTGCTTCCTTTGATACGGGAGCTAGTAAAAATGCAATGATTTTATCTGTTCCAGAAGGTGATGATAAACCACTTAAATATCCAAAAATGTTTACAATGTGTGATGCATTAATTGTTAATAAAATAGATACAATGTCAGTTTTTGACTTTGATATGAAAGTTCTCAAAGAGAGAGTGCTTAAACTTAATCCTAATATTAAAATCTTCCCTATTTCAGCAAAAACAGGAGAAGGTGTTTCTTCTTGGGTTGATTGGCTAAAAGAGCAAGCAAGCACAATTATAAAAAAATAAATATCATAATATAAATTTTAAAAAGGATAGGGAAAATGGCTATTAGAGAAAAAATCGTGGAACTTGCACAACATGTAGCAGGACGTAAAGTAGATTATACTGAAAAAGATCCCGAATATTATGTATTTGCAGATTTAGTATCAGACAAACAAGCCGATTTGCTTATTGCAATGACAAGGCGAAAAGAAGAAAAAGTTGTGGATTTGGCTAAACGTACCAAAATGACTTATTCAGATACTTTTGATATGTGTATGCAACTTACTGACTTTGGTATTCTTGAATTGAAACCACAAAGCGATGGTACTGATACCTTCGAATTACCTATTTTTGTTCCTGGTATTTATGAATTAATGATGCTTAACAGAGAAAATGCAAATGCACATCCAGAAATTGCACGCGCATTTGAACAATATACCCTAAAGACAGTTGAAAAAGTTGTAACTGCTATGCCTATGGGTAATGGAGCAATGCGTGTTATTCCTGTTGAATCGGCAATAAAAGCAGAAACCAGAAAAGCCCCTTTTGAAGAGATTTCATACTGGCTCACAAAATATCAAAATCATATAGGACTAGCTCCTTGCCAGTGTCGTTTAGTACGTCAACAAATGGGAGAGGGAACCGGAAATTTACCTGAAGAAATGTGCCTCATTTTAGGAGCTACTGCAGAAAGTTGTATTGCAATGGGTAAAGCCCGTCGTATTACTAAAACAGAAGCAGAAGAAGTATTAGTACTTGCGGAAAAACGTGGGTACATGCACCAGGTTACTAACATGGATGGCACTAATAAAATATGGGCTATTTGTAACTGCGAAAGGAATGTTTGTTTAGCTTTACGTACAAGTCAGTACTTTCACACCCCTAATATGTCTCGCTCAAACTACGTTGCTAAGGTAGATACTGAAAAATGTAGTGGCTGTGGTCAGTGTGTAGAAACTTGCCCGGCTAATGCTGTTAAACTCGGCTCAAACCTTTGTGCAAAAACGGAAATTGAATTCCCTGAAATGCCTTTATCAGACAATCACAATTGGGGAAAAGATCGCTATAATCCAGACTTTAGAGAAAACTTTGAAAATACTTATAAAACAGGTGGAGCACCTTGTAAAGCTACTTGTCCAGCTCATATTTCAATACAGGGTTATATTAAATTAGCAGCTCTAGGTAAATATGATGAGGCACTAGAACTTATAAAAAAAGAAAATCCATTTCCTGCCGTTTGTGGCCGTATTTGCCCTCACCCTTGTGAGCAAGAGTGTACTCGTAATGAAATAGATGATCCTGTTGCCATTGATGATATTAAAAAGTTTCTTGCAGATCGTGAATTAGAAGAAGGAAAACAATTTGTTCCTGAAAAACTTTTTGATTATCACCATATTAAAATGGCAATTATTGGCTCTGGTCCTTCCGGTCTTTCTTGTGCTTTCTTTCTTGCACAAAAAGGATACTCAATCACTGTATTTGAAAAACTTGATCACCCAGGCGGTATGCTTAAATATGGCATTCCATCATTCCGTCTCGAAAGAGATGTTATAGATGCTGAAATTGATGTACTACGCAAGCTAGGGGTCGAAATTAAATGTGGTGTAGAAGTTGGTAAAGATGTTTCACTTAAAGAACTTCGAAATCAGGGATACAAAGCCTTTTATGTAGCAATTGGTGCACAAGGTGGTAGAAAACTTGGAATAGACGGAGAAGACAATGAATCAGTTATTGCTGGAGTTGAATACTTACGGGACGTAAACCTTGGTAAAGATATAAAAACTCCTGGTACTGTGGTTGTTATTGGTGGTGGTAACGTTGCTATTGATGTTGCTCGTACTGCAATTAGAACAGGTGCTAATAAAGTAGAGATGGTATGTCTTGAAAGTGCAGAAGAAATGCCAGCAGAAGAAGATGAAATTGCTGAAGCAAAAGCAGAAGATATTATCATAAATAATGGCTGGGGTCCAACTCGTATCGTTGTAGAAAATAAAAAAGTAACTGGTGTTGAGTTTAAAAAATGTATTAGTGTTTTTGATGAAAATCATAAATTCAGTCCTAAATATGACGAAAAGAATACAAAAATTATACCTGCAGATACAGTTCTTCTTTCCATTGGTCAATCTATTGAATGGGGTAATATGCTTGAAGAGAGTAAGGTTGAATTACGTCCTGGGAAAGCCGCTATTGCAGATAGTCTAACATTACAGACTGGAGAAAGTGATATCTTTGTTGGAGGGGATGTTTATACTGGTCCGAAATTTGCAATTGATG
>CAZJGS010000245.1:0-2548 GCA_964545735.1 uncultured Spirochaetaceae bacterium
GGGAGTTGTTGCATTGAAGTAGGTGATACAACGTTTTTTCTTCATAATGATTCTTTGAAACTTACTGTAATTAAAGACATTCTATGCTCCTCAACATTGTCATTGGTTTAAAAAATGATGTCTTCCAGATCTCAAATTCTAAGTATTAATAAAAAGAATTTCTTTCTGTGTGTAAAACGTAAAAAGACACTTTTATTTCTTATTTCTCTGTTTATTTTTACCACTGCCATTGTCTACGCAAGCTACGACCTCTTTGCTGATAAAAAGCAAATACATCAAGAGAGGGATTATATTTCAGCATTAGATCTTCCGCACAGTAGAACGCTTGTGATCCTCTTGGATGCTTTACGTAAGGATTTTGCATTTAGTAATTATATGCCGTTTATATCCAGTTGCCGTGCACGTGGTGCCTGGGGTATCTCTGAGGTGGTTTCCACTCCTTTATCAATTGCGGGTGATCATGCAATATTTGCTGGGAAAGTAGCGCATCCCCTTGCTATATTTGAAGATTTTAAAGGTTCAACGTCAAGCTATGATAACATTTTCAAACGCGCAATAGAACAAAATAAACGAGCAGTAATTTTGAGTTCTCATTGTTTGCGTGGAGCATATGGAGAATATACTGATCTTACTGTATTTAAACCTAAACGTTTTCTTTTTAGTCAATATCGAGAGGATGCAGATTATCTTTTTCAGCATGCTTATACTTTTCTCAAAAAAGAAAAGTGGGATTTTGCTGTTGTTCAGTGTGTTGCCTTGGATTTTGTGGGTCATCTTGAGACGCCGCTTTCACCTAATAGTTTTAAAATGCTTAGAATACTTGATGATTATGTGCGTCAGCTTGTTGGTTTAACTACAGACTTGGATAATGTGCTGATTACTTCCGAACATGGAATGGATAACAATGGGTTTCATGTTGATCGAACTCCAGCCGTGATAGAAACTCCGTTTATTCTATGGGGTCCACGTGTCAAAAAATGTGGTCCAAAAAAAATTCTGCAAATAGATTGGGCTCCAACCCTTTCAGTTTTGATAGGTGTCTCACCTTTCTACAAATCCCCTGCCTTGCCAGCCTTGAATTTGATCAAGTTGTCTGCTAAGGACAAATCCATTTTAATAAAAGGATTCTCCAGACATATAGCAGGGGAATCAACCTCTTTAACGCTGAATGAACTTCGCCGAAAGCGTTTGGAGGATATGAGAATAAAGGGTTCTCTTGCCAGTGGCATATTTATGGTATTTGCAACCATAGTATCAATGGTGCTCTTTGTATATCTTGCCTTGTGCAACTCTACTCAAGGAAGGGATGTGCATTCCATGGTGATGTTGCTTGGCGTAGGAACCCTTGGCCTCTGCTTATTTATTGGTATCTTATCATACCTTGGTATATTTGATTATATATCCCGCCAACTGCCTTTCAGTGCCAACCTTATTTTTGCTCATCCATTCAAGGTTACTATGACTTTCTTGTTTATGGTGGTTTTTCCTTTATTGTACTTACGAATTTTTGGCAAAAAGGGTGTGAATACCAGTGAAATAATTCTCTTATTTCTTTCAACTTTTGTCTTTGCTGGAATTTTTCTTTCTGCCAGTCCATATTATCTTCTAAATTGGGTGGTTTTAAGCATACCCCTGGTAGCGTGGGGACTCTCACGAAGGCCCGCTTGGATTGTAATCTTTTGTACGGTGTGGATTGGTCTTGCGATAAGGAGACTAACATTTTACAATGTTTATAGTCCTATTGAGTTGCCGGAAAGGTGGCTTTTGTTTGCAGTAATTCTGACTATAGGAATGGCTTTTCTGTGGTGGAAATTACGTGCTGACCCCAAGAGGACTCAAACTCTATGGATCGGAGTGTTATGTTTTGTGCCCGCGATATTGGTTGTTAAATGGATCGCAGATGTGGAAGTGCGTGCTATTATGTTACTATTATGTTTGATACCAATTGCATTGGCCAGTTTTGAAAAACCTGAGGCAGGAGATGTTTGGTGGGCGCTTGGGGTTACGTTTTTCTGCTTAGGAACATCAAGCAGTATTAATAACACAACTCATATTGTCGTTTTCCCCCTACTACTGGCTGCTTGGTCAATAGCGAGAGGATTGCCGCCGGTTGCAAAGGGTATAGTAGTGAGTTTGGTGGTATTTATATTTTACCTTATGCCGGGCAATTCGTTTGATTTAAAGCTTATTGATCTGAGTGACAGATTTATTATCGGGTCAGTTACACAAGAACATATTGGTTGTACGGTTATGGTCATTGCGAGTAGATACATTCTTCCCGTTGCTGTTCTTATCTCGCGTATGAAGTGTTCTGATTCGCATATTTCAATGTCTTCGGTTGTCTCAACTTCCCTTTTACCAGTTATTTGTGGAATAGGGGTAATATATACAATGATGATTTCAGGTCATCTTACGGGTTATCCATGGGATCAACTTGCTAGAATTATTGTTCTTTTTGGATATTTCGTTATCTTACTCTTTGGCTTTGTTCTTGGTGAAATTATCTTCCATGCAAAAAACTTGTTTCAAAATATGGCATTAAAAATTA
>CAZJGS010000246.1:0-2531 GCA_964545735.1 uncultured Spirochaetaceae bacterium
TTAAAGTTTTTGTTTTAATCGGCATTGGAACATTACTGAATTTGATTGCTCTTCTGATGTTCAAAAAAAATATTTTAAAGATTGTTTAAATGGGTAAAATAGCACTGGCTATAACATGCTATAAATAATTAGAGTAGAAGTGGTTTTTAAAATTAGCATTCCAAACCAAATTTATGCAAAGCTGGATAGGAATGTAGCGGTTTGGGCGACTCAGTTAAAACGTTAATTATTATTTTCTATTTCATTTTTAGATAATCTAATTTTCTGATATTGGGCATAACGAGTGACGGTATGAAACGTTGGGGAGTTTGGAGCTGCGAACCTATCAACCCATACAAACGTTGCCAGCGAGCGATACACTTAGTAAACCGCCTAAACCCCAATGTTTTATGACTGCATGTTAGGTGCTGGAATTAGTTTTATTTCTTATCTTCTTTAGTCTAAATATTGTGTCCAAATAAACATCTCTTATCTTCATACTACCAGTTAATCTATCCCGATTTTTAAAGGCATATATTAGAAATATTACAACCCCAAAATCACTGTATATATCTTTTAAGTCAAAAACGAACAATGGTTTGAGATATATAAAATCAAGTGTGCCTTTTTTCCATATTATGTTTCCAATCAATGCACATAGAATCGCTGCCATCATAAATATGGTTGCTATGTCTATGAGTTTTTTATTATTAAAAATCTTATTCCTAAAATACGAAAAATACATGGGAACTAAAATCCCTATCAACAAGTACAGAATAACATGTGGTAATAATCCGACATTTATCCCGAAATTTTTATTCAGTAATGTGTTTACCCAACTGTGTTTTACGTTAAAAGTTGGTTTAAATTCAATCAGAGAAGGAATAATATCAAAATTTATTTCTCCATAAAAATTGTATATGATAATTTTAATCGATTGGTCAATAATTACTAAAATTAGAATCCATGTTATAATGGTTTGCGTTTTCATTTCAAATCATTCATTATTTATGTTTTATAAAAAAAGCACTAATAATTACAAAGAAAATAATACACAACCAGGCAAAATAATCCCCTAATTGAGAATAAATTGTTTTTTGCCCTTTTGTAGGTACATCAGAGTATAAAATTACATCATCGGTATTGAAAAAGTCTTGTGAAGAAAGAGTTTGTCCTTTATAATTAAACGAAGCGGAAAATCCCTGACTTACGGATCGAACCATATTAAATCCATGTTCAATAGCCCTGAAAGAAGCTGCATAAGTATGATAAGGGCTTATGTCTTTCCAGTCGTTACCAGGTACCAACATGATGTCAATGTTCATATTACTGGTTTGATTGATCAGTGATAAGAAATCCATATCGAAACAAATTGCAGTGCTTATCCGTCCATAAGGGGAATCAAAATATTTTATCACACCATCCCCATAATCTCCTTCGCCAGGTGTAGGCTTTGATTTATGATATGTAAATAAAACTTGCCCTTCGGGAGAAATCCAAATGATTTTATTTTCTGGACGTACTTCCGGGTAATCTTTTGGGATTACTTCCATTGGAAGTCCCAAATAAATACTATTTTTTTGGGCAATAATTTTAGCTTTTTCGATAAACTCATTTTCGACATCCTTATCTAAGCTTATAACCGTTTCAATTCCAAACACAACTTTGGCACCAGAAGAAGAAGCAATCTTACAATTTGTCAGAAAATCATCATTGGCTTTTTCAGCAATAGAATCAATATTCGCATTATGACGGTTCTTTAATGCGCCTTTGCTAATATTTATTGAAGCAATTCTAACAGTATTGCAATCATTATTTATTGATAAGCGAACCTGCCCAAAAATAATTATTGTTAGAAAAGTTATACTGTAAATTAACAAGCCTGTTTTGATCTGTTTCCATTTAAAAGACTTATCCCAAAGCCAATTAATAGTAGAAGCTGTCCAGAGAATGATAAATGTTATTCCCCAAATACCAGTAATGGAAAGAAGCTGCAATAGAGGCAAAGATGATTGTGTGGTTGCAAAAGCTCCAAATGTTCCGCCTGGATTCGCTGAAACAGAAATATAATCCATTAATACAAAAGCAGAGGGAAGAACAAGAGTTGAAACAATACCTTTCAATCGCTGTGAATAAATCCTGTCGATGAGAAATACCAGAGCTGTAAATAAACTCATCATAAAAGACATAATATAATAAACAAAGTCTGGTACTGGCATTTGTCCTTTCCAGATGAAGATATTGGAAATAAATCCGGCAAAGATCAGAAATACAAATCCTTTTAAAGGTTTATGAAATCTAAGAAAACGTATTAGAAATATTGGAGCTATAAATGTTGCAAGCGGTAAAGCCCATCGTCCGTTGGAAAAGAAAAGGAATACAAAGCCTATCAATAAGTAGGCATAAGAATAATCATTTTTTATTTTAGTCATTAAATCTCCCATTGTTCATATTGATAAATGTTCTTTGTTGCATTTTACTCCTAATTTAATGCTACAGTAGAGTAGAGACAGGTATCGGATTATCCAAGTAGATATTTGTTCTCCCAGTTT
>CAZJGS010000247.1:0-2515 GCA_964545735.1 uncultured Spirochaetaceae bacterium
AATAAGACTCACTTAAAATATTATAATCGGTAGCAATAGTATCAACTTTTTTATTTTTTAAGGCCTGTTGTAATTCAATTTCATTTTCATATAATATAGGGATAAAAGAGAATCCACCGTGCTTCGCATACTCGTATAATTTATCTATTGTATGTAAATCTTTCCTTATTCCAATTGTCATACCATCAAAATTAGCAAAATCATCAAAATAAAGAGCATCATTTTCAGCTAGTGTATAAAGATTAGTTTTTAGTATTGTCATTTGTGTATCACTATATACAAATGACTTTTCTAATTCTTCTGATTTATACTGTAAGCAACTAATATCGGCAATACCTTTATTTACTAATTCTTGGCAAGCTTCAGTATTTTCAGCAAGAATATATTTGAAATGAATGTTATGAGCTTCGCCAAGTTTATTATAATACTCAACTAAATAACCATCATAAAGAGATGGAGATGCTTTTTGTATAAATCCTGTGTTTTCTACACAAGCAACTATAATATCTTTGTTTTTCAATTGTGAGTAAAAAAGTTCAAAACTATGAGATACAGCAAATAATGAAAAGTTAAAAAATAATATTAAAAAAATAAAAATAATCTTTTTTAAAATTTTCATTTTTCTCCCTGACTTATTATTAGATAATGCTGTGAAATATTTAAAATATCCCTAATGGGATATCTTATACGAATTTATACCAATTATACACTATATTTCAGAAAATAATAGGAAAAATAAAGCAGAGTTAAAAAACTATAATATATTTATTATAGTTTTATTCTTTGGCCTTTTCAAATAAGCTAAAGGGAATATAACAATATCCATTTGGATTCTTATCAAGATAATCTTGATGGTATGCTTCAGCTGAATAAAAGTTTTCAAGAGGTAATAATTCAATTTGTATTTTTTTTTCATTTTGGGCTTGAAGTTGTTGTAATGCTTTTGTTGCAATTTCTCTAGAATTATCTTCTGTAAAGTAAATACCTGTTCTATATTGAAGGCCAATATCTCCTCCCTGTTTATTTAGCGAAGTAGGGTTTATAGTTAGGAAAAATTTTTTTAATAAAATATTTAGGTCTGTTATGGCCTCATCATATTCTATTTCAACAGCTTCAACAAAGTTATACTTTTTAGAACAAACTTCTTTGTATGTTGGATTTTCTTTTATTCCATTTGCATAACCAACTTTGGTGTTAATAACACCTTTGACCAACGAAAAGAAATGTTGAGTACCCCAAAAACAGCCGCCTGCTAAATATATATTTTTCATATTGACTCCTTTTATTTTTCTTTTATTATAACTACTTCGCTATTGTTAGTTGGTAGTCAAAACTCTATGTTTACTCATTATAGTGTTAAGATTTTATTCCATACTGATTGATTTACAGGTATTCCAAGTTTTTTGTTTTCAATTCTTGTTTTATATTCCCTTTCAGCAGGATATCTAATTTCACCATCTTCGCTAATTTTTTTAGCTTGTTGAATCATTTCAATTGTTTTATCAATCTGGTTGCTTGAAGCTTCGTAATTTGATAATTGCTTTGCATCAATAGCTATCATTATTTGACAAATAGAATATTCACTTTCACATTCTTTTCCAATTAGTGGAGTAGAAAGACCTCCAGAAATAAAGGAAGCAAAAATATCTAACCCCATTGATAATGCAGAACCTTTCCAATATCCAATAGGAAGAGGTCTTAAGGTCTTTTCGATTTCAGCGGGGTTTGTGGTTAATTCTCCATTACTATCATACCCGCCATAAACTGGTAATTCTTTATTTTCTAATTTTAATTCTTCAATTTTGCCATAGGAAAATTGGGACATAGCCATATCTACAACTACATGCTTTCCGTTTTTTCTAGGTACAGATAATACAAAGGGATTGTTGCCAATTATTGCTTCTATACTTCCCCATGCAGGCATGTTTGGGTTTGTGTTGGTCCAACAGATACTTGCACAGCCTGCATTTGCAGCTTGCCATCCATAAGAGCCTCCACGCATCCAGTGGTTTGTGTTTTTTATTGCAACCGCTGCTATACCATGAAGTTTTGCTAATTCTATTGTTCTATTCATAGCATGTGTTGCAACTAAATTACCCATGGCCAAGTTACCATTCCATATTTCAATAGCCCCAATACTTTGCTCAATAGATTCTTGTGCATCAACTTTAATATAACCTTTATCTATAAATTCAATTACTTTTGCAAATCTGTTGACTCCATGAGAGTACATTCCATCTATACTGTTATTTACAAAATTAGTAGCTGATTCTTTAGAACGATCTTGATCAAATCCTCTAGATAATAGAATCTCTATAAATTTATCTAACATTTCATTTTCTTTTATTCTCATTTTTGCCTCACAATCTTAATAATATTTTTTACTATGTTTTAAATAATATATCATATCATTTGGTATAGAGGTAGAAGAACTGTGTTAATAATATTTCAAATTAAACCTGTTGTATTTTATATCAAATGATTTTGATAATAAAAGTAAAATTAGACTTTTGAA
>CAZJGS010000248.1:0-2503 GCA_964545735.1 uncultured Spirochaetaceae bacterium
TTTTTGCACAAAGATACATAATTGAGGGATCTATTACTTCAGGTATTAAAGGATAACAAGTGAAAAGTAAAATTATACAAGTTGATTTAAATGATGGTAATATTCAAAAATATCAATTGATTGATGATTTTAAGTGGAAGGATTTAATTTTTAAATCCCCCTCTTTTGATAATAGAGTAATTAGGGCTATGGCTCATTTGTATGAAATAAATATTATTCCAAAATCTCCTAGCTCTTATGGCCTTTTAATTTTCTTTAATATTGGAAATATTAAAATAAATTTAGATAGAAATACTGATATTGGATATATTTATAATGATGGCGTTTTACTAAATTATTATTTTAATAAAGCGAAAGAAGAAAATACCATAACCCAAAAAGATAACAAAATATTTTTTGAAAATAAACAACTACAATCAATATTTGACAATCTAGTAGAAGAGCAAAGGCTTTCTTTTGCAAAGGGTAGTTTGGATACTATAACTTTTTTCCCATTATCTAATGATATGGGATATTTAAGTGATATTGAGTCATCTCAAGTAAAAGTAAACAGTCATTTTTTCCTAATGGATGAAACTGATCTTGACTCCCCTTATGATGAGATGGGAACCCCTCATGGCCTAGCATTAAAGAATTCTAAAATATTATCACCCCCTTTAAATCATAGAGAATGTCTTTTGGTTGATTATGATAATAAGGTGAAAATTAATAACCTGGAAGTATCAGATTTAACTATTAATATAGAACAATATGAATTTGAAAATGGTGTAAATTCACACTTTTTTTATAGACCTGAAACCAGAATTACTCCAAAGTGCAAAGGCTCTTCTATCGTAATCATAAAGAATCAAATAGTTGCAGTAAAAGAAAAGGGACAAGTCGTAGTTCCTATGGCAGGTTTTGTTATCCAAACTGAGGCGTCAATTTCTATAAAGGATTTAAAAGTATCTTATCTTGGTGAATCAAATAATTATAAATTAGGAATTCAAGTAGGTCCTGCTATGGTTGTTGAAGGCACTCAAGTAAAAGAATTAACTTGTCCTTTTTATAAAGGAGAAGGAACTCCTTATCCATCTACCGTATATCCACTAGATTTTGATAAGGGTAGGGCTGCAAGAATTGGACTAGGTACGTTCAAAACCAAGCCTATACTTATCTGGGCAGAGGGAGCTGGTAAATTAGGTTATATAAAAAATGAAGAGAGCTGCGGTGCTTCTTTGTTAGAATTTTCAACCTTTTGTAAAGAATATGGTATTGAAAATCTAGTTAATCTTGATGGAGGAGGATCAGCTCAAATTATTTATAAAAACAAGCGCATATTAAAAATTGCCGATAGAAAAAATGATAAAATTACTGAAGCTGAGCGACCAATACCCTTAGGCTTAGTAATCTTGTAACTTTTTTTTGTTAATATATATTTTGTATAAGTTTATCAAATAAATAATAATTAGTACAAATATTGCAGTCCATTTTATGTTAGTGGCTATAACACTAGCATAAGCTGTATTTATATTGTTTCTTATTAAATATCTTGCTGTAAAAAAGTTTTCACCCATATCAGATATAAAGATAAATAAAATATACAAACTCGTTAAGATTTTATATTTATTTTTTATTATTAACTTATCTTTTAGAATATAGAAAAATAAACAATATGATATAGGCCAAATTACATCTATACTTGTTGCCTGTATTATATAGGCTTGCACTTGTGAATAAGTAAATAGGCGAGCAATCTCAATAAATTTTGGAACAGAAAGAAAAAACGTTGTTTCTGCTAATTGAAAATCAAAATTCTTATTTATATAAATCATAGTAAAGGCATAGATAAGAATCATTGAAAATAATGAT
The DNA here is from genome assembly GCA_964545735.1 of uncultured Spirochaetaceae bacterium. Taxonomy (GTDB): domain Bacteria; phylum Spirochaetota; class Spirochaetia; order Sphaerochaetales; family Sphaerochaetaceae; genus Pleomorphochaeta. The sequence continues at coordinate 1,852 of CAZJGS010000248.1, forward strand.
GTTAACAATAAGTGTTTATATTTGAAACTTTTCATTTTTTAAATTTAGTGAATTGATAAAAATTTTACAATATCTAAAAGAATATTTTCTTCTATTGTAGTTTCAATATTATCATATTCACTTACTTCTCCTGTAATGCTTTTTTGTAGTAGATGATTGTAATTAGGGTAAACAATTATCTTTTTTTCACTTTTTAATAGTTTTTCAAAAACTGGTATATTTAGCTCAGCCTTTACTTGAGTATCATTTGTACCTTGTAAAATTAAGGTTGGGGTTTTTATTTCTCGTATATATTCTCTTGGATCAGTTTGTAAAAAAGTTACATACCATGGGGATGACAAGGTTTTATAAACACTAAGGGCTGATTCTTCATTGTTACCAAGAGAAGTAAGATATGAAAGTACAATTTGTTTTTTGTTTTCTTCTTTTATTAATGGATTGGTTAAAGCACTTGTAACCTCATCAATTGTTTTATCATAATAATCAATTATGTCTTTTGAGACATTATTTTGCTTTAACATATGTAAAACTTGGAATTTATAAGTTTCTCTACCGCTAATTGCAGGTGCAGCTAGCAGTATAATTGAATCAGCTTTATTAGCTAAAGCCTCTGCTACAATGGCACCTTCACTGTGACCTAACAAGACTATTT